>JAMPAW010000219.1 GCA_023666975.1 Clostridium sp.
CACCGGAATTTTCCCTGAAATGCTTTCCCGTTGCAATCTCCAGCATTTCCGGTATTCCCTGTGATGCGTTTGCCTTCGCTTTTATATTTGCCCCTTTCAGCGAATATGTATACCGTGAACCCGTATATTCGTCTGGCAGTTCCTTCCCAATATATACAATGTCCTTTGTGTCAGCGATTTCGTAAAATTCAAAACCATTCCCTCCATCAGAATGTCTGTTTCTGTAGCAATTTGACTGCCTTTACCGCGGCGAACAATTGAAAACAGCCGTTATTTCACCCGCAAGTATCATATTCCTTGCAGACATCCACCCATTCCGCATATCCTGAATGTTCCTCTAACTCCGGAATGGTAAGCTCTATCGCACTGTTCGAGCTGCCACAGGCAGGAAAAACCGTATCAAAGCGTTTTAATGACACGTCCAGATACACCTTCACGCCCTCATGTACCGCAAATGGACAGACACCGCCCACTGCATGGCCTACCAGTGTTTCCGCCTCGTCCGGTGAGAGCATTTTTGCCTTTTTACCAAACTTAGCCTTATATTTCGGATTGTCAATCTTCGCATCCCCGACTGCCACAATCAGCACCGCCTCATTTTCCACCATAAAAGAAAGTGTCTTTGCTATCCTCTGCGGCTCACAGTGTAATGCTTTGGCGGCAAGCTCCACCGTTGCACTGGACACATCAAATTCCTGTATCCTCTCCTCCATCCCATGTTCCCTGAAATATGCTTTTACTTTTTCGATTGCCATTGTTTTCCTCCTTCTGACCTTAATTGTCTGGATAAAAAATCACATTGTAGACGGTACACACTTCATTGGAAGCATTATGGTATGCATGGGGAACATCCGCACCAAAGCGTACAGACTGCTTTTCCTGCAATAATACCTCTTTCCCACCGATTACCATTTTCAAAGCCCCCTGCACAGGAAGAATATACTCCTCCACTCCCGCCGCATGGGGAAGGGAAGCATGATGTACCCCTGCATCAAACTCAATATAAAAGACTTCCAAATTCCTTGCCGGATCAAACGGAAACAGCGGATATGCCCTCATTTTACCATTTTCTTCTGTAATCATCCCTTTTTCGCAGGGTTCGGCAACCGTATATTCCGTTTCCGGCTGCCTGCAGAAAAAAGATAAGGGTATTTTCAGCCCTGTTGAAATTTTCCATAATACGTTAATGGTAGGTGAGGACTGCCCACGTTCAATCTGCCCTAACATTGGCTTGCTTACCCCCGTAAGCTCCGCAGTCTCATCCAATGTAAGATGCCTTGTGTTACGGATTTCTTTGAGCCGTTCGCCTATTTTCAATGTATTTTTCTCCATGAATCCTCCTGTATGTTTTTACATATTTTTTATTATTATAACATACAGAGGAATAGAAGGAAAGACTTTTTTACCTCAACAGCGGCATACTTTCTCTGTAAACCGCTATTTGATATAGTGGAATTACAAACCGCTATATATGGGTTAATTTCCTATAGCAACGATTTCCTCTATCTGATCACTTCGGTTTTAATTTGTTTTCTACCAATTCCTTATGATAAAAATAATTGATATGTTTTACTGAATGTTCATTACAATATTCCTCAATCTCAATGGAAAGAGCGTTCCAAAATTCCATGTTCCCTTTTACATATATTTCATCATACAGTTTCCATAATCGTGAATAAGTATTTTTTATATAGTTAAGAATATCCTGCTTATAATTCCCCCGTAAGTTCAGATTTTCAAACCAGTATTCATCCACATACCCATGTGTTTTTTCTATGATTTTTTTGTAATCCGTTATGCCCGGAAAAATGGGTGACATAAACAAAACAGTATATATGCCATTCTCATGTAATATTTCAAGCGTTTCAAGCCGTTTCCAGATACTGCTGGCATAATCCATATCACTTTTAAATTGTTCATCCAATGTATTAACTGACACCGATACTTTCAGATTCTTGCACTGTTTCAATAAATCAATGTCTCTTAAAATCAGATGGGATTTTGTTGAGATGTTCAGTTCACAATCTACCGAAACCAACTGCTCCAATATTTTTCGTGTACTGCCGTACTTCTCCTCAAATGAATTGTAACAATCCGTTACAGATGACAGAAAAACAGATTTCCCCTGCAGCCTCTTTCTGCTTATCGGCTTGTCACACCGCTTAATGTCAATAAAACTCCCCCATTCTTCACTATGCTTTGTAAACCGCTTTATAAAACAGGCATAACAGTACCTGCATCCATGAGGGCATCCCACATAAGGGTTTATCACATAATCACTTGCCGGCAGATTTGATTTTGTAACCAAATCCTTTACCGTAATTTCATTTTCTATTATGTTCATAAGATAATCCCCCCGTGAAATGTACAGATAAATACTTTTTCCTGCCTACAGTATATCCTTTCCTCACCGGTAAAACATTCAAAATCACCCTGCACCTGGCACTGGTACATATAATCACCTTTCTGGTAAAACTCCGGTCCCCGGAATGGCATTGCAACTGAAACATGGGAAAGCACTTCTTTCAAAAAGGCAATATCGAAATTTTCTTTCAAACTCTGCCCATAATAGTTCATTGCCCACACCGCCTGACCGCTTACCCATACACGTTCCCCACCGCTAAATTTCTGTCCTCCTAAATAAGTGTCCATATACAGATAATTCCCATCTTCATAACGAAAATCGTGAGAAGCGGGCTGCGATGGCATAGTTTCATTTTCTCCTGTTATATATGTGTTATTTTTTGCCCTGACTAAAAAAGCCCTGATATCCTGCATAGGATATTTCTGATTGCAAAAAAGACTCACCATGCAAGTATCGTTTTCCTTTACGAGCCTGTCAATGGAAACCTTAAAAATCTCACTAAGGCATATAAGATTCTGGATATCCGGAAATGACTGTCCGTTCTCCCATTTGGTGATGGATTGCCTTGATATGCCCAGCTTGTCCGCAAGTTCCTCCTGCGACAGTTTTCTGTTTGTCCTCAATAATTGCAGCTTTTCTTTAAATTCCATCCTGACTTCCTCCTGAGCATTCATTATACTTTAACAAATTTCCATAATCAATCTACCTATGCGTTCCAATCCGGCAACTGTTGGTTGCATATTTTTAAATAGTTTCTAAGTGGATAATCCAATTTGTCAGTGAACGAGTGCAAACAAAATGACAAACCGCTGCATATGAGGTAATTCCTCAAAGCAGCGGTTTTATTTTTTATACTACTTCAACAGTGGCATACTTCCGGTTAATTTATTCACTTTCTTTTTCGGTCCACAGATGGCAACCCCAAAATATTCCAGCTCCGTTTCGGAAACCTCTTGCATTTTTTCAATAAACTCCTCATACGTTTTGCACCCCTGCGCCAAGTCAGAGAAGTCAACCACCGTCAAATCGGAAAATTCCGGTTCATACAGCCTTTGGCGGATTGTGCGTATCACTTCCCTGCTGCCCTTTAGGATTGGCACCGGAAATCTGGTAATGCCTAAATGCCCGTTCCCTGACCTGTCATACACATCCGCACCTACAACCTCCGGCATCTGTTTCCCCAGCGTGATTCCCATAATCGCTGCCGCATTTGCTATAATTCCAAGCGGCAGGCTTTCATCAATTACCATGACACATTTTTCATTCTGTAAATCCATTGTTCAAACCTCCTGTTTCCCGGAGAATTTCTCCTCTATCTGATAGCAGCGGTAAAGATAGGCCTGTGAAAAGCCTACCCGCTTATATAATTCTGGCAGTTCCTTCCGTTCCGGAATGTCTGCCAGTATTTTTATAATCTCATTTTCCGTTGCCAACTGCAAAATTTCTCTTAAACCATTATCATCTAACAAATTCCCATCCGGCAGAAACAAAAGGTTCTGCCTCTTAATGCCGACTGTCAGACCGGATTCTGCCATAACATATTCCACCGTCTCCATACCCTTGCTTTTCCGCAATACGAACCCACATTTCTGCATTTGAGAATCACATAAGCAGCCGCCTGTCTCCGGCAGATACCATTCGCCCACCACACCGCATTTCTTCACTTTATATCCATTATCGGCAAGTACGGAACTTAGGTAATAATTGGTACACTCAACAATACGGAAAATGCAATCCAAACTCTCCTGCCAACTAATTTCCTCACATTTCTGTATATTACCCAAAATATCCATCTGAGAACTGCTGACTCATTCATCCGCTGCACGCCCCCTTCCACGATATTCCGAAAGGAAAAGCCCGGCAGCTGCCATTTCCCGCTGACCTCCTCCGCCAAATCAAGCATGACTTCTTTTGCAATATTAAACCCACGGTAATCAAATGTTCCATCATCACTCTGCACACAGGCATGGTTATCCCCCGGATTAAAAAGCACGATACTGCCCTTTTCTATGGAATATTCCCTCAAAATGGCATGCCTCAATCCTCAGCCCATCATCATATACCACTGTCCTCGTCTCTTTTTTCATGTGGATTTTCCTCCTGTCACACCCATCTTACAATTTATTTCGGACTGTGTCTTGTAAAATATCTTCATTTTGAATCATTTTGCATCACCTTTTCTTGTTTTGCCCTGTGATATTGGTCTGAATGTTGTCGCTCATCATCCCTCCTTAATGGTCAAAAAATAGAGCATATAGATTTCCATTTCTATATGCCCTAACGCTGTTACTATATTTTATTTCGATTGATATGATTGATTACGCTAACTGCATGACCTCGGTTTCAATTTCTTTTAATTCTTCAAACGACAACGACGGAACACAATCTGCGATTTCTTCCAAAGTCATTTTTCCCTTTTTCATCATTTTTTCGGCTGTCTTTCTTTCCGTTTCCTTTTCAATATCCCTCGCATAAGTCCTCATTATCTGCTCATCATCAAATAAACTCATCATAATCGTCACTACCTCCACTTCTCTGCTAATCAGATATTCTTTTAGGATATTCCTGTCCTTGCAAATACGGATTGTTTCTTTCACTGCCTGTTCTGTCATTCCATACAATTTTCTCTGTTCATCAAAAACTTTACAGAAAATAATATATTGGTTGATAATGTCCT
>JAMPAW010000021.1 GCA_023666975.1 Clostridium sp.
AGTTTGAATTTTTTTAATTTACCTCTTGACAAAAGTCACTTCATAACGGAGGTGTTGGAAATGGCAACTTCTAGTATTACTAAAAATTTTATCGTTTCTGGTGAAAAGCAAGTAGAGATGTTTGCTAATGCCGTTGAGGAATCATATCAGGAGTCGCTCCACAGGGTTCCGGCATCGGATATGGGGATCACACATCTGCGTGGCTCAGAGGAAGTAAAGAAATTCATGGCGAAAAGGAAAAAAGCAGATGCTTAATGATATTACCGTTTTTAACATTCGTGAATACTTGTCGGCTAAAGACGATAATGAACTCGGAGAGGAAACGTTACTTGAACTTCTCTCCGAGTTTTCATGCGGCAAGAACATGGATGTGGAAAGATTTTTAAAAGAACAATCCATAGAATTTACGAAAAAGAATCAGTCTGTAACGTATCTGGTATTTACAAATGAAAATGCCGTGTTAGTGGGGTATTTCACAATTACAATCAAACCAATTAGTGTAAATTCGGATAATTTCAGCAATACGATGAAGCGTAAGATTGCAAGAGTGAGCGAATTAGATGAAACAAATGGTACATATACACTTTCTGCATATCTGATAGCGCAGTTAGGTAAAAATTTTGCTGACAATAGGAATGCAGAGGTTACAGGGGAACAGCTTCTGCAGGCGGCATTGGATACGATTAAGGAACTACAGTATATGGCTGGAGGTATGATTGTTTTCTTAGAAGCTGATGATAATGAACGGCTGATAGAATTTTATGAGAAGCAAAATGGATTTAAGCGTTTTGCAACAAGAGAAGCCAAGGCTGGAACGGAGGATGCACATACATTGATTCAATTTTTGAAAGTATTGTGACAAAAGAAATGTTATCTTAATTCAATCGTTTTCGTTGCTACCTTTTCCCGGAACCGCACATCATGTTCCACAAACAGCATGGTGGGCTGGACATTCAACAGTAATTTTTCAATCTGCATTCTGGAAAAGATATCAATGTAATTCAAAGGCTCGTCCCAAATGTAAAGATGTGCAGGAGTCAGCAGGCTTGCCGCAAGCAGCACCTTCTTCTTCTGTCCCTCGGAATAATCTTCGATATTTTTAGCAAACTGCACCCGTTCCACATCAAGCTGGCGGAGAATTGCATAAAACAAGCTCTGATTCAAACCGTGTTCCTCGCAAAACCCGGTCAGCGTTCCCTTGAGCGAGGAGGTGTCCTGGCTGACATAGGAAATGATAAGCCCGGATGCCGTTTCGCATACGCCTTCTTCGGAGATAGATATATTGGTATCGTTTAAACCTGCTTTTTGCAAAATCATTTTAATCAGTGTGGATTTCCCGCACCCATTTTTCCCGTGTAAAGCAACCCGTTCCCCCTGACCGATGGTAAATGTCAAATCGGAAAAAACCGGTTTTTGGCACTGCGGATATTGCAGACCGTAACCGCTTGCATGGAGGAGTGTCTGCTTATGGTGGGTAAGGGGCATCATTTTCAAATCCACGGGTGTCTCCAAATCTTTTAACAGTCCTTCCTTTTCTTCGATTTCTTTGTTGAGGCGTGTTTTCATTTGTGTTACCCGACTCTGCATTTTCTTGGTTTTCGCACCGATATATGCCCGTGTGCTTATGTTCCGGTCAGGTTCTTTTATCGGATCAAAGCCAATCTTTGTCCGCTCATTTTTATCCGCCCATTCTGCCGTGCGCAAAGCAGACTGCCTGAGTTTTTTGATTTCCTTGAGATGTTTTTCGTTTTCTGCCAGCTCGAATTGGTCCCGGCGCTGTTTATTCTCCCACCAGGACGAGAAATTACCCCTCTGTACTTCAATCGTCTGGCGGTTCAGCACCAGAACATGATTAATGCAGGCATCCAGCAAATCCCTGTCATGCGACACCAAAATAAATCCCTTCTTGGAAGCTAGATAGGCTTTTACCTTCTCTCTTGTATGGTAATCCAGATGATTGGTCGGTTCGTCAATCAGCAGAAAATGATTGTCGCAGGAAAACAGGACTGCGAGCATCACTTTGATTTGCTCCCCAAAACTTAATGTCTGATATGGGCGGTAAAGAATCTCGGCGCTTTCCCCTAATTGTGTGAGTTCACATATCACCCGCCATTCCTCGCAGCCGACATTCATTTCTTCTAAAAAGACAGAGGCGGGCAGCAGCCTTTGAGACTCCGTGACGGAATAAGGAAAATAATCAAATACAGTGGTTGTATCAATCGAGCCTTTATAGGAATACTTTCCCAAAAGCAGATTGAAAAAAGTTGTTTTGCCCTTTCCGTTGCGGCCGATAAATCCCAGTTTCCAATCGGTATCAATCGAAAAGGATACGTTTTCAAATATATTGTCAAAGCTTCCCGGATAGGAAAACGTCAGGTTGTTTACATTGATTTGTGCCATATATATCCCTCCTAGTTTGTATTGGCGTAAAAAAAAGAAACTGTTCGTTGCCAAACAGTTCCATTACATACCATAACCCGCCATTATTCCGGACAATCATTTCTTATACGCAAAAAGAGAGGTTATGAGAACATAATCCACTTTTGGCAACATGATAAAACAGTATGGCATTGTTATCCATACCGCTGTAAACATTCATGCAATCAAAAGTAAATTATCTCCTCATCTTTTCACCTCTCTCTTTGCTGCGACTGATGATACTGTATCATATGTCACCAATTTTCGGAGAAAATTGATGACCTGCTTGCACATCAGTGTAATTTATTATATCCTAATTTAGGGGTAAAGTCTAGTCAATTTTTGAGAGGATAAAAAATAAGACAAAAAAAAGACTATTGTGTGGTATGATAAAAGCAGGAAGCAACAAAACAATTTGCGTTGTAAAGGAGAAGGCCATGGAAACAAAGTGGGAATATGATTTGCCGACAAACGAACACAGTAAAGATTACCAATACGAATCGCCAATCTTTATAAAAGACCATACCATTTATTTTATAAGTGATTTTGAGAGGCAGCTTCGGTTCCATCGGATTGATGCCGAAAGCGGGGAAGGGAAAACGGAAGATATCCCTTCGGGAAACAAGGCGATTCCATCAAAATTTTTCTTTCTGGCACATAAAGAAAAGATTATTTTTTACACAGGTGATTTTTATGTTTACCATCAATCTGAAATATTGAAAATGACAGATTTGCAAGGAAGCGGCAGCAGGAATAAAGTGGGTTCGTATTTACTGCATGGCAGCCGGCTGCTGTTTTCTTATGCTTCCACGGAAGACTATTTATTTTGCTATAATTTAGATTCCCTGTCGATGGAATGGAAGATCAATATTACAAATTCAACTTATATGACAGGGGAACTCACGCTGTTTGAAAATATGGCTGCATGCTACGGTGACCATGAATTGTTACTGATTGAGATGGAGAGTGGAAAGATTGCTGACCGGATAAAAATACCAAGAATAGACAAGCTGTTTCATCCGATCCGGCTGGATGAGGAGCATATATTATTAGGCGTATACGAATTGGACGAATGCGGGTATTTTGAAGTATAACCAGAAAATCGGGAAGGTGATATGGAGAAATAAGCGTAAGTTTCAGGGACCGCAGTTAGGATGTAAAATATACCAGCAGGATGGCAGGGCTTTCTGGGTTAAAAATGATACAGAATTAATTTGCATGAATGCCGAAGATGGCGAAGAAATTTACAGTGTAAAAACAAATCCATGGTTATATACGGATTTATTCTTTGTGGAGGATAGTCTGCTGTTTGGGACGGCGGGCAGGGATGGTTACATAAATTGCATAGATGCGGCAAGTGGTGTGGAAAAATGGTCTGTTTTCTTAAAAAACGGATGTGCGCATTATGATATTTATCGTGCGACGGTTCTTGTCGGGGACTTTGATAAGCGTATCAAACAAATTGAGATAAAAAGCGGCGATGTGTTATCGGATCATCCGGTGGACGGCGAAGTGGTTGGAGACATAAAAGTTTATGGGGGTTGTGTATACACCGTTATCTGGGAAAATGCGGATAAACCGGTCAGGCTGATTAAGGTAAAGATAGGAAGAAGGCGGGGATAAAATGGTAATATGGAAAGCACATTATAAGGACAAATTCCATGATGAAGATATTGAGATAATCAATACGCAGGAAGAACGGGTTACAAGCCCACTTTCTTTTACAGTGGATGGCATAACATTTTCAGGGGGTAGTATTGGGGATTTTGAGTTGCAGGATACGCGCCAGTATGATTTGGCGGAGGGAAAATTCTGCCTGCTGAAGAGGGGAGGAAACCATAAGGATTTGCATGTTATTACACCGTATTATTATGATTTGCAGCGATATACTATGGAGATTTATATTCCGATTGCAGTGGTCAGAAAGAAGGATGGCTGTAAAGTGGAAGGAATGATCGATATTGCATTCCAGCTTGTGGAACAAAGACGGCGGGCGGCTGTTTATTGTGATGATATCCGCGTATATCAGGATGACGAGGCCGTTTTGCGTTTTTCCCTGACGGTGGAGGGCAGGGTTTATGAAAGTTCCGTAAAGTCATTGTATTTTGAACGTGCTTTAAAGGATATCAGTAAGCAGATACAGGCGGATTATTATATCCAGAGCTGCTTTACCTGCCAATATGCGGATTACTCCCCCTATGGCAGCGATAATTATGGAACGATGCTTTGTTACCGCAGGTATAAGGAAGACTATCTAAAAGTAAATGATAAAGACAGCTTTTTTGAATATTTGGAAATTAAAGACTGCGACGTGAGGCAGGAAGATTTCCTGTGCCAGGAATATGCCATACGGAATCAATGTAGAGGATACCGGGGATTTGTGGAGGAGTGTCAGTAAGGGGTTAATAGAAAGAGGGGTGCATGGAAGATGAATCGACAGGAATATCAAAGAGATAAAAGATGGCTGCGGGCTGGAAATTGGATATCACGCAAATGTCCATCTTGCGGAAATGATTCACTATTGTTCTTTGATAAATATGACTCGATTGTTTGTGTAGAGTGTGACTGCTGGCTGAGTGAGAAATGTGGAGATGAAAACTGCCCCTATTGTGCAGGCCGGCCGGATACACCCAGTCAGGCAATCGTGCAGGAGTATGAAGAAAACAGCAGCAGGGATATCGGGATGTCGAAGGATAGCAGGCGGAAAAAGTACCAGATGCGTTTTACTGGGGCGAAGCGGCATCAGATGAGACGGGTAGAATATGAGCGCCGGGCGGAGAAGGAAGAGTTTATGTGAAGGAGCAAGAAATGGTTCGTGAAATTACAGAAAAAGGCAGCAATGGTTTACCAGAACTTAAATAACCGCATAAGTTTTGTCATGAGATTGTAATGAAAAGGCAGTAATGCCTTTCTTGCATTCTTAAGCTCTTTCCGAATTTCCAAGTGCTGGGGGCAATGGCTTTCACACTTCCCGCATTCGACACATTCCTTGATATCAGTCCTGTCCTTGTTATAGGCAAGACACTGTAAATACTCAAACCTTCCGGAACCTTTATGTTCAGTATACATCTGATTGTAGCAGCGGAAGGCAGTCGGAATATCAATCCCTTTGGGACATGGCATGCAATAGCCACAGCCGGTACAGCCGACTTTGATGTTTTTATTTATCTCTTCCTTGACCTGCTCAATCAGGGCAAAATCATCTTCGGTGAAGCTGTCTGCCATGGCATCTGACGCAACGGCGCAGTTTTCCTGAACCATTTCAAGCGTATTCATGCCGGAAAGTACACAGGTAACCTCCGGCTGGTTATAAAGCCAGCGAAATGCCCATTCTGCCGGTGTCCGTTTCACTTTGTAATCGGCAATCCGTTTTTTTGCTTTTTCCGGAAGCAAATCAACCAGTTTACCGCCGCGAAGAGGCTCCATGATGATTACCGGTATTCCTTTTTCAGCAGCCGCCTGAAGTCCTTTTTTGCCGGCCTGACTATGCTCGTCGAGATAGTTATATTGAATCTGACAGAAATCCCAGTCATAAGCATTGAGAATCTCCAAAAATTTTTCTGTATTGCCATGGAAAGAAAAACCGAGGTTTTTAATCTTGCCCTCCTTCTTTTTCTGCGCAATCCATTCTTCAATGCCAAGGCGTTTCAGTTTTTCCCATGCGCCAATGTCCGTCAGCATGTGCATCAGATAATAATCAATATAGTCTGTCCTAAGCCGTTCACATTGTTCATTGAAATATTTTTCAATGGATGCCTTTGATTTAATCAGATATTGTGGCAGCTTGGTAGCGATAGCAATATCTTTACGACAGTTGTTGCGGGCCAAAATTTCACCCAGTGCCACCTCGCTTCCACCATATATGTAGGCTGTATCAAAGTAATTGATACCTAGGCGGATTGCCTCCATGATTTCTTTCTCTGCCTTGTCAAGATCAATACTCCCGCCTTTTTTGGTAAAACGCATGCAGCCGTAGCCGAGCAGGGAGATTGGTTTTCCGTTCCGATCATTTCGATATTGCATAAGTTGCCTCCTGGTTATATTATATTTGGATAGTTTCGCGGATGCTGCTTTGTCATGTTCAATATACTATCATATGCCGTAAGAACAAGCAAGATACGTATTTTTGTTCTTCCTAACAGCGAATCTGACAAATCTGTCACTTTTGGATTCACCGTAGAGTCATTTTCCTATGATATAATAACATTCAACAAAGAAAACAGGTTTGTGGATAACAGGAGGAAGAGGCATGGAAATATTACGGTGTGAACATCTTTCAAAAATCTATGGAGAAGGGGAAACCTGCGTAAAGGCATTAGATGATGTCTCCTTTTCGGTGGAGAAAGGAGAATTTGTTTCGATTGTCGGGCCTTCCGGCAGCGGAAAGTCAACGCTTTTGCATATTTTGGGCGGCGTTGACCGGCCGACTGCGGGCAGCGTATTTATCGGCGGTACGGATATCCATACGCTTTCCGAGGATAAGCTTGCCATTTTCCGCAGAAGGCAGATTGGACTGATCTACCAGTTTTATAACCTGCTGCCGGTGCTCAATGTAGATGAAAATATTGTATTGCCCCACTTGCTTGACGGGCGGGAAATGGATATGGAGCGGCTGAATCTTGTCGTGGAACAGATGGGGCTTACGGATCGGCGGAATAATCTGCCGGGACAGCTTTCCGGCGGACAGCAGCAAAGAGTATCGATTGGCAGGGCCATTTTTAATCACCCGGCAATCGTTTTGGCAGATGAACCGACCGGGAATCTCGACCGGAAAAACGGGGCCGAGATTATCGGGTTGTTAAAGGAATCAAACCGCAGCCAGAAACAGACACTTCTTCTTATTACACATGACGAGAGCATTGCCCTGCAGGCCGACCGGATGATTTGCATTGAGGACGGGCGAATTACGAAAGACGAGAGAATCCGTGTGCTTGGAGGTGAGGTGTGATGAAAAGAAAACAGATTGTTCATTATGTCACAAAGCAGTATATGCGCCTGAATAAAAAGCGGACGTTTACCACATTTGTCGGAATTGTATTTATGGTTCTTTTAATGACCTGCGTATTTGTCGGAAAGGATACGGCCATTGGCTATCTGCAGGAGGTCAGCTCAAGAAATCAGGGGAAATGGCATTTTGTCATCAACCATGCAACAAAGGAGCAGCGGCAGAGAGTGGAGGAGCTTGGGTACATTGCTGCGCTTTCGGAATCGGTGAACCTTGGCACGATAGATTTTTTACCGTCTGCGAATGCGGAACGGCCGTATTTGAATGTAAAGGCATATGGCAGGCAGTGCTTCGACTGGTATAATATCAAGCTGATTCGCGGAAGGCTTCCGGAAAATGCAGAGGAAATTGTAATCAGTGTGGCATGCCTGGATGACGGGGCAGATATTCAAATCGGGGATACGATAGAGGCGGCATATTTTCACCGCACCCTGACCGGAACGCAGACAGACGGTGCAAATCAGACGGTTTTCCCCTATTACAATCTGGTCATTGGCAAGGGAGATACGACAGCGGCACCATTGGATTTTCCCTATTATGGAGAAAATGAGAGTTTCCGGGAAAATAAGGAAATGACAGGAAAAGAAGGCCATTACACGGTGACTGGCATTATCGAGGTTCCGTTTTTTGAGGCCGAAGCGGGGGCGGGGTATACGGCAATTACCCTGCTGGACGATAATATCCGTAACGAGGCAGATGACGTGAATCTCTCGCTGCAGATTGATTTTGAAAGGGCATCGGAGTATCCGTATATGGATTTAAAAGAGATTGCAGGGGAAGATAATCTGGAAGCCAATGATTACTATCTGGCATTTTCCGGGGATAGTGCAGACTCTACGATGAATCAGCTGGTCAATATGATGACGGTGTTTTTTGTGCTGCTGATTGGCTTTGCCTCGGTCATTTTAATCTATAACGTATTTAACCTGTCCTTCCGCGAGCGGAGCCGGTATCTCGGCATGCTCTCTTTAGTCGGCGCAACGGCAAGGCAGAAACGGAGCAGCATTTATTATGAGGCATTTATCCTGCTGCTGTTTGCGCTGCCGGTGGGGATTTTATCCGGCTTTGGTGTCATTTATCTGGGAATGAATCTGCTGCAGCCCTATATCCGTATTTTTGTCTATGCGGGGCTGTCCATGGAACCGGTTCCGGTGACACTTCTGATCCGGCCGGAGGCCCTGCTCATTATCGTGGCGGCAAGCGTAATCACCGTACTGGTATCGGCATTCCTGCCGGCGAAAAAGATTGGCAGGACCGGAGCGGTGGAGGGTGTCCGTGGAAATGCGGGTGAAAAATCCCGTCTGTATAAGATGAACCGGAAGGCCATAAAGAATTTCGGGGCAGAGAGAATGCTGGCCCAAAATTCCTTAAGCCGCCAGCGCAGAAAGCGGAGAAGCATCAGCCTTTCCGTGATTATTTTCCTGGTCATTTTAGTGGTGACGGCATTTGGTTCAGCCAGTGTCCATACGGTTATTGAGAAGAAAATTGCGAACGGGACGAGCATGAGCCTGCCGTTACAGGAGAATGAGTATTCTTTTTGCTTTACGTCGGAAGTGATAGAGGCAGATTCGTTTGAGGCGGAATGGGAGAAGTATGAGGCGGTTAAAGAGGAGCTTTCCCGGCGGCCGGATATTACCCGCATCGTTGAATGGTATGATACGATGTTTGTAGGACAGATTGACAATGCCTTTTTCAGTGAAGAGTACAAGGCGGCGCACATGGACATTGTACGCCAGTATGTCGGGGATCAGATGAGCCGGGAAGAAATCGAGCAGGAGTATGAGCTGTACGTTCCGGCAAATATACAGGTGGTCGATGATGATACGCTGGCGGATATGGCAAAGCGCTGCGGCGCAGATGAGGCGTTGCTTGCCGATGAAAGCAAGCAGGGTGTCATTGTCATGAATGAGGGAAAGCTTTCCACGGACAGCTATATCATTGACGGGGGAAAACCGGAACGCTACCGCTATTATGATATTGCGCATATTTCGGATTTACAGCCGGGGGATTCCTTTGTGATGAAATATTATTCGGTACAAGCGGAAGCAGAGGAGGAATTTCCGTTTACAATTGCCGGCTATGGGGATAATGACAGCCTTGCGGATTATATCGCAGTCGATGGGGAGTTTGTCTGGCTGATTATGGGAAAGACCACAGCGGCACGTCTGGCAGAAGCCTTTGGCCGTTCCAGCCTTGCAGAAATGATGTCAACAGAGCTGCGTATCACCATGGAGGAAAAGGACGGGGATTTGGAGGAATACTTACAGCATATCGCAGATAGCTCGGAGAGCTTGGTATTTATGCCCGAAAGTTACAGGGAGATTGAAAATACCATGACCAAAGCGGTTGCGCGGATTGTGGATATTATGCTGATTTGCTTTGTGCTGCTGACCTCCGTAATCTGCCTGATGAATCTGCGGAATTCTGTCTATGGAAGAATGGCAGACCGCCGGCAGGAGTTCGCCGTGATGAAATCCGTGGGAATGACAAGGGGGCAGATACGCACAATGCTTTTGTGGGAGTGCGGTGGTATTTTGCTGGAAGGCATGCTGGTGGCGGTTGTGGCTTCTTCCGTGTTAATCGTTGGCATGCGCTATGTGCTGAGTTCCCTGTTTGGGCGGCTTGCGCTAAAGATTCCGTATCTGCTGGTTCTTGCTGCGGCCGTATTGACTGCGGGAATGGTGATTTTATTAACCCTGCGTTCTTTTGGCAGGGAAAAAGAGGAAAATATCCTTGAGAATATACGGAATGAGAGTGTATAATGGAATAAGAGAAACAGAGAGAGGAAAGTTTATATGACGGTTCTTGTGGTGGAAGATGATGAGATCATACTGGACGGATTAAAATATTCCCTGATGCAGGAGGGGTATGAGGTGTTTGCGGCAGTCAGTGCCGCAGATGCCAGAAAGCTTGTGCAAAGCGGCAGGTCATTTGATTTCTGCCTGCTTGACGTGATGCTGCCGGACGGAAACGGATTTGAAATCTGCGAGGAAGTACGGAAGGTGAGTAATGTGCCGATTCTGTTTTTGACAGCCTGTGATGATGAGGTGAGTACCGTCCGGGCATTAGAGCTTGGCGCAGACGACTATATTGCAAAGCCCTTCCGTATCCGGGAGCTGCTTGCCAGAATGCGGGCCGTTTTACGGAGAAGCGGCATGGATCATTCATCGGTGAACAGCATTGTAAACGTAGGGGAGAATCAGGTAAATATGCAGACCGGAAAGGTTTACCGGAATAATGAGGAAGTGATTCTCACTGCAATGGAGTATAAGCTTTTGCTGGTGTTTATCCATTACCGTGGTCAGGTGCTTACCCGTTCCCAGATTCTTGACCGGATTTGGGACGAGGCAGGGGATTTTGTAAATGATAATACGCTGTCTGTCTATATCAAGCGCCTTCGCAAAAAACTTGGAGATACCGGTGAAAATCAGCTCATCAAAACCATAAGGGGAACCGGATACCGCATGGAGAAATAGGAGTGCTGTTATGGAAGTGATTGTACAGGGTATACTGATTATTGCCGCTGGCATGATGTGCCTGCTGTCCGGGGATTACCGCATTTCATGTTTCATTTTGTTTATCTGCCTGATTGCCCTGTATGCCATAAGCCTTTGGCGGCAGCATGACAGGGAAAAACAGTTAACGGAAATGACGATGTATCTGATGAAGCTTCAGGACGGCCTGGCACTTCCGGAACTGGCAAAATGCAATGAGGGATATCTCGGCATTTTGCAGAGTGAGATATATAAAATGGTTGTGCTGCTGAAAGAGCAGACGAATGCGGCGGCGAAGCAAAAAAATTATCTGGCCCAAATGTTATCCGATATTTCCCACCAGATCAAAACACCACTTACCGCGATCACGCTGATGACGGATTTGTTAAAGGAACCGGGGCTGTCGGAGGAAAAGCGGCTGGAGTTTGCTGCGGGGATTGATAAGCAGTTAGGGAAAATCACCTGGCTGATTCGGAATCTGCTGACCATTTCCCAGCTTGAGGCAGATGTATTAAAGCTGAAGCGGGAAGAGATTCCGGTATCCGGTTTGCTTGAAAAGGCATGCCAGCCGTTAGCGATTTTAGCCGAACTAAAAGGCGTGGCAATCCTTTTAGATGAGTGCTCGGACGATATTGTGTTAAACTGTGACGAGGCATGGACGGCGGAAGCCTTTTCCAACATTATCAAAAACTGCATTGAGCATACACCGGAGGGAGGCGAAATCCGCATTGCGGCCGGACAAAACAATCTCGCCGTGAATATTACCATTCGGGATAACGGCTGTGGTATCGCAAGGGAGGATCTGCCGCATATATTTGAGCGTTTTTATAAAGGAAAGCATGGATCGAAAAACAGTGTGGGAATTGGCCTTGCGATGGCAAAGCAGATTATTTACCGTCAGGACGGGATCATTTCGGTGGAGAGTACGGAGGGAAAAGGGACGATTTTCCGGATTAAGATGTATCTGCGGTGAAAAAATAATCATATCGTAAAGGAATCAGTAAAATTAAAGGAGGTGCAGACGAAAATGTACAAAATGATTGCCTGCGATTTAGATGAAACACTGCTGAGCAGTGACCGCTCGATTTCTGAGCATAACATTGAAGCGATTAAACAAGCTACAGGACTAGGGGTTAAATTTGTACCTGCAACAGGGCGGGGATATAATTCAGTAGGAGGTACGCTGGAAAAACTGGGACTTTTGGATAAAGAAAATGAATATGTTATCTCTTACAATGGCGGTGCTGTCACGGAAAATAGAGAAAATAAACTGTTACATTTCGAGGGTATTTCCTTTGCATTGGCTCAGGAACTGTATCGCCGTGGTTTATCGTACAATGTGTGTATTCACGTTTATACAAAGGAAATGGTTTATGCGTATCGTTTCTGGCAGGAGGAAATGGACTACTTAGCGGGAAGAATGGAAGTTACAGAGATTTTTACAGAGAATCTTGACTTTTTAGCAGGGCAGGACATTGTCAAGGTTTTATATATGAATACGGACTATTCTTATCTGAAAAAAATCGAGGAAGAGTTAAAGGATATCACAGGGGAAATCGATGTCAGTTATTCGTCAAACCGCTATATCGAATTTAACCGTAAAGGCGTTAATAAAGGTTCTGGTCTAATGTTTCTTGCAAACCGGTTAGGGATTAAACCGGAAGAAACGATTGCCATTGGTGACAATTTTAATGACCTTTCCATGCTTCGTGCCGCCGGGTTGGGCGTTGGTGTCCAAAACACGATAAAGGAGATGAAACCATTGTGCGATTATATCACTACTGCAACCAATAATGAAAGTGCTGTGGCAGAAGTGATTGAAAAGTTTGTTTTATCTAAAATGTCCTGTTTTTAATTTTGTTTGCATAATAGTATATTAGCTCTGTCAGGGTTGGCACACCTTTTTCCGAATGGATTCTGGCCGTGTAATGTTTAAGGAGTTCATCGACATCGTTAGAACGCCAGGCACTATTGATCGCATTTTGCATGGCCCGTTCCACACTGGTGTTTGTCTTTGCATATTTTTCACCAATTGTCGTACACAGATTGTGCTGCTGGTCATTCAGCACAAGAAGTATGGCATCAGTCAGATACTTATAACCCACAGCTTTTGGGCTGATGCCGATTAAGTCCAGTTCAATGTTAATCAATTGCGTAAGCCGCTTTTTCTTCTGAACGGTGGATTCACTGTATCCATGCTCCGGACTCCGATTGTACAGGCTCTTCTTAATCGTATCTTTCATCAAGGACAACAATTCAATAACCTTTTTTTCCGAGTAATCTGTCTGGCGTTTCGACAGAATAAAATCTGCTCCCAGCTTTCGGGCACAATCATGAGTGACCGTACTGGGGTTATTTGTGGTTACCAGAATATATGGTTTATAGGATGGCAGCAGGCATTGTAAATCGCGCAACAGAAGTAATCCGTTACCCGTTCCACGATTTAATTCCAAGTCAAGCACAATTGCGTCAGGCCGATATTCTTTTACCAGCTCGAATGCCTGATAGGAATTGTCTGTGGCGGCCAGGATAGAAATGTCTATGGCCGCATCTGCATATTCCGTAAAGCGTGTATGTACGGATATATCGTCGTCGACCAATATAATATTTAATCTTTTGTTCATGATACATTATTTACCTCCTGGATAATTATATAACAAAAACCAACAATTTTCACCATAATTCGACAAAGAATACTAACAATTATTTTGGTCGTTATACAGTATACTGGAAACAAAAACAGGAGGAAAGTATGTTTGAGTTTGACCGTCATCATGACTTTCTGGGCAATGGCTGGCAGTTTCCGGTCACTGTGGACAGTATGACCGGACAGATTAGAGAAAGCTCTTATGAAGAGAATATTAAACAGAGTATCTATTTAATCGTGATGACCAGAAAAGGGGAAAGAGTAATGCGTCCGGATTTTGGCTGTGACATTCATCAGTTTATGTTTGATACGATAGATTATACAACGTTGATGATCATGCAGCAGGCGGTGGAAGCTGCTTTGATTCGCTGGGAACCGCGTATTCAGGATATCCGGGTCGAAGTCAGGGACAGGGTGCAGGAAAACAGTGCCGTGGAGATTGGAATTGCTTACCGGGTGAGAACAACAAACAGTCCATTTAACCTGGTTTTTCCGTTTTATCTGGAAGAGACATAATCTGTGGAGGCAAAAAGATGGAGTATCAGGATAAGGAGCAAAAGGAAGAGCGGCCAAACCGCACGGGGATACCGGACAGTCTGCGGCAGCAGGCAGAGCAGAAATCAGGCCTGTCCTTTGAAGATGTGCGGGTTCATTATCATTCACCGCGGCCTGCAAAGGTGGGGGCTTTGGCGTATACGCAGGGAAATCATATCTATGTAGCTCCGGGGCAGGAAAGGCATTTACCCCATGAACTGGGACATATCGTACAGCAGAAAGAGGGAAGAGTGGAAGCGACAAGACAGTTGAATGGATATAACATAAATGACGATCAGATGTTGGAAAGTGAAGCGGATAGATTCTTATGATAGATGAGGGAATGCAGGAGAAATATCTCCGTCGGGCAGAAGAGGAGAATGGAAAACGGATATACAGTCTTTTGTGTATGCTGGAACAGGACAGCGTTTACGATTTTGGCGAGACGTCCCCGTACAGCGAATCGATATTGAGTCTTGAGGTAAAAAAATATTTTGAGGGCATGGCTTTGTCAGGCAGGCAGACGGGGATACCAGACCAGATGGATATGGTTTCGGTCAAGCTGCAGCAGCTATTTGCGCTTTTTCAGCTGGATGCCTTTGAACAGATGTGTGTGGAATTAGCCGTTTTAGGGGAAGTGAATCCCAATTTTGAGAAGTTTTATATATACATGAACAATGATTGGAATAACGGCTATATTGCACTGGATACAGCAATCCGGTTATATACACAAAGCAGTGAGAGCAGTATCCATTTTTATCGGTATTTTACAGGCGGAAGGAAGATGATGAAATATTTTCTGTGTCTGTATGAGCAGGAGGGAAAGAGCAGGGCAAGGTGGGGGCTGAAATGCCGGCCGGGATTTTTCCGTTTGCTGTTTTGCCCTTGCGGGGATTTGTTTGACGATTGTGCTTTTGTGAAATGGTATAGTCCTCAAAGCGGCGGGGAAGGTGAAGGCATATATTGGCCGGTTTTTTCGCTGCTGGACACTGTACTTAGGCAAAGCCCTTCCGCAATCTATTTATACGGAAAAACGGAAATGGAAAAAGTGCGGCTGCTGCAGGATTACAGCAGGGAAAAGGGAAAGGCTATCTGTGTTCTGGATATACGGCAAATGGCTGTTCTCATGGAAAAGAAACAGTCGGAAGAGTGGATTGGGGATATATGCAGAGATATTTTTCTGGCGGTTGCCGCAAAAGAGGCATGGCTGTGTATACATTTTCTTAATCGGGAGTTTTTGGAAAAGGAATTGAACCAGCATTTGTTTTTTGAGCTTCTGGAATCATTTTCCGATAAAGGCGTGGTGCTGTTTGCCACAGGGGAGAAGGTGTTTCCGGTGATGGAACGTTGTCCCGGAATATGGGAGATTTCCGTGGAGGAAAAGGCATACGCTCCAGATGTCAGTGTGTGGGAGTATATTGCGGCACGTTACCCCGTGGAGGACAAGCAGCAATTTGCTTTTTTTGCGGAAGCTTATCGTTTTACGCAGCCGCAGATTGAGAGAATCATGCAGCACGCAGAGAGGATGCGGCTGATGAGGGGCTTGTCCACGATTGGACGAAGCCTGATAAAAGAGGCATGTATCCGGGAGGCGGGAGGAGAGAGTAATCATTTGATTACGATGAGGAATACCGGTTATCAGTGGGAGGATTTGGTTCTTCCGGAGCGGCAAAAAGAGCAATTGAGAAATGCCTGTAACCGGATTTTGTATGGAAGGCAGGTCTATGATACGTGGGAGTTTGGTCAGAAAGTACGCTATGGCAGAGGAGTATCCATGGTATTCTCCGGACCGCCGGGCACGGGAAAAACCATGAGTGCAGGCATTGTGGCAGAATTTCTTGGCACTGCCCTGATGCAGGTTGATTTGGCAGCCGTGGTCAGCAAGTATATTGGGGAAACGGAAAAGAATTTGAATATGGTGTTCGACACGGCAATGCAGGGACAGGGGGTCCTGTTTTTTGACGAGGCAGACGTTTTGTTTAGCCGACGGACACAGGTTAACGATTCCAACGATAAGCACAGCAATATGGAGGCGGCTTATCTTTTGCAGAAAATGGAAGAGTATGAGGGGGTAGTCATTCTGGCAACCAATTACATACAGAATATGGACGAGGCGTTTAAGAGGAGGATTCCGTTTATGATCGAGTTTCCCTTTCCGGACGAGGCAGGGAGGAAGATGTTATGGGAAAAAGTTTTTCCGCAGAAGATAGAATTTGACGGAATTCCTGATTATGACTTTCTGGCAAGGCACTTTGAATTGACGGGCAGCCATATTAAGAATATAGCATTACAGGCGGCATTTTTGGCGGCAGATAAAGGACAAGGAGTGAGCATGGAACACATCATTAAAGCGCTGCTATTGGAAATGAGAAAAACAGGTAAGAGAATTTCCCGCGAGGATTTACGGGAATATTATATTTATTATGAATAGGGGGCAAGGATATGGCAGAATATTTATCACCTGGAGTATATGTGGAGGAATTTGACTCCGGCAGCAAGCCGATGGAGGGAGTCAGTACCAGTACAGCAGGATTCGTGGGACTGGCACAGAGGGGAATTACGGTAGGAATACCGCAGTTGGTCACGAATTTTGCGGATTTTACCCGGAAATACGGGGGATATTTGTCGGAAAATGAGTTTGGAGATTATCGTTTTCTCGCTTATGCAGTGGAGCATTTTTTTGTCAATGGCGGTTCACGGTGCTTCGTGATGAGGGTGGCTCCGGAGGATGCGCAGCCGTCGGCAGGCTATCTTCCCAAAGAGGAGGGGGCCGTACTGAAGGTTACGGCAAAAAATCCGGGCAGCTGGGGAAACCAGCTGCAGGTGAGAATCACCCCGGCCAGTAAGGCGAAAACACAGATATTGGAAATTGTCACAGAAAATGACAAAAAGAAATATAAGGTGAAGAAGGCGGCGGGATTCTGTACCGGGGATATCGTGGCATATCAGGAGGCGGAAACAGAGGGGACAACCTATAATCAGGTCGTAAAATGTCAGGACAATGTGCTGGAGTTTGCCAATGATTTTGACGACAGTGTTGTCGATACGGAGCTTCTTCCGACGAAGGTGATTGCGACTTGTGAGTTTAATATGGAGGTACGGTTTGATGACATTATTGAAACATATGAAAATGTGTCATTTAATATTAACGAAGCCAATTACATCGTGAAAAGGACGGAGAAGTCGGACCTTATTCAGGTGGAACATATAATGGGCGGGGAGAACTTGGCGGTTTCTCCAATGGAGCTGATTGCAGGAGATGCAGCGGCTGCCGGGATAAATATGTCCTTTGCCGGCGGCTCGGACGGGTCAGTGAGTTCGTTGTCTGCGGCAGATTATATCGGCGTGGATAACGGAGCGGGAAAGCGGACGGGCATTCAGGCTTTTGTAGACAATGATATGGTTTCCATTATGGCAGTCCCAGGTGTCACAGACCCGAATGTACAGTTGAGCCTGGTGGCACATTGTGAAAATCTGGCAAGCCGTTTTGCCGTGCTGGATATTCCGAAAGCTGCGGGCAAAATAGATGACATCATTGCGCACAGGGATATGTTTGACTCCGATTATGCGGCACTGTATCACCCGTGGCTGACTGTGTTTGATCCGTTGGATAAACGGAATATCGCTATTCCGCCTTCCGGCTCTGTAATGGGAATTTATGCCCGCAGCGACAATGAGCGGGGCGTGCATAAAGCACCGGCTAATGAGGTAGTGAGAGCATGTGTGGGTCTGGATTGTAATTTTAATAAAGGGGAACAGGATATTCTAAATCCAAAGGGAGTAAACCTTATTCGGGCATTTCCGGGGTCCGGTATCCGTGTGTGGGGAGCAAGAACCGCCACCAGTAACGCTTCATGGAAATACGTCAATGTGCGGAGATTGTTTATTTTCATTGAGGAATCCATTAAGGCGAACACGAACTGGGTAGTTTTTGAACCGAATGACGAGACGTTATGGGTGAGAGTGAAACGCACGATAGAGGTATTTCTGACCGGACTCTGGAGAAACGGTTCACTGGCAGGAACCTCGACGGGCGAAGCATTTTTCGTCAATGTAGACCGCACGACAATGTCGCAGGACGATATTGATAACGGACGGTTGATTTGTGTTATCGGCATTGCTCCGGTAAAACCGGCGGAATTTGTTATTTTCAGAATCACACAAAAGACCAGTGATGCACAGTAACGGGAAATGCTTGTCGGTATACTGAAGGGAAAGGATAGGTGAATAATATGGCAGAGGGATATCCACACGGGAAATTCAGATTTAGATTGGAAATTGACGGGCTGACAGCCGGAGGCTTTAGTGAAGTGTCCGGATTTGATGCTTCGATTGACGTCATTGAGTACCGGGAGGGAGATAAGGTACAGACACCGTTAAAGCTTCCGGGATTAAAGAAGTACGGAAATATAACGTTGAAGCAGGGCATTGCAGACAGTGATGTTTTGTATAAATGGATGGAAACCGGATTTGAGCAGGATGTGGACCGAAAAACCATTACCATTACGTTAATGGATATTGCAGGCAATGATGCGGCGGCATGGCAGGTGATTAATGCGTGGCCGACAAAATATACGGCACCGGATTTCAATGCGACTTCCTCCGAAGTGGCAATAGAGACGTTAGAGATTGCGCATGAAGGAATGACCAGAACGATGTAGGGATAAAGCCGCAGAGCAAAACGGTTATCAGGAACAGGAGGTATAGAATATGGCATTTCAGACAGAGTATGAATTTGTATTGCCCAGAGGATATCTGGACAGTACCGGAGCATTGCATCGGGAAGGCATGATGCGGCTGGCGACAGCGGCAGATGAGATTCTACCGTTAAAGGACCCGCGGGTGCAGCAAAATCACGGTTATCTGACCGTGATACTGATGTCCAGGGTAATCACAAGGCTGGGGTCGCTGCCGGCGGTGGACACCAGAGTGGTCGAAAATTTATATACGGCTGACCTTGCTTACCTGCAGGATTTGTATGACAAGATTAACGGTATGGAAGCACCGGTATATAAGACGGTCTGCCCGTACTGCGAGCGGGAGATTGAGGCACCGGTAAATTTTATGAGTGCCGGAATATAACGCTTTATCCGGCTGAAAAGATTTATGAGGAGGCAGCATTTATTGCCTACTATGCGCATTGGAGCCACGATGACATCATGGAACTGCCACACAGCGAGAGGCAGCGGTGGTGTGGCGAGTTTTCTAAGATTAACAGAAGGCTTAATGATGAGCCGGAAAATATATTTGATATAGGATAAACGGAGGTCAGGCTGGAATTGGACGAGTCGGCAAAATTAGCATTGAATTACCGGTTTAAGGTTTTGGTCAATAATCAGCAGGTTTCCTTTGCGAAGGTGACCGGCCTTAACATGAATATTGAGACGGAAAGGATATCCGAGGGCGGATACAACGGAGCAGCACATATTTTGGAGGTTCCGGCGAAATCGTCTAATGTGATGAGGCTGGAGAGGGGCATCTATCAAAAGGATACTTCTATTCTGGCAAATCTTCGTCCGGGCATGTATCTGGACGAAGGCATTGTTGTAATGGTTCTGGGATTAGACGGAGAAATTCAGATAAAATACTCGGCAGAGCAGGCTGTGGTGACAAAATGGGAGATTTCTGAACTGAATGCCGGAAACGGTCAGGTATTGGTCAGCACTTTTGAGATTGCCTATACCAGACTGAAACTATTGGATTGAGGCGATGATACGTTGAGACAATCAGAGACAACAAAAAATACTGCATTTGTAAACAGGATTATCAAGAGATACAAGTGGGAAAAAAAGGATATTTATTATCGTATTTCACTCATCTATCAAAAACCGCAAAAGCATTTTGGGAATACAATAATCAACGAGAATGTCAGCCGGTTATTGGCGAAGGAATTTCAGACCAGAATCAAGAGGTATGAAGCGGCATATTACCGGCAGGTGACCAGTCAGGACAATCGCAGACTGATTCAGACGATAGAGCAGATTTATAACCAGCCGGGTGAGAAGAAACAGCTTATTCATATCTTTAACAAGCTGGGCGTAATGACGGAAAACCGGGCGGCATGGCAGGAGACCAAAGAGACGATAAAGCGTTACGAAGAAGAACTGACACAGATAAAGCGACAGCTTCAGTATCAGGAGGAAAATAATTTCCGTGTGCAAAGGAGGGAAGAACAATCCGTGTCGGTAAAAAATATTGTCAGTGAGGTCATGGAGAACATTCGGCGGGAAATTCGTATGGAGCGGCTGCGGTATGGATTAGACGAGTAGGGGGGACGTGAAATGGGCGAAACGGTGACGAAAGCAAAGCTGAAGGTGGAGGGAAATACTCCGGATATCGAGGTGGAATTTAATCCTACGGAATATCATTTATCAAGCAGTATCCAGTATTCGGAGAAGAATATTCCGGGGCTGGACGGGCCAATCGGCCAGTATATTGCAGGTAACAGCACGACGTTAAATGTGACATTGTTGTTTAATACATACCGTCCGCCTACGCCGGCAAATCCGGTAGAGGGCGGAGAAGACGTTACGGAATATACCAAAAAAATTGCGGCATTGACGCTGATTGACGGGACACTCCACAGGGTTCCCAAAGTGACGTTTTCATGGGGCAGTATAAATTTTACCGGAATGATCACAGAGGTAAAGGAGAGTTATACGATGTTTTTGCCCGACGGTAAGCCCGTGAGGGCAAAAGTAGATGTCACCTTTAAATCCGTTTACCGCATTTCAACAGATAAGCGGATATCACCGCTGGAATCACCTGACCGGACGAAAGTGAAGACCGTCATGCAGGGGGATTCCCTGTGGAGCATTGCAGCAAAAGAATATGAGGACCCGGAGCAGTGGCGGGTGATTGCCAGAGAGAATCATATATTAAACCCACTTAAAATTTATCCGGGGCAAACGCTTAGGCTGCCGCCGTTATAGCCTGTTTGGCAGCAGAGAAAATACTTTAGGCAGTGGGGGAAAAAATGAAGGGTAAGGATTTGATGAAATCAAAGTACACCTATGACGATTTGGCCGAGGCATATGATAATTTTACTGCTCCGGTTTTGGAAATTTATGTGGGTGACGGTGCAGAGGACGTGATTAAAGGAAAAGAGATTGCAGTAGATAGTGTACAGATTGCCCTGTCCGTGGAGGCGGCTGCAAGTTTGAGCTTTCAGATTGTCAATGCTTTTGAACTTCCGGACTATTCGGTGAAACCGGAGGTAAAGGACAGCTTTTCCGTGGGAACTGTGGTTAAGGCTGCGCTGGGGTACGGTTCGGATGTTACGACGGTTTTCATGGGATATGTGACGGAATACAGGACGGTTTACCAGACTACACCTACGGTTTTTGTCACGGCAATGGATTTAAGAAAGCTGTTAATGGAGAACAGAAGGGAAAATTACAAGTTTGAAAAGCAAAAATATTCCGCTATTTTTCGTACGGTTCTCGGCAATTATAAAATGCTGTATGAGCAGCTTCATGTCGATGATGTGGACGTCGAGGAGGAAGCTCTTCAAGACGGCTCTGACTATCAGTTTATCAAGGCAGAACTGTGCAGTAAGAGCCAAAAGGATTTCTATGTCGTGGGGGGAGATGTGTATTTCAAGACCCCGGAAAAAAGCGGAGATGCTTTCTTTACGTTGGAATGGGGCAAAAATCTGGTCTCTTTTCAAAGAGGGAAGGGCTATTGTTATAAGCAGATTAAGGTCAGCAGTGGAGGGGAGGACAAGACCGGAAGTGAAGCTGTGGAGGTAGTCAGGACAGAAGAAGATACACCTGCACTGACCGAGAATACCCAGACGGAAGCATGGGTGATAGAGCCGAATATGGATACCAATATCCTACAGAATTGCTTAGATAAAAAGGTGAAGGAAAAAGAACAGAAAAACGATACTGGTATGGGAAATACCATTGGACTGCCTGAACTTGTTCCGGGCAGGTATATCGAGATAAAAGGTTTGGATTCCGAAGATACGGGGATATATTATATCACAGGTGTAGCACACAGCTTTGGCAATGACGGATTTAGCACAAGTTTTACGATGGGGAGTGCGCCGACGCTTCTGGCCGGGGGTGCAAAAAAGGCAGAAGGAGAGAGGTATGGGCGTTCGTCCGGTATTATGCGGGCAGTAGTTAAGCAAAATTGGGACGAAGAGCATCCGGGCAAGGTTAAGGTCGAATTTATGACGGGTGAAAAAGGCAGGAAAAGTACAAAGTGGCTGCCTGTTGCTCACCCTTATTGCGGAAACGGATATGGCTTTTACTTTCACCCTGAGATTGATACGGAAGTTGTGGTCGGAGGCAGGCCGGAAGAGATGAACAGCCTGATTGTTCTTGGCGCTTTGTGGAATAAAGTAGACGAGCCGCCGGCGGATACGGTACAGCAGGATAATTTTATTAAAAAAATCCGCACGAAGGGAAATCATGAAATTGTATTTGATGACAATGCCGATTCGGCCGGCATACAGATAAAAACGGATAAGGGGCACCATATTATATTAAACGATAAGGATAATTGTATTTCGATTTTTGACCGTGAAGAGAAAAACGGGGTTAAGATAGATGTCGAAGGTGGCAGCTTGAGCCTGAAGGCTGAGAAAAAAATCGTACTGTCCGTAGGAGACAAAAGCATGGTGGTATTGGACGGCGACAACGGAAAGTTAGTGCTGGAGGCGGAACAGATTGAGGAGAAGGGTTCTCAAAGGGTTGCCATAAAAACACAGAAATTAGAGGCAAAGGGAGATATGACAGAATTAAAGGCTTCTAATTCGTTCAAGATAAACAGTAGTGCGGCAGCCGAAATCAAGGCGGGAAGCTCCATGAAAATGAGTAGCAGCGGAATTACGGAGATAAAGGGAGCTATGGTAAAGGTGAATTAGGAGGAAAGAGTGTTGGAAGCATCGGAATCACTGATAAATGAATGGAAAAATATGAATCAGATGATTAGGAAGCGTTCCGCTGCCTATACGGCGGACTGGGATTTTAATGAGAATACACCGGATATGGGAAGTGCACTGGCACTGCTTTTTGCCGGAATGATGAAAGATACGTTGGATAATTATGACCGGCTGCCCGATATGTACCGGCTCAAGCTCTATAATCTTTTGGACGCAAGGAAGCTGCCTGCCGGAGCAGCGAATGGCTATGTAACCTTTTCAACGGTCAATGATGAGGTTAGAGGAACAAGACTGGAGGCAGGGGAAAAAGTCAGAGGAACGTCGGAGGACGGAGAGACAGTTGGCTTTGAAATACAGGAGGATATCTTTGTATCTCCGGCAAAGCTGAAGGGAATCTATTATGTGAGCGGAAAAGAGGATTATATCGGACCGTCCCAGCAATTTCCGGTGAGTATGCAGCAAAAAAAGGGGAAAAACAGACAGGAACATGATTTCTATATCGGTCATCATACGCTGTTCCGATTCGATACGGCAGGAGAGCTTGTTCTCGATTTTCACTTTCTGGGGAGCAGAGATGAGGAAGAGGCCGGTGCATTTCTGATGAACGGGGTTACATGGTACTACTATTCGGAAGACGGTTTCGTGGAGTTTCCGGGATTCCGCTTTGAGGGTGGCCGGGTATATCTGCAAAAGGAAAAGGAAATGCCCGCTTTTGCGCAGACAAAGGTTCAGGGAAAAGAGAGCTTTTGGCTTCGGCTTGTGTCGCAGAAACTGCCGCCGGAGAGCAGAATCAGCTTTCGCAGTCTTTCTCTCGGGAGCAGTGCAGGTCATCTGCTGCCGCAGACGGTATACGACGGAAATCTGGAGCTGGATACAGAAGATTTTCTCCCCTTTGGCGAGCACCCGTTTCCCTATGCGCAGGTCTTTATCTCCTCAAACGAGGTTTTTTGTAAAAAAGGGGCAAAAATCGGTCTGGACTTTGAACTCGAATTTCTGGAATATCCGGGTGAACTGCAGTCGCCACGAATGCCCGTGAGGTGGAGAAACATTATGCATACATCGGAATTTAAAGAGCCGGTTGCCGTAGATATGGCCGTGGATTCCGTGGTGTGGGAATATTATAATGGCTCCGGCTGGACGAGAATACCGGATACAAGGCGCTATGAGGCAATTTTCAGGGAGAAAAGCGAGAGAAGAAGGGTTTCCGTCGATTTTGTCTGTCCGGAAGATATCTGCCCTTTTTTACTGTCGGCGGGAGAGGAATACGGAATAAGGGTCCGCATTACCGGAATATCGAATTTGTATGCTATGGACGGGATATACATTGCTCCCCGGATAAAGAATCTGACTATGCACTATCGGTACGGGGATTCGTTTAAGGAACCGGATTACGCATTTTCGTTCAATCATATGAAGACAGAGCAAATAGCATGCAGCCGGGAGTTTACGCCGTTTTATAATTTATTTCCGGACCAGGATATGCTGTATCTGTCATTTTCCGGAGCGTTACAGGAGGAAGGAATCCGTCTGTGGTTTGCTGTGGAGAAAAAAGGAAGTGAGGCTTGCGGGCGTTATCGGTATGAGTATTATGGCAGCAGAGGGTGGAGTCTGTTAAAGATAGAAGACGGTACAAAAAATTTCTCCCGAAGCGGAATGGTGTCCACTTACCGGGAACATGCTTTTGCGGAGCAGGAGTTTTTTGGCTGCCGGGGATACTGGATACGGATTATCCGCGAGCCTGATGACGATACGGCTGCCGGAAACGGAGGACCGGTAATCTCGGCTATCCGCCTTAACTCTGTTCCGGTTCGGGCAGTGGAGGGGAGCGGAAAACGGGGGAATCTGCCTCCGGGGGCGATTCAGACCATGGACAGAAATATTGGCTTTATCAATGCCGTAACCAATGATGAAGCCATGGCAGGAGGCTGTGACGAAGAAACAACGCTGCAGGCCGTGAGGAGAATGTCCGCTTTTTTGCGGCATGGCGGCCGTGCGGTTACGCAAAGGGATTATGAGGATTTGGTTTACAGCAAAGTCCGTGACGTGCTTCAGGTGAAGTGCTATCCGGGGCGGAATGCAAACGGAGACAGGGCACCGGGGCACGTCACGCTGGCGGTGCTTTTGGATACGAAGATACAGCAGAGGGAATATTTTGCACATGTACGGGAAAATATTTACCGCTGTCTGCTGCCGCATATTGACAGGCGCATTTATGACGAGGGACGGCTGCATATCGTAGAACCGGAATGGGTGGCGTTAAATCTGCACATGTCGATTATTGCGCTGCCTGCGCTTAAGGCCTATCAGCTTCGAGATAAGATTGTCCATAAAATCAGCGGCTTCATCGACCCTGTGACCGGCAATTTTGACGGAAACGGCTGGGAAATCGGCAATCTGCCGACTATTGTGCAGATTCAGAACATATGCAGCCAAATGGAGGAAGTTTTGTATGTGAAGAATATCAGTTTGCGGGACGAGCGTCCGGCGGGCTGTTATACATTGGGGATTAGTGGTCAGCATGAGATAGAAATATCGTTTGAATAGATAGCAGGAATCAGAAGAAGGAGACAGAGGTTATGTTGGAAGTGGAGGAGCTGGATAATCCGTCGTTTCAGGAATTGGTGGAGAAAGCAAAAGAGGACATACAGCGGATATATCCGTCATGGACAAACTACAATCCGGCAGACAGCGGAATGGCATTGTTAGAGCTTTTTGCGTATATGACGGAATTGCAGCAGTTTCATTTACAGCAGATGGGGGAAGGGCATTATATGATGCTGCTGCAGCTGTTGGGTATTTCTCCCCAAGGCTTGAAGCCTGCCAGAGTGTATGCGAAAGCGGAAGGGGTGGCGGAGGCCTTTTTGCTGTCCGAGGGGACAAAGGCATATGCGGATACACTGATTTTGGAAGCGGAACACACGACATATCTTGAAAAGGACGATATGATCATTGCGGAAAATGCCCGTCCGTTTTATCCTTTTGGAGAAAACCCGGTTTCCAGAGCACATTATGATATCCGGCTGAAATCCGATTTGCAAAAGCACCATATCCATACGTTGTATTTTCAGCTGGAGGACCGATATGCAGTGCCAAGAAATTTCATTGATAAAGACCAGTTTATTCCGCTTATTGAGCTAGCTGTCCTGGCTTATAACGGCAGGGAATATGTGCAGTGCGAAATGGTAGAGGACACGACCTTTGGGCTTTTGCAGACGGGCATAATCCGTTTTCGGCTGACGGAAGGAATGGGACCGCAAAATGGCGAATACCGGTTGAGGCTGACCGCATATGGGGAATACGATACGGCACCGCTTTTGCAGGAAATGTGCTTTAATATGATTTCTCTTGTACAGCAGGATACGGCAATAGAATACCGTAAATTTTGTCTGCCAGGAGCGGAGAAAGCATTTTATCAGATAGAGGCTGATACATGGTTGTCGGTACAGGAAAAGACAGATGTCTATATCCGCAGGGCGTCCGGGTTTCAGAAAACGACAGAGTTTTCGTCCTATGTCTATGACCGGAAACGGCATTTTGTTTTTGACAGCACATTGTTCCGGGAGGCAGATTGTGATGTGGAAATCTGTCTGGTATCCTGTCCGGCCGGGCTGGACAGGGAGCAGTATGCCTATTATGGAAATGGTATGCCGGAGCAGTTTTTTTATCTTCCGGACAGGAATATACTGGGAGAGAAGTTCGCTGTGTGGATTGAAAGCCGCGACGGCTCGGCCTGTTATGTGCAGTGGAAACGGGTGCTTGATTTTGCCGCAGCGGATAAGGAGGACCGTGTCTATGTCATCGACGAGAAAAACGGAATTTTGCGGTTTGGAAACGGCAGGCAGGGGGTCATGCCGAAAGGAAGGATAGAGATTATATCCTATGCGGTATGCGCAGGCAAGCGCGGCAATATCCAAAAAGATCAGATAGACGGATTTGCCAGCGAACGCTGTGCCACCGGATTGCATAATCCGTTTCCAGCCCTTGGCGGCAGGGAACCGGAATCCGTCTATGACTGTATACAGCGGTATAAGGAGCATACCGGCGTGAAAAAGCGGGCAGTTACCCAGAAAGATTATGAGGAGCTTATCCGGAATACGCCGGGACTTCGGATTAAAAAGGTAAAGGTTTTTCCTTCTCCTTTGCGGGAGAATGTATTAGAGGCGGTGGTTCTCCCTTTTACGAACGGGAATCGGATCCTGAAAGGAGACGCCTATCATCGAAATATTACGCATATGCTGGAAAAAGGAAAAATGCTGGGCGCAGGTATCATGGTCAGAAGACCCGAATATATTGGTATATTTATTCAACTGGAAATACTGGTAAAAAGCAGGTATATGCAGGCACAAGAACGTATAGAGGAACACATCAGAGGCTATTTTGAGGAGCAGATGGATTTTGGCAGGACAATCGTCTACAGCAGGGTGTTCGGATATATTGATGCCCTGCCCGAAACGGTGGGAATCCATTCTCTTGAGATGAATGCCAGAGGAAAAGGCGTGCTGCGGGACGATAACCGGGATATTCACCTGCCGTTTTATGGAATGGCCAATCTGGAGGAAATAAAAATACGTTGTATACTCACGGATCGGTGATGAGAGGGAAATGTTTATGGTTGACATAAAATATTTTTTGCTGAATAAAGAGGAAGATTATATCCGGCAGGACAGGTATATCTGTTCTGCGCTGCTGGACAGTGGGGAAAAGCGAAACTGCTGGTCCAGAATTTGTGTGCGGCAGCAGTGTGCGGGCAGCGATATAGTAAGGTTAAGGGTATTTGTATCGGAGGAGGCACGGATTTCTTATGGAGGCAGACAGTGGGAGATAGAGGCATTGATTATGGACGGGAATATGCTGACGGAGAAAAAGCTGGCAGTGTATGCGAAATATCAGGCCATAGAGATAAGCGACAGGTGGGACTGTCTTTTGGACGGGGTAAGCGGAAGGTATATGTGGCTGGTGGCAGAGATTTGCTCCGGTAATGTGCCGCAGCCGTTTTTGCCGGAAATACAGATTTTTTTTCAGGCGGATTCGTGGCTTTCCCTTTTGCCGCAGGTCTATACAAAATATTCACGGGAAAACCATTTTCTGTTCCGCTATCTGAGCATTTTTCAATGGATTTACTATGATATGAGCCAAAGGATTGACGAGACGCCAAGAATGCTCTATCCATCTCTGGCAGATATGGAGATGTTAGAGTGGCTGGCGGTCTGGTTCGATATAGATGACAGGCTGATATGGAACAGGGAGCAGATGATTTATCTGATTGGCAATGCAAGCCGGCTGTCTGCCATTCGGGGCACAAGGGAATATATGGAGGAACTGGTCGGTCTGTTTACCGGATATACCCCTTTTATCGTGGAGTATTATCAGACCTATCGCTATCAGGCGGACGTAAGACGGACGAATCTGTTGGAAACGCTATATGGTGGAAATGCGTATGCGGTTACTGTCCTGCTGCCGCAGGAAGCTATAGGGGGCCGTCAGGAGGCGGCGGTGCTGCGAAGGATTATCCGCTCTGCGGCACCCGCTGACGTGGATTGCCGGCTGGTGATTTTGGAACCTTATATTTATCTTGATGATTACAGCTATATGGGAATTAACAGCCGGCTGAGCGAGGATAAGAGCATGACACTAAACGAAAATACGCTGACCGGGAACAGACTTTAAAGGAGGGCTTGCGGTTGAAAAATTTAAAATATTTTCCTTTTGAGAGAAACCGGTATTTTTACGGCAAGCTCTTAAGTGTTGATGATTTCCGTGACGAGCAGCGCTATATGAATGATAAGCGGAGAATGTTAAACCGATTCCTGTACGGTACCGGCGTTGTGTGCGGAATGCAGGTGGTAGAGATAGATGATGTGACGATTTCTTTGGAAATGGGAATTGCATTGGATTTTTCCGGAAGGGAGATTGTTGTGGACCGTCCGGTAACGAAAAAACTCTCCTCTGTCGAAGGGTTTTCGCAATATGCGGCCATGGAGGAAGAGCGTGGGGAACTGTATCTGTGTATCGCCTATGATGAAAAGGAAGCGGACCCGGTATACAACGTGACAAGGGCAAACAGTGAGCAGGGGGAGGAATTTAACAAGTATGTGGAGGGTTACCGGCTGTATGTAACGACGGAGGAACCGGAAAAGCAGGGCGGCCGTATTGCCGACTTGTACGAGGGGACGCAGACCGTATTTCAGGGAGAGGGAATCCGTATACTTCAGACTGTGCCACGCTATGTAAAAAGCGGTACATCTGCGGCATTTACGGTAACTGTGGAAAAAACATGGCAGACGAAGCCGGTTTCCTTTTCCTATCAGCTCCGGCTTTCCGGTATGGAACAGTCGGGAGCGGAAACGGCATTCGTTTCGTTTGACGAGAATCAAAATGTCCCTGCCGACCGATATGTGATCACGGGGCAGGTACAGGCGAAATCCGTGAACAGGGCAGAGGGATTTATGGAGCTGGTTTCGGACAGTTTTCAGCTTACTGTCGGGCAGGACATCAAAAAAGATTTGGTCAGGGGAAAGTTCCGCATAAGCATTATCGACACGGACGTGGAGCGTGCGGTTATCGGACAGTATTACCGTTCGGCGATGGAGGATATTATCCGGGACAGCTATGAGCAGCCGATTTATCTGGCAAGACTCAACGTAATACGGGCGGGGGATACCTATGTCATTGAGAGAGTGGAAAATCTCCCGTATGCGCAGTATGTGTGGAACAATGTTTTGTCGCAGACGGTGGAGTATATGAGAGCGGTGCGGGATAAGGAACCTGTCCGCTATGCGGGCAGCCGGCCTGTGGAGAGAGAGAATCCGAGGGAAGCGGGAAATGGGGAGCAGCAGGTGCAGACAGGAAGTGTGGTAATCCATCTGGGGGCGGGAGCCGCTCCGGGACAGCGGTTTTGCTCAGAGGAAATCATACACGGCCTTGGACTTGGTGAGGTGTTTATTTCGCTGGCGCTTTCTGACAGGGTATCGGATAAGGAATACGGTATCTTCGGAAATCCAGATGTATTTGAAGATGTGAGCAGCCCGAAGCTGGAGCTGGCAGCCCGGACAGATGCGGGAAGGGGAAGCTTTGTGATCGGAGTAAAATGTTTAAGCCAGCTAAACAGGGACAGTGTCAAGGTGTCCTGGCTGGCGGTGAGAGACAATACGGTACAGGAAAAGGAGAGAGGGGAAAGGCAGCTGGCTATCCGGCCGGATATTGTCAATCTGCAAATCAGAGAAAGTCATTATTTTGAAGCGCTATCCTGTGGTGAAATACGCAGACATATCGAGTGGAGGGTAAAGGAGGCAGACGGCGGAACAATTGATGATAACGGATATTACACTGCTCCAAGCCGTTCGGGTGTCTATGAGATTATTGCGCAGGATAAGGAAGATGTGTCACTGACTGCCATGGCTTTTGTCATTGTCAGAGATGTGATTTGAGGATTTGAGGTGATCGATTGGTTATTCAGGCATTTGAGGAAACATTTGACGTCATATACATAAAAAGGGAAACGGAACAGCATAGGGTAATGCAGTGCCGCAGTGTCAGAAACGGGGAAATTTATACTGTGCTTCATTTTAAAATCCCGCAGCTGGTAAGAGAACTTCTTCCACGGTTTTATCTGCTGGAAAAGGATACGGTGTACGAGGATTATAGAGGGTGTTTTTCAAAAGAAGAGCAGCTATACGTATTTTTTTACCAGAGAGAGGGAGTGCCGCTGTTAAGGCTTACAGAGGGACAATCGCTGTCGTTAGACCAGAGGAACCAGATGATAAAAAGAGTGCTGGAGAAATTTTTACTGTGGAGGCTGCCAGAGTTTTTGATTTGCCAGCTGCTCGATATAGGACGAATCATGTGGCGTGACGGCGAGGTGGAGTTTGATTATGACTGGAATCCCTCTTTTGGCAGTGACAGCGGAATGACGCAGGTAAATCAGAGAATGGAAAAACTGCTAAGAGATATATTTGCTGTGGAAGTGGAGAGAGGCAGTATACCGGGGCTTGCAGGAATGTTAACCCGTCTGGCGCAAAATGTGCCAGAGGACTTTTTTGCCGTGTATGAGGCATATAACCGTCTGTATGACGTGCTGGAGCAGGAAACCGGAGAGTATGTGACAGGCATCACGAAATGGAAAAACAGATTTGCAGCCGTTATATATAAGGGGGCAGAGGTGTTTCCGGTTGTTCTGTTTCTTGCCGCTTATGCAGCGGCACTTGTGCTGCTGGTAAGGGAGATTCGCAGCCGGGAGGAAAAGCAGGAAAACGTGCAGGGCGTTGTCTATGAGTCGATAGGAAATTTGCAGATAAAGTAGGGAAGGCGGAGGAAAGAGATGTCAGAAAGGTCCTATTTCCAAATCGGAGGATATTATGTAAAAAAAATATTTGCCGCCATTATGCTTGTTCTTATCACGTTTGTACCGCTTATCCTTGTCGGTTTTGTGTTTCCGTATGTCCGGCAGAATCTATTCCCTATGTGGTTTACCAAAACCATGTATGTCAATGCGGCAGAGCGGCTTGACTATAGCGGCAGGGTAAAGCTGACGGCTGCGCAGGAAAAGGAAACGGTTCTGTTTATCGGGACATTGAAGGAGGGAAGGATTGAAGGGGAGGGTGTCCTTTATGACTATGACGGCAACTTGTTATATCGGGGGAGCTTTGAGGAGGAAATGTACTCCGGAGCAGGTACCGAATATTACCCTGACGGAAACATCAAATATCAGGGAAATTATGTGCTTAACCGGTATGAGGGGGAAGGTGTCCTGCATTATCCTGACGGAACGAAAAAGTATGAGGGTGCTTTTGTGGCAGGTCTTTATGAGGGAAAAGGCTGCTTCTACAATCAAAATGGGAAGCCGGAGTACGAGGGGGAGTTTGCCGGAGGGCGCTATGAGGGGACAGGACAGAGTTTTTATCAAAACGGGCAAAAAAGATATGTCGGGGAGTTCGCCGGAGGACGTTACAGCGGCACGGGAATCCTTTATGCTGAAAACGGGGAGGTGGTATATCGGGGAGAATTTCTGGACGGATTATACGAGGGTCAGGGAAAGCTGTACGAGAACGGAGAGGTCGTTTCAGAGGGAGAGTTTGCAAAGGGAAAATTTACCGGGGGAAACACGATTTTATATGATAAAAACGGTGCGGTAGTATATATCGGTGATGTCGTAAATGGTGAAAAGAACGGGGAGGGAAAGCTGTATGACGACGACGGAAGGCTGACCTATGAGGGGAGCTTTGTAAAAGACAAAAAGGAGGGGACGGGGACCGTGTATGATGAGGACGGAAAAGTAATTTACATCGGCGGGTTTGTTCAGGATCAATACCAGGGTGAGGGAAAAAAGTTTGCAGCCTCCACGGGCAATATTATTTATGAGGGCAGTTTTTTTAACGGTTTGTATTATGGAACAGGCAAGCTGTACGATGAAAACACAAATGTGAAAATCTACGAGGGAGAATTTCGCTATGGCCTGTATGACGGGTATGGCATTTTATATACGGCAGACGGTTCCATGCAGTACGACGGAAATTTTTTGTTGGGGAAATTTCACGGATACGGTATTCTCTACAATCCGGTTACCGGAGAAATCATTTCCGAAGGTGAGTTTAGAGACGGTATTTTGGTGACACCGGTGTAAAAGGGCATAGGAGGATAAGCAGTGGAAGCAAATTATGCAATCACCAACACAAGTGTAAAGTTTACCGAAGTGGTGCGGGAACGGATAGCGGGCAGCATTGATATTGACAAGGACCGTATCGGGCTGTGTATGCCATGTGATAACCAGAGCCTGCTGGTAGGTATCGCACTCTATGATATCCGGAAAAATACGGATATCTATATGAACAACATGATTTCTGTCAGCGCGGAAGAACTGAGATATCCTTCCGGTTATTATGACCTTTATTATCTCATCGTTCCCTGTTCCGATGGTGATTTGAAATACAGGCTGGAGGAGGAGATGAAGATTCTGGATATTCTCATACAGTTTTTCGGTGACGAGCATTTTTTAAATGAGGAGGAAAGGGTAGAAATGGAGCTATGCAATATGGATTTTGACCGTAAGAGCAAAATCTGGGCGGCGCTCAACCAGCCGATGAAAAATGCAGTGTATTGCAGGATTGGACCAGTGGAAATCCAATCTACGAGAACAAAAAAGATATCGAGGGTTACCGAAGTTCAAATGGATTTTGTAAAGGAGGAGTAACCAATGGCAAATATGGTTTGTGGAGGTGCAATGTGCGCCTGTTCGTTTGGCATGGCTCCGTCAGCATTAATGGTGACGCCGGAAAACAAGTGTCTTTCTTCCATGCCGCTGGCAACGATTATGGATAATATTCCGCTCAAGAATATACTGCCGTTTGGCATGTGCAGCAGTATAGCCAATCCGGCAGTGGCGGCGGCCACGGCGGCAGCACTTGGGGTTTTGACACCGATGCCGTGTATTCCGGTTATCCCGGCTCCGTGGGCACCGGGAAGCCCGAAGGTACTGATTGCAAATAAACCGGCGCTGACTGGTACATCGAAGCTGATGTGTGCTTACGGAGGGGTAATCCAGATATCCAATCCGGGGGTACTGACGGTCACAACATCATAATATAGTACAGCGAAGATTAAGTTTTGAATAGTTTGACGTAGCATGATTGTTTCATATGCAAGGCGGAGGAATGAGGAGAGATTTGAATGAGGAATAAGGTTAAGTTTAAGATTGGGCTGCTTCCCAAGTTTATACTTTTATTCTGGGTATTAATGTATGTTATGGTGGTGAGCGTTGGCACGTATATGACGATAGAGTACATTGTGCTGATTCGGGAGAAAAATACATATTATGCGATGCGGGTGGTAGAGGTTGTCAAAGAGGCGATTGATGAAAAACGAATCCTGGAATATGCCAGAAGCGGTGCGGAGGACGACGAGTATAAGGAAATGCTGGAGCAGGTAAAGGAAATACAGAAGCAGTTTGAAATAGATTATATTTACGTGCTGGCATTGGAGAATGAAGAGAACGGGATTTACCTTTTTGACCTTAAATGGGAGAATGGGCAGTCCGAAAATGCTCATCAGCTGGGGCTGAAAAGTGATTTGAAAAAGAATTACCCCGGTTTGCAGGAGGTAATTGATTCCCAACGTCCCAGCGTTCAGTTTGATGATACGTCCAGTGGAGAAGAGTCGCTGAAATCCATGTACGCACCGGTTTTGGACGAGACGGGACAGGTAGTGGCATTTGTCGGCGTTGATATTTCCGGGGATAAAATTGAAGCGGAGGAGGACGAATATATCGATCGGATAATTGATCAGCTGTATAAGGTAATGGGTGTCTGCTGTGTTATCTGTATGGTCATCATCTATTTTGCTGTCTTATTGCCGATACGCCGGTTGAAAAAACAGGCGGGACAGATCGCCGAGGGCAGATTTGGCTGCGAGGTTAAGGTCCGGGGGCATGATGAACTGGCGGAGATTGCCGTTGCTTTTAACAGCATGTCCAGAAGCATTTCCAGACATATGGAGGAGATGAAAAGGCTGAATGATGTCTATTACCGGTATGTACCGTCTAAGATATTGTCGCTTTTAAAGAAAAGCAGTATTGAGGATATCCGTCCGGGGAACGGGGTAAATGCAATGCTTACGATATTTTCATTGCAGCTGGCGGATTTTGACCGCAGTATCCGCAGGAAAAATACGACGGAGATGATAGAGGATATCAATCGGGTACTGAATGCCTGCGTGCCTGTGGTGGCAGAGCAAAACGGCATGGTAGAGAATTTTCAGAATGCGGGATTTAACGTCGTGTTTGACAACGGCTGCGGTGCAGCCCTGTTTAGTGCTGTTACGATATGCCAGAAATTAAACGGTTTGGTAAAGGAAAAACAGTTGGACCAAAATCAGGTGGGAATAGGAATTGCCTACGGAGAGGTTATGCTGGGGATCGTGGGGCAGGAGAGCAGAATGGCGGCCATTACGGTATCGCAATACCGGGATACCGCCTGCTGGCTGCAAAGCATTGCGGAGAGATATCAGGCACATATCCTGATTACGCAGACGGCAGCGGAGCGCATACCGGATTTTTGGGCGACATATCACATCAGGACTTTGGGATTTCTATACAATACCTACACCGGATACAGCGACCGGATTTATGATGTGTATGACGGGGACTGCGCAGAGGATATAGAGAGTAAAAATGAGACGAAGGAATGGTTTGAACGCGGCGTGGAGATGTATTGTGTCCGGAATTTTTCGGGAGCGAGAAAACAGTTTATTGAAGTGCTGAAAAGATTCCGCCGGGACAGGGCCGCAAAAGAATATCTGTATCTGTGCGACAAGTATAGCCTGCCGGAGAATAAAGATAAGGCAGATATCTATTTTACGAAAATGGAGTAGTGTGATGGGAGACAGCATGAAAAGAAAAATAGCTCTGTGCATCGAACTGAAAGACGCCTTTACCGGGAAAACGGTGGGGACAGAGGATATCCGGATAACGGTTAACGGGCGTATGCCTGTGTCGAGAAAGGAGCAAAGATATTATCTTTTTCAGGATTTGCAGACGGAGCGGATAGAGGTTTACATAAAATCAAAACTTTATCAGGAAAGGAGATGCCAGATTGTGCCGGGTGACGGAAACTGCAGAGAGACAATGGGTATACCAGGCGGGACATTGGCTTATATTTGGGGTATTCCTATGCTGTGCATGGAATTATATCCCAACGAGAAATATATCGTACCCGCAGGTTATGTAAGGAGAGAATATAGGGCAGCTCCTTTTGAAGAAATACGGGTGGTTAAACATACAGGGAGTAATTTGCTGTTGGCAGCAGATTATGACGGTGGGGAGTGGATTCGGTTAATGGCACCGCAGGCGCAAGGGATAAAGGGAAGCTGGTTTCGCATTCAGGAGGGGGAAAACCGTGAAGATTTTATGCTGTTGGAGCAGGGCGACGGTAATTTATACCGGATAGACAGAGCATTAACAAAACGATATCAAAAAGGAAGCAGGCTATATGGTCTGTACTGTGCAAGAGCCGACGGGGAAGGCAGGGCATTTGCCATTGTCAAAGATGATTTATCCACGGCTGTCCCCAATGTGTAATAGAAAAATACTTGAGGAGATTGATTTCGTATGGTACAATAGTGTCATGGACGAAATCTGTGTATTAATGATTATGACAAGAAAATACGATTTAAAGTTTGAGAGTGAGTGTACAGTGTTCTACACTCATGTACTGAGAGGTTTAGCAAGAAGTATCTGTTCTTGTAGAGATGATTTGTGTTTTGAGAAGCAATCCGTATGAATAGATAAAAGAATATCTTTTCTAAAGTCCGGCTTTGGTGGGGCTTAT
>JAMPAW010000220.1 GCA_023666975.1 Clostridium sp.
TGTCTGTCTGTCTGTCTGTCTGTCTGTCTGTCTGTCTGTCTGTCTGTCTGTCAATAATTGTGCTACCGGACTCAGCAAATGTCAACAGCGCATCCCGATAATATTCATACTGTTTTTGACGTGCCTCTATCTCCGCCGGAAGTCCGATATTCAGATCGTTACAAATTTTTTCGAAGTTATCCAATACATCTGCATATCTTTTCTGCACTTCCATAGACGGTAACGGTATCTCTATGTCCTCAATGGCAGGCACACTCGAATGAACAACTTTACTTTTAATTTTCCCTTTACTTTTTTGCCGCCTTGCCTCATATGTAGATAAAACATGGGCGAGATAACGCGGCTCCTGATTATGTTTTAAAACAACAATGTCTCCACCTGCAAGACACTTTTCATTTCCTATGTAGGCTACAGATTTGGCGATGTCTTCAACACTTTCTCCAGTTATCGCAAACAGAATATCTCCATGTTCAAAATATTTAGGATTTGAAACATATTCCGGTTTTGTATGTGATACACAAGTATCAAACCATGTATTATATGTGGTATAAATCTCCCCATACCGGACACAAGGTATCCCCGTCTCCGTCACTTCTTCTCTTTTAATACCTGATCCCCTGTATATATCAACAGCAATATCTCTCAGTTTTACTTTTTTAACTGTATTGTTAAATGAAAGCAAAGTGTCCCTATAATAGCTATATTGCTTTTTTCGCGCTGTAAGTTCCACTGTAAGCTCTGCTGTAAGCTCGGTGAACTTGTCCAAAATACGGACAATTTCACGTTGTACCTCCAAGGGAGGTACAGGGATTTTATATTTTGCGACCATTGGAACTGTTAATTGAGGTATGCCTGTTGTAGGTACTTGGAATTTTATTGTATCAATGGTATATTTGAGGTAGTCCGCAATTATTATATCTTTCGGAATAGCGCAAATAAGGCGGATTATAGGAAAAAATGGAGTGGTTCGCAATGCACAATATCCTATTGTTCCCCTTGCTGCAATTGTAACGCATTTATTTGTAATTTTTATTTTATCCGTATATCCATATAAAGCATTTTCGCCAATCCCATTGCTATATATTGGAATACAATATTTTTCAGTAGCAACCTTAGAGAAATTCTCTTTGGGGACATCTCCGCCTGCTGATAAAACAGTTACTTCACCAAGTGTTTTATATTCTACCCCATTTGGGCAAAATTCATCTATCAACTGCTTAAGTTTTGTCATCTTGCTCTCCTCCTTTCCCAAGATTCGCTGAAATACTAATGTTATTTATCGTTGAAACGGTAGTCACTACCAAAGGATAAATGACAAAATCCCATGGTATCAACTTCAACAAATACGGTATATTATCCGTCCTAATAACTTCATATCGTACTTGATTAACAAAAATTACATATTTAATTTGCCCTCGAAACCGATAAACATATTCCAAAAGTTTTTTATCTCTGCTAAGTCGATATTCCTTAAATTTTTTCTGTTCTCGCATATCGCCTTGTGCCATTCCATCAATCCAATCACAATACACATTTTCACACATAGATAAGGCAAACTCAGGATACTCTATCATAAAAACACCAATTTCTTTCGCGCCATTATACTTCCCATAACTATCCATATGATGTTCCCAATTGTTTTTGAATGATTCCATCAAAAACTCATGCGAATGAGGCGGATTCGTAAAATCCCACGATTTAGAACGAACTGCATCGAAACTCGGCGTTTGATTCCATTCATCTTCAATTTGTTTCGTTTCTGTTCCAACCCTATGTTTGAACTCGCTTTCTTTCTTTGTATGATTTGAACCCTTCCGCGTTACCAATGATGATGTTACTTGAAAATGTTCTATAAAACCATTTGGAAAGACAAAATCAGGAAAATTACTTAGCTCTTGGTTTGGATCGGCTTTTCTCAAAATTTGTTCAAATTCGTTTCTATCTGTTTCCAACAAGCCAAAATAATTCTTATGGCAGTCACTATTTACATACCATATTTGTTCTTTCGCGAACTCGTCATCGCAGACTTCCGTATGTATTTTTCCTATAAAGGGATGCTTAATCGACACGCCATCCCGAGTGAAGGTGGCATTTTTTATTCGATCCAAGCACTGCTGTTCCTTTTCGCCTCTCATACCTTGTTTTCTCCCATATTAAACCAATCTGATTTAAATTCTTTTTCATTCAATTCCTCATGCCGGTCTTCCTCTTCCTTTCCAAATTTTCAGATTGTGGACTCAGTGACTCCACAATTTGAGGAAAACAATTGTAAAATCTTACATATGAATATTATCCGTATTCTTATAATTCCCCATAAGAATATTGTTTGTCATAACAGTCAGATTATCCATCATGCATCCACCTCGATTTCCGTAATAATCTTAGCTATCTCATCCCGAAGCACCTGCTCTCTCGCTACAATCTGCTCAATCTCCGCATTCAGCGCCTTAATATCTATTTTTTCTCTTGTATCTTCCTGCTGTACATAAGAGGAGACGGAAAGGTTGTAATCATTTTCCGCAATCCTGTCATTTGCAACCACTGCTGCGTAATACTCTTTATCTTTCCTCATTTCATACGCAGCAAGAATATTTTCTATATTTTCACTTGTGAGCTTGTTATTGTTTGTAACCTTTACACATTCTTTTGACGCGTCAATAAACAATGTGCTGTTTTCCGACTTGCTCTTTTTCAGAACCATAATGCAGGTTGCGATACTTGTACCGAAGAACAGATTGCCCGGCAACTGAATAATACACTCTATATAGTTGTTATCTATCAGATATTTACGAATTTTCTGCTCTGCCCCTCCCCGGTACATGACACCCGGAAAACATACGATAGCCGCCACGCCGTTTGTCGCAAGCCATGATAAGGAGTGCATGATAAACGCAAGATCAGCCTTCGACTTTGGCGCAAGCACACCCGCAGGAGCAAATCTTTCATCATTGATGAGAATGGGATTATCGTCTCCCTCCCATTTGATCGAGTACGGCGGATTGGACACGATCGCCTCAAAAGGCTCATCGTCCCAATGCAGAGGTTCCGTCAATGTATCTCCGTGTCCAATGTTAAACTTCTCATAGCCAATATCATGCAGGAACATATCGATGCGGCAGAGATTATATGTAGTGATATTGATTTCCTGTCCGAAAAATCCTTGCCGGACATTCTCTTTCCCCAAAACCTTCGCAAATTTGAGGAGCAGAGATCCACTGCCGCATGCCGGATCATACACCTTATTTATATTTTTCTTCCCAAGCACCGTGATTTTGGTCAAAAGCTCAGAGACTTCCTGTGGTGTATAATATTCTCCACCGCTCTTTCCGGCATTAGACGCATACATACCCATCAAATATTCATAAGCATCTCCAAATGCGTCAATGGTATTATCCTGATAATCGCCCAATTTCATTTCGGCAACGCCATTCAGTAGTTTTACCAGTTTCGCGTTTCTCTTTTCCACCGTTCCGCCAAGCTTGTTGCTATTGACATCAAGGTCATCAAACAGACCTTTTAAGTCATCTTCACTGTCATGCCCTTGCGCAGAACTTTCTATATTGCGGAACACTTTTTCAAGCGTTTCGTTTAAGTTCTCATCCTGCAATGCCCTTTCTCTCACATTGCAAAACAGTTCACTCGGCAGGATAAAATAGCCCTTTGTGTCAACCAATTCCTCTCTTGCAGGTTCTGCGTCACTGTCAGAAAGATCAGCATAATCAAAATCGGTATTTCCCGCCTCAATCTCTCCTGCGTTTACATATTTGGCAAAATTTTCAGAAATATATCTGTAAAACAGCATACCTAACACGTACTGTTTGAAATCCCAACCATCCACGCTGCCTCTAAGGTCATTCGCCATATTCCATATGGTACGGTGCAGTTCTTCTCTTTCCTGTTCCTTCTTGTTGTCGATCATCGGACAACCCCCTTGTATAATCTTCCAAGATAATTTTACTACAAAATATCCAAATTGTCATTTAGTTCTTGACATCTGTTTGTGTCAAGTAATCGTTGGCACTTTTCTCATTTTTCTTTATGAGTTCTCATTTGTTTCTAAAACGGACGCAACCCGGTTGTCATTCAGACGGCCGTATTCACCTTCGGTCACGGGTTTGTCCGGTCTTTACCCGATAAACGCCCGTTTGAATGCTTTTCGGGATGCCGTCTGCACCGCATCCGACAGGGGCATGTGGCGGCCTATCACATCCGCATAGCCGTTTCCCTTTCCGTCTTTCTTCGGGGCCCTGGCGGCGCTCAGAATCTCCGTCACCTGCCGCATCTGCATCGTGAAGATCAGGCCGTCCGTATACTTCTCTATCGTCCTGATCAGGTCTTTGTTTTCACGGCGGTATAATGCCTTCGCCAGATTGTTTGCCCCCGACACGGACCATCTCATCCGCCGGTGTTTCATCCGCATGGTGATCACCGTGCAGTTCTGACTTTCCTGTACCCCCATGTGCTTATAGATAAGTCCTTCCGCCGGTTCCGGGATTGCTATCCCCCGGCTGTCATAGGGCAGCAGTCCCTGTTTGTTGTTCTCCAGGTATTTCAGCAGTTCCCGCGCCTGTTTGCTCCGTTTATCGTTCCCGTCGGGACTCTCCACGCTGTCCGCGTAGATCCTGATGTATTCCAACATCTCCCCGATCTTTTCCTCTTCCAAAAGCCGTCGGATCTCTTTTTGCGCCTTCTTATCGCCGATCTTACGCAGCACTTCCTGATAAATATGGTATCGGTCCAACTGAAAGATCGTATCCGGGTCATAGGGTTCCCTGATCCAACTCCCGCCGTCCCCGTTCAGGATCCTCCGGCCGATCCCGTCCGCATCATATTTCCTGCGGATACAGGCCTCCCTCTTCTCATGGAAGGTATGGCTGTCCTCCATCCCGGCGAGCATCGTCTTCCCTACCAGGGTGCTGCGGTTTTCTTTCTCTTTCTCCGCGTCCCATCCCTCGTACATGGTGAACACTTTCATCTCTTGTTTTTTCATCTTCTTATGGTGTTCGTCCTGCATGTGGAGCCATACGCCGTCCATCT
>JAMPAW010000221.1 GCA_023666975.1 Clostridium sp.
CCGCCCAAACATTATCATAGAAGATTAGTATTTACAGACTTTTCTTCACACACTCCTGTATTTGATTTTGATTGATATGATTGATTACGCTGATTGCATTGTTTTGCTTTCTAACTCCTTAATTTCTTCAAGAGACAACCCAGAATATAATGCGATTTTTTCTAATGACAATTCTCCATCTTTAATCATGCAAAGAGCATTATCAATTCTGACTTCTTTCGCTTTTTCATTCCTCATGTCCTCCAAAATTTTACTCATGGCTGCAACTCCTTTCTCGTCTTTTTTGAAGTATCTTGCCCTCTTTGCAAGTTCCTCATAATTCATATCATCGGGATCGGTACATGAGAAGTCGTGCATTAACTTACCGATTTCATCATCGCCCCTGTATGTTCCATTTACATATATTATGTGTGAACCGTCACCAAATAATACTTTATTTTCTCCGATTGTAACGTACCTCTCTACTGGATATATCGGCTGATTTCCTTTCATCACATCATTTTCCGTAATAAAAATAACATAACTGTCGGGAATGTCCTCCGTATCATCGCCTGCTTTTAATATATGCGCATCCAGAAGACTGCTGTTATGCCTTGCCCTTTTTGCGCCTGCTCCTGTATCCTTACGCTGAATTTCTACGTCAAATTCCTTGTTGTCACTGTCAATCGCATGAATATCTAATGTAGCGGAACGTCCTTGTAAGTTCTTCAGCGGTTCCTGTGTCCGAACTGATTTAATCTTTATATTCTTTTTCCCTAGAATAATCTGTAGTATCAATTCCACACCCTCAAAATTATCTGCAAGGCAGACGGTCATAAAATCATCGTCCATATAGCGGAGCGATTTCAGACGTTCTAAATCCTGCTGGTGTGTCTGCTCTGCTGTATCCAAAAATATCACCTTCTTTCATCATATTATACACCAGACAAATGCCTTTTGAAAACCGAATTTTTTGTGAAAATGACAATAAAATAAGTGAGCGAAACGCAAAGTTGACAACATGAAACCAGAGATTGGTTGTTTTCCCGATTGCTTAGAAGTAAAATGTGTGCAGGAGGTGGATAAAAAATGACATTAGGACAAAAATTAAAGGCACTGTTGAAAGATAACAGTATGACACAGGAGGATTTAGCTGAAAAGCTGGAGGTATCCCGACAGGCAGTAGGGAAATGGGTAAATGATAAGGGAATACCCGAAGTAGGGAAATTAGTACAAATCAGTAACCTGTTTGGCGTATCCATAGACTATCTGCTGAAAGAAGAATGCGGACAAACAAACGTGTCAAAAGAAAAATCTGTATCAGACAGCAGGTATTATGTCAGCCAGGAAATGTTGGACGGATATTTGTTGTACAGCAGACAGAATGTAAAGCAGATTACAGCAGGAATCAGTTTGTTTATGTTGTCAAATGTTTTTGACTGTTTTGGCAATCACAGCATGATAATGTCCTTTCTTTATTGGTTTACAATGATAGCAGGGGTAATCATTATCATTTGGAATTTTTTTCAGACCAAACAGTATCCGGAAATCAAAAAGGAATGCCTTGCATTTGATGATAAGGTATTTAGAGAATTTAAGAAATCGAGGGAAAACAGAAGAAAAAAATATGCGGTTATGATTATAGTTGGAGTAGTTGTCCTTATGGCAAGTCCAGAAATAGGACAATTTTTAAGGATTTATTTCGGACAGACAGCTTGTAATGTTTTTGGATGGGTAGCCGATACCACATGGTTAGCATTTATCATATGGGCAGGAATGTCTATGCACATTGACAGCATTATCATTAAAAATACAGAACAAGCTCCACAAAATGGTCATATGAAAAGGTACCGTTGGATATATATGGCATTGCCGGTTACAGTGGTTGCAGTTTTGGTTGGAATGATAACAAATGCATGGAGTCCATATGCACCGATCATCATTTTGTTTTGCTGTTTGTTGGTTACAACGTGTAAATTACTGATAGAAAGCAGGGGTAAAGATGAATAAGAAAATATATATAGTCGGTATGCTGCTTGTGTTTAGCTTATGTATCTGTGCAGGGTGTTCCACACAGCAGGGAGGAAAATATACCAGAGAAGATCTGGATAACTTAGCTGAAATCAAAATTTATTCGGCAGAAAATAATGAACTGATAAAAACAATAAACGACGAAGAACAGTTATACCAATATAACCACTGCTCGCTTTGGGAGGATTTCGACGTGGAGGAAAAACACCAAAACGAATTGAAAAAGGAGTTAGAAGGGGCAAAGGAACAATATTATTTGGTTTCATACAAGTACCCTGTTGCACGTTTTGGCGCAAAGGAATTAGAAGAAAATCACACGATTACATTATATGAGGATACAAGTATCATTAAAATGACCGTGGCACAAGAAAGTATCAAAGCATTTCCTATTCCAGAGCAATTTCTGATTTTCTACGAAGAGCTTTCCGAGGAAGAACTGGATTTTTATCGTTCTTTCGTTGAATGAGGAAGAAACTCTTTTTGTTGCGGAATAAGGTGGGGAAGGTTATAATATAACAGAAGAGTGGTCAGAATAGAAGACATAATGTAAGGAGGTTGATTATCTCCACCGCAATGGAAGAAAAAATGAAATTGATTACGCATGATTCAAAAATACGGCAATATGGCATTGAATTGTTATGGTAAAATCCCCCAAATACTCAAAAATCCCCTTGCGTAACGTATTGCTTGTGACGTTGCGTAATAGTGCAAAATGGGTGGTGTAAGGAGGTGAAAGCTATGTCAAAATACACAACAGGAGAAATTGCAAAGCTCTGCGGCGTGACGGTTCGTACCGTACAATATTACGATACGAGAAATATTCTTATACCAAGCGAATTATCAGAAGGGGGGAGAAGGATTTATTCGGATGATGACCTTAAGCGCATGCGTATGATCTGTTTTCTGCGTGAAGCAGGCGTTTCCATTAACAGTATCGAATCCCTGCTCCATGATGAACACCCGGAAAAAGTGATTGGGATTTTGTTGGAACAGGAGGAAGAGGCGCTTCGTGACGAACTTTCTGAGCAGCAGAAAAAACTGGCTATGCTGGAAGACATTCAGCATGGACTGAAAAATGTGAAGCAATTTTCGCTGGAATCCATCAGTGACATAGCGACAATTATGAAAAATAAACAGAGACTGAAAGAAATCCACCGAACAATGATTTTACTCGGCACTCCACTGCAAATTCTGCAATGGGGTTCCATTATATTGTGGATCACAACGGGGAAATGGCAGTTGTTTATTCTTTGGCTGGCTGTCATGATTCCTCTCGGAATTTGGATAAGCCAATATTATTGGAGGAATATCGCTTACATTTGCCCGGAATGCCACAATGTATTTAAGCCCCCCTTCAAGGATGCATTTTTTACGAATCACACGCCTACGCTCCGCAAGCTCACCTGCACCTGCTGCGGATACAAAGGCTGGTGCGTAGAAACCTGCGCAGAGGAGGTGGTACAGAATGGCTGAATCAATCAGTAAAAAACAATTTACGGTATATATGGCCGTGGCATTTGGCCTGGCATGGATTTTGGAAATTGTGGGAAGCATATTCGCGAATAACGGAGAGCAAATGGTATTTACCATGATTATGGTGATTACTATGTTTATGCCATCCCTGGGTGTATTAATCGCAAGAATCCCGCTAAAAGGCATGGGTTGGGTGCCGCATCTGAAAGGGAAAATCCGCTATCTGTTTTTTGCGCTTTGGATGCCGGCGCTGTTAAGCATCATCGGCGGTGTTTTGTTTTTTGCAATTTTTCCGAGTACATTGGATACTGAATTTTTAACTGCGCATAGCATATTAGAAGAGGCCGGTGCATTGGAACAGCTTGAAGCGCAGGGTTTAACGATTCCCATGTATTTTCTGGTTACTACCATTATCGCGGTTACATATGGGCCATTTTTAAATATGTTTGCGGGACTGGGAGAAGAAGTTGGCTGGAGAGGCGCTATGTATCCCTATTTGAAGGAGAAACTTGGCGTGAACAGGGGGCGTATCGTTGGCGGAGCAATCTGGGGCGCCTGGCACTGGCCGGCCATGCTCCTTGCAGGATATGAATACGGTAAAGAGTATATCGGAGCACCGGTACTCGGACCGATTGTATTTTGTATCTGCACTGCTGCGATGGGTATTCTGTTTGATTATGTATATGAAAAGACGGGGACAATCTGGCTGCCGTCCCTGATGCATGGTGCAACAAACGCATTTACGCTTTTTGCCTATCTGACAAAACCGGAATATACCAATATGGCAATCCTCGGCCCGGCATATATTGGTATCATCAGTGTGATTCCAATGATTATTGTGGCAGCCATCATTTGCGCAAAGCGGAAAAAGCAGGATTTGGTAAATGATTGAGATATCGTAAGCAAATAGGGATTCATAAAAGAGCATCATTTAAACGCATAAAATGATGCTCTTTTTGATTTAGAAGAGTGTCAAAGAAATTATATTTAACTCTTCATTTCAATATTTTCAGTATATGAACGCCTGGTTATAACAAGGCAGTCAATCAATAGTACGGTAAATAGTATAATATTTATCCAAAAGCCGTAAGCTATTTTTAACTCACAAAAATCCCAAAATAGTAATTCGCAGCACAGCATAATGATTAGAGAACTGATTTGCAGTAAAACACGGACAATGTTATGGTTGAACTGGAACCATGTCCCAGTAAAAAACATAATTACGGCGATCAGGAAAAATATTTTGAAATGTATTGGTGCTGCCCAGCCATTCCGTTCCGTGACACCTTTATACTCATAAAATATCAAAAATCTGCAAAAAAACGTTAAGATGATGATACAAGTTGGAATGACTTTTTGGGTTATCATTATATGTTTATCTTCTGACACGACCATATCCTCCTTCTGATTATTTTCTATAATAATGTATGCTGCTTTCCCACCGGACAAAAGTATGCGAAAAACAATGTGGTTATAAATACCCGTAAATATATCCCTATCTT
>JAMPAW010000222.1 GCA_023666975.1 Clostridium sp.
CAAAAAATAATAAAAGAACGGGGGATAATTACTATGAATGAAAGAAATTTGACAGTATGCGAAATGCTTCTTCAGATGATTAAGACCAATCAACTTTCTCTGGCAGAGGAAACCGCAATCAGGAAGGCTCTGGATGGGAAGGCAGGGAAAAGCGAGGAAGAATTATTCAGACAATATGCTCTCGAATTGAACAGAGCCAAGGCATCCGAACCATGCAGGCAGAGAAGTGGCACCGATAGCGGAATTCAGGAATATTTAATTTTTCCAAAAGATTTTAAGACGGGAAAAACGGCACCCAATGCAAGGTTTGAAAGAAACGGCATCCGTTTCATTGATAATCCGTATACGGATTGCGAAACAGAAATGATTAAAGAATGGGTGGAGGATCATCCATATGATGTAAGGGCCCTTGCAGTGGGATTATGGCTCTCTGGAGGCATCACCCCAGAGGCAATCATAAACTTGAGGATTGAAGACTTCCAGGGAATGGGCAGAAATGCCGATGAATTAATATATATGGGTGCCCTTGCTGTTGACAGGTCTATTTTTCAGCAATGGGACAGATTCAGGATCGTGAAGAGGGCGATGGACCAGCATCAAGAGCAACTTCCGTATGTTTTCATGTACCATGGGAAAAGCAGATGGCACAAGCTGAAAGGGAATGCCATCCAGATGAAAACAGTCCACATCTGTAGAGACATCGGCCTTACATATAAAGGCTTCAGCAACAATGAAGTTATCCTGCTATGACAAGAATCATATTGGATCTGTGATAATTCACAACCCATAAAGATATACGAGAGCTGGTGGATGCCATTCCATCAGCTCTTTCCGTTTCGCTAATTTGCAGCAACTGCAGAATTCTCTTCCTCATACTGGCGGACCAGCTTGTAAAAGGAACTCCTTTTGAGGTTCAGGGCCTTCATTGCAGCAACAGCAGTGATTTCCTTCTTCCTCCATATTCCGTAGTATTTCCCAAAATCAGAAGGGAAAGGCACTGTCGGCCTTCCTATGCACTGGCCTGTCTTTTTGCTCACCTTCTTGCCTGATGCTTCATCTATCGGCATTGCCGCCAATCCTTCCGCCTGTCTGGAGCGGATCGTCATCCTCTCGTTTTCGGAGATTGATGTCAGCACCTCGATCAGGATGTTGTTGATCATCTCGATGATCCACTCCTGCCCCTCGGAAATATCCGTCATGGTTGAGGGGAGGTCAAGAATTTTGACCCGAACCCCCAAATCAGAAAAATACTGGAGTTCTTTCTTCGCCTCCTCCTTGTTCCTGCTGAACCGATCCAGGGATTTGATATAAAGGACATCGCCCTTTACCAGCTTTCCGATTCCAATCTTAAGCGACTGATAGCCAGGCCTGTTGAAATCCTTACCGCTGGCCCTGTCGGTCACGATCATTTCATCGGGGACAAATTTCCTTAAGGCGATAAGCTGTCTGTCTAAGTTCTGCTCCCTGCTACTCACCCTCGCATATCCTACTTCTTTTCCCAACCGCATCCTCCTTTCTGACTAAAAAACTTTGCTGCTTTTGCAGATGTCCCTAAATTCCGCACTCGGTATTTTACGGACACTTTTACCGCCGTTCTGTGTGTGTCTAAATAAGTGTACTTTTACAGATAGTATAGCAATAATCCGCTGTATGCGATTTTCGCAGAAATAAAGCACCTACAGGACATTTACTGCCATAAAAATCGCATTCTAAGCCATTTTCTTTCCTACTTCTACACAGTCCTTCCGAAAGAACCAAATGCCAAAACACTTCTGGATGCCATTTCTGCCAAAACCTGAGATTCCCTTTAGCTGGTATAATGTAACTGTAAGAAAGATCATATGCCTGTGCCGCTTTTAACGGTGCAGCGGCTCAACATAGAGCTTTAAAGCCCAGCCTTTTTAATTTCATTCTGTTTGATATTACATATTTCAGTAAATACTAAAAGAACAGGAGGGCTTTGAACTATGAGAAAAGGAGACATTTATATGGCAGACTTAGGAGAGGATGAGGGCAGCTTACAGGCGGGAATGAGACCTGTTATCATCGTGTCGAATGATGCCGCAAACAAATATTCACCCGTCATCACCATTATCCCGATGACAACCAAGAGGAAGAAAAAACTTCCAACCCATGTCTACATACAGGACTGTGGATTGCCGATGCCGAGTCTTGCACTTGCAGAACAGATCACTTCGATCAACAAATCCCATTTCATCCGAAAAATGGGAAGCATCCAGCAGACTGTTTATGAAGAGCAGGTTACTGCCGCAATCAAGGTGCAGCTGAATATGTAATGCCATATCACTTCCAAATAATGTGAAAAGAAATCCTGATATTTATATTGTCAGGATTTCTTTTATTTGTCATCAGAAGGCGGTTCAGACAAAACCAATGCCCTGATTGCATCTGCGGTCGCCTTATCACAGTGCTTCTCCAGATACGGCAGAATTGTATGGAAGTTCTTCTTCTTGAATCCAGCCAGCTTTCTGATATCACTCCAGTAAACAGGCTTCCCGCCTTTTTCCTGTTCCAGCTTCTTATAAGCCCATATTGCCCTCCTTGCCCAGTTTTCACCGTATGTTTCGGTATACCTGCTTAAAATTTCCTGGCATTTAGGCATATTTGTAAGCCTGTAGGCTGAAAGCCCTACTCCCTTAAGCAGAATCCTGTCTGTTATCTTGCCTGGCCTTCCGTTCCCGCCGCCATCCCCATAATAAAAATCATGGGCAAACTGCTCCACCAAGGGAGCCATCTCCGCATCATATAACTCCCAGTCTTTTGGCAGATCCTCTTTGGGCGGGCATCTCGCTGCTTTTTCTGTCTGGATTTGTTCTTCAGACAGTTCTGGTTTTACCAGATTTTCCACAGGCATTCCCAGGAAAAATGCAATCTGGCTGACTACAAAGAAATCAGAACGGTTCCCAAGCAGTGTCCTTTGGACCTGGTGATAGCTCGCAATATCGCTTAAACCGATTTTACTGTAATATTCCTGCATATCGTCCGCAAGCATCCTGCTGTTCCTTATCCTGCCCGTTGATTTCATATATTTTGTGTTCTCCATGCCATAATATAAAACGGAGCTTACAGGTGTCCCATCATTAAGGTCTATTGGGGATTCAAAGATATCCGCTATATAAGAAGCAAATTCCAGTTCAAGAGGATTCTCAATCTGCCGTACCGTACAGCCCTGTCGGACATCCTCCGCAGGGTCAAATACAAACACACTCTCACTTTTTGCAGATACCTCAGAATTTTCCAGCCTGCACCTGTGCTTCACACAGACATTCAGGTTGCGGATCTGATGCTGTCTGTGCCAGTAAGTTTCCCCATAAAGTTCCCTGTCTTCCGCTGCACACAGCGGGCAGTATCTCATATACTGGTTCCCATCGCTCCTCGGCAGGATGGAAAACAAATGGTGGGCATCACAGAAATCATGCCCCAGACGGTATAAGGCATCCTTTTTCTTTGAGCATTCGATAAATCTCGCATACTGCGGGAACATGGTATGTTCCAAAACCAGCCTGTCTATGGATTCCGTTTCCTTAATAAACTGCTCCATCTCTGGATTCAGGTGTCCGATAAATTCCTTGCTCAGATTACAATGCCTTTTAAAAAGCAGATCATCCAGTGCTGTTCTGTTAGCAGAATATCCCGAATGTACAAAATACCTGCAGAACCAGCTGTATACAAGTTCATCAGGGTAAATCGCTGGCATAAATCCAATCATACAGCCTCCTCAACCAGAATCCCTTTCTCCTTCAGCAGTTCCGCCGCATCAGCATCCTTTTCTCCTTCCTGCTCCAGCATTTCGGCAATGCTCACATCTGGTTCGGTATCCGCTCCGCTCTCTGGAATTTCTGCCATGGCTTTGTCTCTGGATGTGGATGTCTGTTTCTTCTTCACAGGTTTGACCTTCACAAAGTCCTGCACATTTTTTAACCTTTGCTGATATGCCAACAGTATTGTCTCCCTTGACAGTTCTTCCTTTCCCGTCAGGATTGCTACCTGCTGTGCCTCCATTATGATCGAGACTACAATCGCTATAATCCCGCCAGTACACTCATAGAGCAGTTCTATCAGTTCTGGTGTGAGTTTAGCTGGATGTGCCACATACTGGTAGGAAAACAATGCTTCGCAGAATCGGATGAAATAATCATTACAGGGCAGTGCAGAATATGAAAGCCCTACACTCCTTCTGGCAAGCTGCATCTCCTGCCCGAAAAAGGATTCCGTTTCAGGTAGCCCTACCATGCAGATAGAAACACCGCTTGAGTTTATAAGCTGTGTCATTGATGCAACCAGGTTGACACCATTCTTATTTCTGCAGATGTTCTGGCACTCATCTATCACAATCATCAGAATGTTGTTTAACGATACCTGCGACACCATTCCAATGATATTGTCAATGGATGCCTTATACTTAGTTGCCACCTGCCTATATTTTGTCCCTATCGCCATGTCTACCTGCGATAAGATTTCCAGCAACAGCCCTTTTACAGAGCAGTCATGCGGGCACTGTACATTGACACAGGGAATTATCTGTGCATATGGGTTATTGGTAACTATGATCCGCTCCCCGCCAGATAAGGCTATGCTCTTTGCCAGAGCTGTACTCTTCCCGATTCCACTTGGGCCTATGATGGAGAAGCTGTCAGCCCCGCCCAGAACAGAGTTGTAATTTAATCCCTGTAACCGTCTGTGGTTCTGATTACCTTGCCTAACAGCATCAACCGTCTGCTTCTTTTTAAGCGAGTGCAGCATCGCCAGATATATCTTGCTGTATATTTCAAGGCTCATCTGCGAAGGAATATAAATCTCCGCTATATCATTCAGGGCCATAAGCCTTACCGCTGCATCAGCATCACAGATTTGGGGATCATAAGGCGGAAGATATACCATTGCCGCCTCCAATTCCTTTCCCATCAGCATCTTAGGCATCTGCTCCGCCAGATTTCCCATCCTTCTCCACCTCCT
>JAMPAW010000223.1 GCA_023666975.1 Clostridium sp.
ATTGCTTACCGGGGTTCCGGTTGCGAATACAATACCCCTGCCGTCGTTGATCTCAGCGAGAGATTGTCAAGTGTGTTTGTAAAACTATCATAAAGATTTGAAAAATAATGAGCGATACCGCAGTACCGCCCAATAAATTTAATATGGAATTTTTATAATGACTTGCGCTCCCTTTGTTTTATCAGAGTTTTTCAATATAAGCTGTCCGTTATGCTGTTTGATAATGCTGCTTGTAATATATAGCCCCATGCCAAAGTGCATATTAGAAGTCCGGCTTTTGTCCCCCGTAAAGAATTGTTCGTGTGCATGATGCAGGGCTTCCGGCGTAAAACCACGTCCCTCATCTGTTATAGAGATTTGGAGAAAGCCGTTTGATTTTTGTACATCTGCATAGATTGTTCCCTTTGGGGGAGAGTAATCTAACGCATTTGCTATCACATTCATAATTGCCCGTTCCAGTAGTAATCTATCGGCTTTGGCATTGCCTAAGTTTATCCCTTTTTCCATGTGCAGACAAATTCCTTTTGTAAGACATAAGGCGTTTATCTGCGCTTCAATCCGTTCCATATAATCAGCTATGTAAAATTCCTCCAAATTGAGCCGATACCCGGCGGCTGTTCGGGATATATCAATCAGCGTTTTAATATAAATTCCTATCTGCTCGGAGCTTTCTGTAATATACTCTGCATATGGCCGCTGTTCATTGTCAAGTTCCGTTTCACTTATTAAGTCGATATTTCCTTGAATAACGGTCAAAGGCGTTTTCAAATCGTGGGCAAGTGCTACAATCTGTTCCCGTTGCTGTTGTTCCAATTTCCATTGCTTCTCTAAAGACGATTTCAAATTGTCTTTCATGTCAGATGTTGCAACGTAGTAGCGGTTATTTACCTTGACTGCAACGGCTTCGGTCTTATCTGTACCGCAAATCTCATAAATGCCCGCATAAAGCCAACACCGTTTTTTTATTCGGTGGGCGTTGCCTTAAAACCTTATAAAATAAAATAGAGCCAATGAACTGTGATTTTATTTCACAAGTTCATCGGCTCTGCGGCTGTGCGTCTGGCTCTTTGATGACTATTATCTTTAAATTTGATACTTCAATCAATGTTTCCTGTTTACATTTCGGACAGTATAGAGGATAGTTTTTCAGAACTGTATCTTCCCTCACTCTATTGCGGGTTTTATTGCCACATACTGGGCACAATATCCATTCTGTTCTTTTCATTGCATTCCCGCCTTTCATTTTAATCTGCTGAAAATCTTTTGAAAATATTTCTTGTGCCAATGGCAATCATAAGCGACACAACACCCGAAAATAAAACAACAGCATATTCAAACCCTTTACAAATTTCAAACAGGACACCATATAATGTATTGCCCAATGGCTGTGCACACATAGAAACGGTAAGACTAACAGCAATCACTTTTCCAATTAAATTTTGCGGAGTTTCTGTTTGAACAAAGGACAACATCTGTACGGTAAAAATCGTTGAAAATACCATAATGACAAAACAACATACGGTTATGACAATATAATTTATCATTCCAGAGGAAAACAATATCAATGCGGCACTGATAGGAAACACGCATACTGCACAGGCTATTACCAGATTGCCCGATTTATGAATCGCCAGTTTGTTGGCGAATATGCCTGCACCAATACCCCCTGCCAATCCTCCTGCCGCCAATGCTCCCTCTGCAAAACCATAAAGTCTGTTCGCCTGTGAAGCTTCTAAATTTAATACCTCTGTTACCAGATATGGCAGTGCGACAATAATCATTGCGGAAAGGAACAAATTAATTCCGCATATTACAAGAACGGCTTTTCCGATAACAGGTTTACCCTTTCGGATAAAATGTATGCTCTCTGTAAAATCGGTTCTGGCTGTCTTTAATATATTGCCGTCTGAGTCTTGTTTCTGAAACGGTATTTTAATGAAAATTTCCATTGTCGCTGACACAATAAAGCATACGATGCAAACCCACAATACAGGTTCCAATCCATATGCACTATACAAAACACCTCCAAGTACAGGACCTGTCAACGATGCAAATGAACTAATAGTATTGATAATCGAATTAGCTGCCATAAAATTATCCTGATTTACTAACGCAGGGATGCTTGCCTGCACGGATGGCTGGTATGCACCCGCAATACCATATAGAAGCATTAATGTAACCGTCAGCAGGAGAATGAAGTTCACTTCATTTATAAGCAGGGAGAAAGCCAGAATAACTGCCGCCGCAAAAAAATCCAGTATCACCATAATATTCCTTTTATTTACCCTGTCTGCGACAATGCCGCCAATGGGCGACAGCAAAATGGCAGGAATAAAAGCACAAGCTGTAACAGTCCCATAAAGTGCCGATGAACCTGTTAAATTTAACAGGTATAGCGGTAACGCAAATCTTATTGCTGCATTACCAAACAAAGAGATAATCTGACCGATGACAACTAACGTAAAATCTTTTGAAAATAGTTTTTGATTCATTCTCTAAACCTCCATTTTTTCCATTTCATTTGTCAGAACATGATATACAAAATTGGCAATTATAACGAAAACTACGTTTATTTTCAATATTACCCAGACAATATTGCTCGTATCGCCGCTTTACAAACAGCGGATCAATTCCTGTTTTATATAGCCATCCGAAAGAATACCTATTCTGTCTGCCGTATGCCTGACTTCCCCGATAATATGTCTTGAAAGCAAAATCGACATCCCTTCGTTTGTCGGCTCTCTCATTATATCTTCTTTTCGTACCGCGCGTCGGTATGTATATATTTTAAAATATATCTGCCCATTTTACAGGGCAGAATTTTATTCATGGCAATAGAAAATTCGCAAAACATACTTTCTATTGCCTGTTCTTTTGATAGATAGATGCCAACTCCTGCAATCTCTCCAACATTTCGTCATCTACAATGTCAAGCCCCAAACCTTGAAGCATCTGTCGGAATATCAAAAACTTACGGCAGGATTCTTCCTCGGAACTGTCAAATATCATAGGATTCAACCAGACGTTTGCCACAAGTAAAATCAGTTCTGCTAATTGTTCTGGATAATCCGTTTTGATAGAACCATCTGAAATCCCCTGCTTGATAATCGGTAAAATATAGTTTGGCGCTGCGTTATCTATGGTATCTTGTAAAAGGCTGAAAAGAAGTTTCGGATTATTGCGAAAATCTGGAGCCAGCGTAAAAATTTCATTCTGTACAGGTCGGCTGATTGATTCCTTAAAAATTGTCTTCAGCTTCTCTTTCCCACTAAGGTCAGAACGGTCACGGATGACTGCAAGCATCTGATTAGATTCAGCCGTCATCTTCTCTGTAACAGCAACTAAAATATCTTCCTTTGACTTAAAATGATGATAGATAGCACCTTTGCTAAGACCGCCTAAATTATTGATAATATCCTGAATAGAAGTATGCTCATATCCTTTTTCCATAAATAAGCGTAAAGTAACGTCCAATATTAAATTAACGGTTTCTTCTGGATGCTTATTTCTTGCTATATTTCCTCACCTCCTTAACATACTTTTGGTAGGTATATATTATCATACCGTTGGTAGGTTTGTCAAGATACTTGATAATGCATTTATAAAATGTTAATTGATTTAAAAATAGTGGCAGAACTTTGTACTCCGCCACTATTCCTCTATACATATACGATTTCGCTATTTACAATCTCCCTCGCACAAGCCCTTATGTTATTCATTCTTCCTGTCCATTCTAAGGCGTTTTCTTCCTTTAGCCACTCTGTTGCCCTGTGCCTGTTTCATGCCCTCTATGAGCCTGTGGGAGCGTTCCTGTGCCTGTCTGTCAATGTCATCAAGGTAGCCATTAAGTTTGCCGCCCATTTCTTCAAATAATGATTTTGCCATTGTCCGTTACCTCCACATTCTTTTTTATTTTGAATGTCCGCAAAATCCGTCCTACATCAGTGCGCTTCCATGTGTGACCGTCAAACTCAATACTTCCAGAAGTCGGTTTCAAAATACCTGTAATCATTTTAAGCGTTGTGGATTTCCCAGCTCCGTTCGGTCCCAATAGTCCATAAACAGAATTTTTTTCAATGTTCAGTGATATGTCGTTTACAACCGTCTGCCCGCTGAAGGATTTGCAGAGGTTTGTTGTTGTTAAAATCGTTTCCATATTCGTACTGTCCTTTCTTTTAATTATGAGAAAAGAATAACCGCCATTTTTGAAGATTTTATGAAGAAAATAAAATTTTGTCAGGAAAATATAGTGGAACTATTCAAGTTAAGTTATAAAACTGTATAGACATCCCCAATATCACCTCGCACCTTTATCTTTCTGCTTTGTCTGATGCACCCTGCCCGCCTCTCTATCTTTTACTATCTGTTCTTTTTGTCTGAGCCTGTTCCTGACACTCTTGTTATCTTCCACTTTTACTCCATAAGTTTTTTCATACTCTATACAAGCCGCCTCGTAATCCTGATTCTCCCTTTTTGCCGCATTGAGTTCCTTATAGAATGCCTGAACAGAGTCAAATTTATATTCTTTCACAATAGAGGAGAGCCGATTTTTCATATTGGAAATCTGGTTGTCAAGGCTGTCAATCTCCTGTTGTAGCTCTTTCCGTCTGCCGCCTTTGAAGATGCCTGTACATTCAGATAACTCCTTTTTCAGCTTATCACGCTTTTGCTCACGCCCGAAAATTGCCTTGTTTTGTTCTTTCAGCTTACTCTCAATCTCTTTCAGACAGGGATATTTTCTTGCAAGCATGGAAGGCTGTGGTTGCAACGGTCTTTCTGCTGTCTGCACGGTTTCAGCAGGAACAGGCTTTTGCTCTGCCTTTATCTGCTTAATGATGCTTTCTTTCCCTGCGGGCGCAACCGCCTGATGTTCTGTATTTTTTTGTATATCTGATTTCCGGTGTGGATTCACAGGGAATGGTATCTTCTTCCTTTCCGGCTGGGCTTCTGGAATATCTTTTACGGAGATA
>JAMPAW010000224.1 GCA_023666975.1 Clostridium sp.
TATCGCTACCACTATCAAAATAAGCAACACCCAAAACAAAATCTTTCCCACTGCTCGTTGCTTTTTTGTAACCTTTTCATCTTGCATCCGTTTACGCTCATGTTCCAAAGCGTTTGTCTCCAATGCAATATTTTGCATAATATCTCTTCTTATCGGATTAAAACCCATGCCATATCCCCTTTCAATAAACAAATTCAAACTGCACCAATATTTCCTTTAGCATATAACACCGCATCACCTGCTCCTCTGATGGATACTGTATATTTTACTGTTTTACCCTTATAGGAACTTTTGGGTGTAATGTAGCTCAAAAATGTATTTCCCAAATTTCCACCATCAATTGAAATTGTTACATTACTCTTTCCAGATTTCAACTCACAATTTGTAGGTGTTACTGTTATAACACATGCTGTTCCCCAAGTAGGTGTTCCCGTCACAACAACCGATATACCTAATGTTCCCCCTGAATATGTTGTCTGTACACTAGCGGAGTTAGTTGAGCCAGAACTTCCCAACCAACTAATACTAAAGTCACTACTTGCTTTTATGACAGGTTCGTTTACCACATTGGCTAATTCCTCTTCTGTTAATTCTAATCCTTGAATTTTATCCATAATTTATACATCCCTATTTTCATATACACGCTGTCACCAGCATATATTGCAATTCCTAAAAACATGAATTGTAAATTATTTTTCTTTTTTCTGTCGAATGGGTCTCTTGGGTTGATGCATAATCCCAGCACAAAGAGGCGGCCAAGGATAATAAGACTTTTCTACTTCATTTCTTGTTATGCGCTCCACTACCTTCAATACATTCCTGCTAAGCTTCATTATTTTTCACCTCCTGTTTTAGTATTTTTGCTATACATAACAATGCTGCACACACTATAATAGCCATCGACATATAGCCTATATAAACCATCTTTACACCTACATAAGCAAAAAAAGAAATAATACTCCCTTCTAGTGCTGCTATAATTCGTGCTGCTTTTTTGGCTTCAACTAACTCCTCAATGCTCATATGCATATTAGGGTGATTGACTGTGCCTATCAACTCAATGACACATATGGACAGAAATGTCATTCCCAATAAAATCTGCGGGAATCTCATCAAACAGGAATTTACAAATATGACACTGACATAAATACTAATCGTACCCAAATAGCATTGTATAAAACTGTTTAAATGAAATCCTCCTGTACGCTTTCTTAATGACATAAAAAACACAAGAAATAATACTGTTGGAAAAACGATATTGAATACCAGACTAAGCAGCAAAATACTCCCCAAAGTTATAACATTTTCAGTCAAAGATTCTAAAACGTATATGTAGTATTCTTCCATTCTTTTTTCGATTAAGTTTTCTTCGCACATTTGTCCAACTACGCTAATTGCCATTTTCTCAATCATATTTGCACCCCCTAGCTGTCAGTATACATATTAGAAAACCATAAACAATATCTATTGCAGAAAATGAACATTTATTGCAGAAAATGACAAAAAAAGAAGCAGTCCTTACGGAAGACCACTTCTGTATCATTACTGTATATTGAATTTTTATATTGGTATGATAATTGAAAAATAGAATTCATATCCATCATTTTGTATAACGTATGAACCGTCATACTTCGCTATCGTATCTATGATATTTTTTATTCCTATTCCGTGCTCGTCTAAATTACTTTTCGATGTCTGAATTTCACCCTCATGATAAACAATCTTATGGTCATATGTATTCTTTACAGATATAATGATTTCGCTTTCTTCCTTAATAAATTTCATTTTAATTAATTTTCGGCCTTTACACTTTTCGCATGCCTCTATTGCATTGTTTAATAAATTAGATAAAATAATCACGATATCCTCATCTTGAATGCTTAATTCCGATAACTCATTTATTTTAAAGACTAATACAATTCCCTTTTCCTCTATCTCACGAAACTTTGTATTCAAAATCGCATCAACAAACACATTATTCGTACTTAAATAATTTCTCTCTTTGCTCAAATTTCCGCTTATGCTTTTTATGAACTTTTCCAATTCCGAATAATTTTTCTTTTCTAAGAGCGATTCCATGCACATAATTTGGTTTTTATATTCATGTGTTTTTCTTCGCTGCTTATCAAAATTTTCTGAAATCGAGCGATACATTTCTGTTTGATTTTTGACTTTCAGACGAAAAATCTTGTCTTCCTGTATTCTTTTCTCCCGTTCTACAATATCATTAATCAAATAAAAGATTATGATATTTATTCCAACCAATCCTATTGCGATAATAATAAAAATGTTTTCCTGTTTCTGATTTTTTATACCTCCCGAAGTTCCAATCATTGCTGCAATCACGCAAATTGTAAATATCGGAAAAACAATAAATCTTAACCACTCCCTGTCCGTCATCATATCTAAAGAATCTTTACCAAATTTTTTTCTAATCATGATAATCACGAAAAATAATACGATTTTACTGAATAAAGTAAGCAAATGCCCCTGAAAAGCATACATCTTTTCGATCTCTGCCACGCCATCAAAAAGCATGACAATAAACAAAAAAGAAAGGTAATCCAAAACCAGTAATATCCCCTCAAAAAGCAGTGATAATACAACCGATTTCAAAAAACGAATCTTGAGATAAGCAAACATCAGGGCAGCAATGGAAAGAATCACAAACACTTGTTTCAAAATAACATTCTCTCGAAATATTACCGCTAAAAAAAAGACGATCAGCATAATTGCAAAAATAGCGCCATTATTTTTCCATTCTGCATTTTCCGCTCTTTTTACAGCAAATGTTTCAAAAAATATTTTAGCACATATAATCTCTAATGCCACAATCAAAAAACTCTGTATATAATATAGCATCTATACTTCTCCCTTATATGCTGTGATTGCCTCTTGCACATCTTTAAACCTTGCCCTCGGAACGCTTAATTCAATACCATTATTTAGCAAGACCACATATCGTCTCAAATGTTTGATATATTTCATATTAACCAAATAGCTTTGATGTATTCTCAAAAAATCATTTCCTGCCAAAGCTGCATCAACCTCATCCAGAGTACTATATAATGAATATTTTACTAATTTATCTTCCATTATATAAAAATCCAGCTTATGCAATTTACTTTCTATATACAACAAATGTTCTAAAGATACTTTTTTATGCCCTTCGTTAAAATCAAATTCCTTCCATGTAACCGTATAATTCATTTTCTCCTGAATGGCTTCCATACATTCATAGACAGATTCCTTTAACATATGATTGCTTTTTAAAATATATCGAACGGCATCCACCTTATAACCTTCTATGGTATAATTTACAAAGGCTGTGACAAAGACAACAAATATATCCTTACTATTTTCTCTGATTTTCTTAGCTGTCATCAGTCCGTCCAACTCATCCATATTGATATCCAAGAAAACCACTTCGTACTTAATCATTCCAATTCCTAATTCGATAAACTCTTTACCAGAACTAAACGTATCAATTTCAAACCGAATCCCATTATCCTTCAGATAATTTTCTAATATTTCTTTCAGCTCATTTCTAAAATATTTTTCATCATCACAAATAGCTATTTTTAGCACTGGTTCATACCCTCTCTCTTTCGGATGAATACCGCCTTACCCTCTGCTCTCTATCACTTCCCGAACCGTCTGCTCCAATACCGCCATATCCACCGGTTTTGCCACATGCGCATTCATCCCGGCTTCCAGCGCATCCCGCACATCCTCGCTGAACGCATTTGCCGTCATGGCAATAATCGGAATGTTCTTTGCCAGCGGATGATTAAGCTTCCGAATCGCCTTTGTTGCCTCATATCCATTCATGACCGGCATCTGTACATCCATGAGGATAAGCTGGTACTGTCCCGGCTTCGACTGCTCAAATTCCTCGACCGCAAGCTGCCCGTTTTCACAAATCTGACAGGTAGCGCCTACGATACTCAGCATTTCCCGGAGAATTTCTGCATTTATCTCGTTATCCTCTGCCGCTAAAATGTGCATTCCGTGGAGAATGCTCTGTTTTTCGTCAGATTCCTCCTCCGCCACGGCAGCCTGCTCCTCACCATTTAGAAGCCCGTCTACCTTCTGCCGGAAGTTGGTAATAAAGAATGGTTTCGGAAGAAAGGCATCCACTCCGGCTTCCCGCCCCTCCTCTTCGACCTCCGGCCAGTCGTAACTGGTTAAAATCAAAATAGGGCTGTTTTGAGACACGGTTTCCCGAATACGGCGCGCAGTCTCCACACCGTCCATGCCAGGCATCTTCCAGTCCAGCAAAACGATATCATACATCTGTCCGTCCTTATCCGACTGCTTCACCATATCCACGGCGCTCTGTCCGCCTAAAGCATAGTCCACGGCAACGCCTGTACCCTCCATCGTCAACTGAATATTCTGGCAGACGACCTCCTCGTCGTCCACTGCCAACAGCCTGGTAATACCGTTGTTTCTCCAAAAATTCTGATCGATATTCTGTTCACTGACCGGCAGTTTCAAATCCACGGTAAACGTAGAACCCTCTCCCTTTTTGCTCTTCACCGAGATCATGCCGCCCATCAAATCCAGCAGGTTCTTTGTAATCGCCATGCCAAGACCCGTTCCCTGAATCTTATTGGTTATGCTGTCCTCTTCCCGTGTAAAAGCCTGAAAGAGATTTTGCTGATACTCCTCGCTCATGCCGTAACCATTATCTGCCACGATGAAACGATAGCTGGCAAGCTGTCTGGTTTGCTTCGGCAGCTCCTGCACGGTCAGCTCGATATGGCCGCCTTCCGGCGTGTATTTCACTGCGTTAGACAGCAGGTTTAATAGAATCTGGTTCAGGCGCAGTTTATCCATCACCACAT
>JAMPAW010000225.1 GCA_023666975.1 Clostridium sp.
ATACCTGTTCTTCTATTTCCTTAGTTCCGTCTGCCGTTTCACTCTCCGTCAGATACCCCTCTGACGGTAAGACCTCCACTTTGGTATCCAACGGATAGCCTTTCCCGAAAATATCATTAATAACCGATATGAACAATCTTTTGTGTTTACTTTTCATTGTCTTAAAGACGTTATCGTAATCCGGTGTCTTTTTCTGCATATAATTATGTCCTTTCATCCTCCTTATCAAACAGGGTAAAATATTCTGTCTTTATTATATCGGCAATTCCCTGCTTTGACAACCGTAATCTTGATTTCGGATAGCTAGTGTGCTGTATTGAATAAATACAGGAAACATGATATACTATAAAGAAATTGTTACTATTTTCACAGATTATACAAATGTAATATTTTGATTTGGGAAAGGGATATTTGACAAATGGATGAAAGAACGGAAAATTTATCATTATCTTCTGAAGAGCACAGGATTCCGCTATCAGAAACACCCCATTATAAAATGTTAGGGTATCTGATGCGAATGTCTAAAAGTTTCTTTCTTTTTCAGCGGGAATATTATCTTAATAAGAAAAGTGACCTTGATTTAGCCCAAATAACCACCCAACCCTTCGGACAAAGGATGCGGGTAAGTAAAAAACGGCTGGATGCACTTGGATTAACAATGGATTTGGAGCTGTCAGATGCCACGAGCGATTTACAATATAGAAGCGAACTTTATAATATGGAGTCCAGGGAAGATACCCAAAATGAATACGGAATCCGCAATCGGTTAATGAATGTTCACAGACGTTTTTACAGAAGGAAAAAATGTATCTACAGGCGCAAAAACACTGCCATGTCCGTTGTTTCTGTATTAAAATCAAAGGTAACGGCTGATACTGCATCCTGCCCAAACTGTGGATATCCGGGAAAGATTTCCGATTTCATGGAAGGCTGCGCTGCCTGTGGAACAAAATTTACCATTCATGATTTTGAACCTAAAATCTCTGGTTTTTCATTGGAAGAAAATATGCAAACAAAATTAAAAGATATTTTTGATTCATCCAGTATTATTTTTTTGTTTTTTGGATTTTTTGTTGCCAGTTGTCTGATTATATTTTATTCCCTGTTTTCCTTGATCGATTTATTTTTTGAACTTCCAATATGGATTTTTTCCTTTTGCGGATTTGTGGCAATCCTTTTCGATGCCGGATATCACGCTTTGTTCTTTTTTGTACCTTTACTGCTTATTCTAAGCTGCATATTAACCAAAACAGCACCGCGATTATACAATCCCACTATAACCGGGCAGGAGCAAGGAAAAAAATTGTTTTCCAATTTCTCTGTGCCTGATTTTTACCAAAATATAGAATCTAAACTTTGCAATATTCACCTTGTTGACGATGTTGAAAAAGTCAGTGCTTTTACAAAATGCAGTTTAATCCAATTTGTTCCTAAATATAAAAATATCGTAGATTGTGATTTGATTAATCTGCATTTTCAGGACGGGCATAAAACAGAACACGGCTATTCACTAAAGTGTGATGCCACGATGCGGCTTCTTTGCTATTCAGGAAGACGTATTCATACAGAGTACGAGCAAATTAAAATACTCGTATATGGAAAAAAGAATGTCGTAGACCGACCAATCACTGCCATGAGAATGTATCCATGTCCAACGTGTGGCAGTTCATTAAATATATTAAAAGGTACGAAATGTACATATTGCGGAAACACATACGATTTTACAAATTTCGACTGGATAATCGAAACTTACGAAGGAAAACGCAGAAAAGATTACGCCACCCTGTTCATACGGGGATATATCATAATCACCTTTCTGATTCCGTTTTTACTGTACTTTATAAAATATATCTCCATGTAAAGATCACCCTACCGTTTCACAAACACCCTGCGGTATGCCACAATAAAACAGCCTAATATAAGACAGACATTGACTCCCAATATCATAACGGTTTCCACGCCGATTTCGATTGTCCTTATGTCATTTATCATGACCGGAACCGCCCAAATATGATTCATCATTTATTCAATTCACTTTCTGTTTTAAAAGTTCCAATGCTTCCTGTAGTTTTTTATTGTCACTTTTTTCCTTTAAAACGGATATCATGACACTGCCAGCCGCACAAACCGCAAAGCAGACAAAAAACATAATCCACGGGGATACCATATTGACCGGAAACCACTGAAACACCGATGCAAAAACAGCAATCATGATGATGACCGCGATAAACATGAAAATAATGCGCAATGCAAGTGAAAGGTTTTTAATCAGTTTATCCGTAAAAAAAATCCATCTCAATCCAGTAATCAGAAATGCCATTATCAGGAACTCGACGAGCGTTGCCAGTGGAATCCCTCTTTCTCCCAGGGCAAAAATAGAGGATACCCCCTCTGCCTCTTTTCCGAATAGATAGGTGAACAAACAAATACTGATTACCGATACGCCAAAGACCACCATAACATTTTCCATAAAATCAAATATTGTATGTTTCCCAATCATCTATATAACCCCCAATCTTCTCTTAATCTCATCTGCATACTGCCTTGATACCATAACCTGCTCACCGTTCCTTAACGTGAGGCGGATTCTGCGTTCCACATCATTGCGAATCGTTTTAATATATTTTAAATTCACCAAACAGGACTTGCTAATCCGAAAAAAACCGAACCTGCACAATTTTTCTTCCATTTCGTATAGCTTCAGCTTTGACTCAAACACATCCTCTTCCGTATAGACAAAAGTTTTTCGTTCCAATGCCTCTATATAGGAAATGCGGCTGACATCCAATAAATGATTCTCCTCCTCTTTATAAACCAGCATTTGCTGATTCATAATCCGCAGCGTTGCCATAATATTCTCAATTTCATCGGTTAGCTGGTTGCAACTGATTGTGATTTCCGTTTCCGGCACATCCTCATCTATATTGATAACAATTTTCATTTTGCCACCTCCAGATACTAATTTAGCATAGATAAAAGAAAACACAAGTGTTCAAAACGCAAGTTGCCATATTCGGAACATGAGTTGCCATAGTATATATTTCATATTGGATTTCTGCAACCCAAAACTGCAGGGAAAAGACAGCTATATACATATAGCATTTTGTCCAAATTCCCCTGCATCTCTGGTGCTAGCATTCTTTTATTTTTCGTATTTCCCTGTAATAACAGGATTCCAAAAATTCTTTGGATATTTCTGCCTTTTCAAACCATCATTTAACTGTTCGTATAAGCAGAAAGAATTTCACTGACAAAAGAGGAAACTCCCGAAACATCTGTCTGGTGCTTTTTATCCAGAAAAAATGCTCCCATTTTCTGCAAATCCATAATATTCAATACATCTGCCTTTACACCTTTTAGATTCTTCCAATCGAAGAAGCCCTTGTCAAGAACAGAGGCTTTCGCAGCTTCAAGATATTTTAACACATCACCGTTCATCTGCTCACCCTTTTCATTACTGATAACCTCCTCGCCTGCTTTTTTGGTTATATCAGGCTCATTCAATGCCGCTTCCGCCTCCGCATGAGTGCTATAACTCTTTACCGTTGTATTGATGACAATATCTCCTGATAAAATACGCATCTGCCTTGTATACTGCTTTGCCAAAGAATCCTTTGCCTCATTGTAAGCCTTATCTAAAATTCCCATCTGCCGCTCATATTCATTTCCAGAATATTTTTCCTGAATATCATCTGCCATGCTCTTATACTGCTCTGCCACTTTCCCCACAAAGCTACCATCAATAATAGAAGCCGGATTTGAAGCATCTCTTAATAATTCGACTCTCATGTTATAGACCTCTTCACCATCAAATGCCTCCAATTCCTGTGCCATAGCAAACCCACGGCGGGAAATCTCCATACTTGCTGCATGGTCTATCATTTCCTGACTCTTCCTCTGCTGTTCGTCCGTCTGTTTTACCTCGGATTTTTGATTCCAAACACCTGAATCACTATATTGATTACCGACATATAAACTTTCTATTTTCATCATCTTCCTCCTAATCAATCACTATCAGTACAAAATGCATTAATAATCAATAATACTATGCCACCAAAGGTACACACCCTTATAAGTCCACTTGAATGGCTTTGCCATAAGATTGTATTTCACTGCAACAAAGTTTCAGTGTTTCTTTCTGTCAGACAATGGTTCATACAACCACTGCTCATATCTTGCGAGCGCCTGTTCATAAACATGGTTTGGCACTCCCGTTTTATTTCCAACCTCCCGGATTCTTCCATTGACAACATGCAATTTTGTTCCATTAATGACAAACTCTTTACTGGTATCCACACCCTGATCATGAAGAAAATCCAGTGCATATGATGTGACATCCTCTGTGATAATGGAACTCGGTGCAAGCCCATCTGCAACACGCATCAGTGCATTGAGAGCATCCAGATACTTGTTAAATTCATTGATTTCCCCATTATTATCTGAGAAACCAATTCCATGCATCCAGTCATTTTCAACAATGATTTTCCTGCCTTTTCCAATGTTATATACATCTCCTATGGCAATATTTATACTGTTATCCTCTGCGTTGTACCTTTGGGAATCTGTTGTCTTGTATGATTGCTGCAGGTCGGTAAACGCCTTGAATTCGGATTTTGTATACTGCATCCCGACACAACCGGTAAATGCGTGTTTTCCGTTTACCGTATATTTTGCTGTATCCCCCTGCACAATTTCCGTGGATATTTCATATAATCCTTCATCCGGATGAAATACATGCGCCCCTTGTACGCCGGAGTTAAATAACATAATCATGGACTCGATATCCTTCTTCATTTTCATATCATAGCCATTTAACTCGCCATAATCCTGTTCCGC
>JAMPAW010000226.1 GCA_023666975.1 Clostridium sp.
ATGAAACAATCATGCTACGTCAAACTATCCAAAACTTAATTTTCGCTGTACTAGTCATTTTTTATTCCTCTTTTAATTGCTAAACAATGCCGTGGACAGATACCGGTCACCGGAATCCGGCAGCAATGCCACAATGTTCTTGCCCTTATTCTCCGGTCTCGCCGCCAGAGCGGAAGCCGCCTTCAACGCTGCACCGGAGGAAATACCGACAAGGATTCCCTCGCTGACAGCAAATGCCCTGCCCTCTGCAAATGCCTCCTCATCTTCCACGGTAATGATCTCATCGTAAATTTCCGTGTTTAACACCTCTGGTACAAATCCCGCTCCAATTCCCTGAATCTTATGCGGGCCAGGCGTTCCCTTCGACAGTACCGGACTGGTTGCCGGCTCTACCGCAACCACTTTTATCTCCGGATTTTTTGACTTCAGATATCCGCCCACTCCGGTAACGGTTCCGCCTGTACCAACACCTGCAACAAAGATATCCACCTTGCCGTCTGTCTGCTCCCAAATCTCCGGCCCTGTTGTCTCCTTATGGATTTGCGGATTCGCCGGATTGACAAACTGGCCGAGAATAATCGAGCCCGGAATAGATTCCTTCAACTCGTCTGCCTTGGCAATGGCACCCTTCATTCCCTTGGCCCCTTCCGTCAGCACTAATTCAGCACCATATGCCTTTAGTAAGTTACGGCGTTCCACGCTCATGGTATCCGGCAGGGTAAGAACTGCCTTATATCCCTTCGCCGCTGCCACTGCAGCAAGCCCAATTCCGGTATTGCCCGACGTCGGCTCAATAATCGTCGCCCCCGGTTTCAGTTCTCCCTTCTTCTCTGCATCCTCAATCATGGCAAGTGCGATACGGTCTTTCACCGAGCCTGCCGGATTCAGATATTCCAGCTTTGCCAGAATCACTGCATCCGCAATGCCTGCCTTTTCCATATAACGGTTTAACTTCAAGATTGGCGTTCCTCCAATCAGTTCTGCTGCACTCTCTTTAATCTGACTCATTGTTTTTTCCTCCTGCTTCGATATTTTATTTACCTACTTATTCCGTAGGAATTATATGGATTACATTATAGAACCGGCATACCGCTTTGTCAAGTGCTTTTTTCTTATCCCAGCGCCTTATCCTTATATTTTGCCAGCTCTTCCAAATATTTTTTTCCCAGCGGGCTAATGGCAATTCCTTTTCTCGCCAGATATCCGATCGTCATCACTTCGTCTGCATCCAGCTTTACCGCACAGTACTCGGAACCGTTTAATTCCTCACAGATAATGCCGGAACACAGTGTATAGCCGTTAAGCCCCACCATCAGGTTCAGCATGGTCGCCCGGTCATTTGCCTTAATCAACTGCTTATACTCGTAGGTGCTTAATACTTCCTCCGCAAAGTAAAAGGAATTGTTCGCTCCCTGGTCAAAGGACAGGCACGGGTATTCTTCTAACTCGTCCAGAGTAATTGACTTTTTCGCTGCAAGGGGGTGCTTTTTCCACAGATAGACATAAATGTGGCACTGCAATATTTCATGAAACTCCAAATTGTTGTCACGGAAAAGCTTTTCCAGCACCTTACGGTTGAAATCATTCAGATACAGGATACCGATTTCACTTTTAAAATTTTTCACATCTTCTATGACGTCATAGGTCTTTGTCTCCCGCACGGCAAATTCATATTCATCCATGCCAAACTGCTTTACCATTTCCACAAAAGCATTGACGGCAAATGTATAATGCTGCATGGAAACGCTGAATTTCTTTTTGACTTTCTGCTTCTGGACATATTGGGATTCCATTAACTGATACTGCTCGACAACCTGTCTGGCATAGCCGATAAATTCTTCTCCCTCCGGTGTCAAAGAGACACCACGGTTTGTACGCCGCAGCAGCTCAATCCCGATTTCCTCTTCCAATTCCCGGATGGCAGCGGAAAGGCTCGGCTGCGATATAAACAAAATCCTTGCGGCTTCACTCATCGAATCTGCGCCTGCCACTGTAATTGCATATCTTAACTGCGTTAATGTCATTGTGCTTTCCCCCTTTCGCAGTCTTCTGTCTTCAGGGGAATTATACCAAATTATTTCTAAATAAAAAAGGTGTAAAGTCCTAATCATTTCATCAAGTCTTTCTTTTCCTTAACGCAATTGCCAGCGGCAAAAAATCCGCCATACTACATACTGTTATGTATAGCGGATTCCTGCTGAAATTACAATTGGTTATTCTTTTTCCTGCTGCCTTAGCGGGTTACATTCACTTTCTTATCACAAACCACATGTTCCAATTTTTTATTATTGGTCAAATCCAGTTCCCGTATATTGTTTTTCTTGCAATCCAAAGAATACAGCTCCGTATTGTTGCTCACATCCAGGCTTTTCAGCTTATTGTTTCCACAGCTTAAGCCACCCAGTTTCTTACAGTTGCTTACATTTAGCTCCGTCAGCTTATTGTGAGAGCACTCCAGCTCCTTCAATTTTACATTCTTGCTTAAGTCCAGCTTTGTCAGCTTATTTTCAAAGCAATACAAGTCTGTCAGATTCTTATTCTTACTCAAATTCAATTTTGTCAGTTTATTTCCGAAGCAGTTTAAATACTCTAACTTCGTATTTTTGCTCACATCCAGCTTTTTTAATTTGTTACCTCCACAGTCCAACCCTTCCAGCTTCTTGTTTTTCCTGACATTTATGCTGGTCAATTCACCTGATAATCCCAAGTATTCCAATGCCGGTAATTTGGCAAAAGAAATCGAGCCTTTCAGCTTCGGAACCGGATATATGACTTCACCAGTCCACTGTATTCCTGTCAGTCTGCCCTTGCTGTTCCATTGGTAACATTCCGCATTTAAATCGGTCGGCACATTGGCCGCTCCCGCCGCCCGCTGCTTTTTGATGATTGCATTCAGTGCCTTAACATCCGAAGCATTCTTCTTGCCTGCCGCCTGCACCGTTCCGGGCAGTGCCAGCACGCCCAGCAGTAATACCATCATCAGCATCCATACATTCCGTTTTTTTAACATCTTCATTGTAAATTTCCTCCGTTTTTCTATTTGATGTTGTAGTGGGATTTTCCCCAATCCATACCATAGCACATTTTTTCTCCGTTTTGTTGCTTTTTGCATACTTTACATGCCAAATGTCATAAACGACATCCAAAACACCAAACCTGGCTGATTTTGTTATTCTGTTTCCCTGATTATGCCAGTTTCGGTTCTGTTTTCTCTATGACAGCCTCTACTTCCTCAACGCTCTTTTCAACAATTTCTGCTATCTGCTCTAATGTATAACCTTTCCAAGAGTGGGAACCTAACAGCTTATCGTCTGTCCCAAATCAATTGAAAATTTTTATTTGATAGCGTAAAAAAACTTATCTAGTAAGATATTGCTACTTCTTCTACTATTGGTGGAAAATACTTTATTGCAGAACCTATAATTTCAACTGTCTCATCACATTCAAGCAGCCATAATTTTGTACAATTTGTTACATCCAGCTTACTCAACTTCCCATTGCCAGAACAAGACAAAATTTCCAAGGCGGTACATCCACTCACATCCAGTTCACTCAACTCATTGGAATAACAATCCAAAGTTTCCAAGGCGGTACATCCACTCGCATCCAACTCACTCAACTGATTGCGAGAACAAGACAAACTTGTTAAGGCGGTACATTCACTCACATCCAACTCACTCAACTGATTGCGAGAACAAGACAAACTTGTTAAGGCGGTACATTCACTCACATCCAACTCACTCAACTTCTCATTGGAAGAACAATCCAAACTTGTCAAGGCGGTACATCCACTCACATTCAACTCGCTTATCTGATTTGACCTACAATCCAAACGTGTCAAGGCAGTACATTCACTCACATTCAACTTACTCAACTTCTTATTGTTAAAACAAGTCAAACTTGTCAAGGTTGTACATCCGCTCACATCCAACTCACTCAACTGAGTGGACCTACAATTCAAATCTGTCAAGGCGGTACATCCACTTATATTCAACTCACTCAACTGATTGCCAGAACAAGCCAAACTTGTCAGTGCGGTACATCCACTTACATTCAACTCACTCAACTGTTTGCCAGAACAAGTCAAACTTGTCAGGGCGGTACATCCACTTACATCCAACTCACTCAACTGATCGCCAGAACAAGTCAAACTTGTCAAGGTTGTACATCCGCTTACATTCAACTCACTCAACTCATTGGAAGAACACTTCAACTCTTCCAAAGCGGTACATCCACTCACATCCAGACTGGTCAATCCACTGTGAGACCCAAAGTACAGGTACGTTAATTGCCCCTCATCATTCCAGCGATAGTTGGAAGAGTTACTCAAATCAAAATAATCCCCCTCTAGATTATTATACTCAATCATTTTCCGTATCGCTGCCACATCCTTCTCATTCTTCCCCTCTGTATTTTTCAAAACAACCTCTGTCTCTTCTTGCTTTGGTGTCTCTGGTGTCTTGTCCTCCGTCGTTGGCTCCTGTGGCTTCGGTGTTTCTGTTGTCTTGGCTTCTGTCGTCGGCTCCTGTGGCTTCGGCGCTTCTGTCGTCGTCGCTTCCGTCGTCGCCGTTTTCTTCTTCACGGTAACGGTACAGGTATACTTTTTCCCTGCCACCTTAGCGGTAATCTTTGCCTTGCCCGCTTTCTTAGCCGTCACCTTGCCCTTTTTGCTGACCGTGGCAACCTTTTTCCTGTTACTGCTCCATGTAATCTTCTTGCCCTTTGGTGCATTTTTAAGCTTTAGCGTGGTTGACTTGCCGACGGTCAAGGTTACCGACGTCTTGTTAAGCTTCACCTTTTTCTTGCTGCTCTTTGCCTGTGCCG
>JAMPAW010000227.1 GCA_023666975.1 Clostridium sp.
GTTGTCTTCATAGGGACAACCTTGTTTTTTAAGCTTATTTGTAATATGACCGATAAAATGTATCGCATCTTCAATTTGATATGGTAAAAGAGAAGCGGATGAATCTGCCTCGATAAAGTTTTCTATGCCATAATCCTTACAACTCTGATAAAAATTGCGATGCATTTCTTCAGGTGATGTCTCATCCTGGTGAACCTGTTCTTCGTATTTGAGGATCGGTTCGGTTTGTTTGGAAGAGACTGGAGGATTTGCTTTTTGAGCTAATTTTATCATTTCCTTCACAAAGCACTCATATTCATCGGAATTTATCTGCGTTACTACCTCACCTAGCTTTAAGTCTTGAAGTGTCTGTTTTAATTGATTCAGTAAAGATTTCTCAACAGCAGTATCAGAATCAGTATCAGAATCAGTATTTACAGAATTAGTATTTTCAGAATATGCAAGGCTTCCGGAGTTAAATGGATTAAAAAGTTTATCATAAATCTCAACTATTTTCCAACGAATTGTTTTCTGTTTCCCGTTCTTTAATCTTGAAATGGTTGAAGCATCGACGCCTAAACGAGATGCTATCTCTTCCTGTTTTATATCCCACATTCCCATTAGTAGATTTATAATGTCCGACCAAGTCATTTGTTATCTCCTCTCATCTTTGTTTTGCGTTGCGTTGCAATATGTTGCGTTTGGTTGCGAATGCAACAAACCTATTTCAATTTTGCTGTTGTTGCGGTACGATTTATGCAAAGCAACAGAACAGGCCTCTTCAAGCGTACCAGAATCACTGGATTTTGGCAAGAGGCCTATCTGACCGAAGGAGGGTAGGAAATTTTGTTTTTCAATGCGAAAGTCGTCTGAGGATAGGGAATAAATAAAATATCATAAAATGACCAATAGCAGTCAAGACTGTTTTTGAGGTAGGAGGAATGAAATGTTTGAGGATTTTCAAGCACAGCCAATATCTATTGGCGAAATATGGAAAGATGAAAAAAAGGCTTATTTAAAAAAACGTGATAGAAAGGCTTTGAAACAACTTACAAAGCATCTAAAAAGGTACAATGATTATCAGATGCAGATTGAAGAAGGGCGTGCATCTGAGCTACAGGGGAATGTTTTAGGAACTGAGAAATCATCTGGAAACGGAAGCAAAGAAAAAGTAAGTAGCAAAGGAAAGAAAGCCTTTTTGGAAAAACTAGGAGAAGTTTTTCTTAAAGCAATTCCCGGTATTCTGCGTACTATCACTCAGATCATTTTTACTGCTGCTATCGGGCACGGCTTCAAGCGGAAAGGAGTAACGGTATGATAGAGGAGGGATGTGCTGACAAGAATGAAAATCCTTTTTGGGGAGTGCAGTGGCTTTGTCGAGATGAAAAGGACAGGCCCATCTGCAATTTTTTGCCGAAAGTAGTCAGAAAAATTACTAGCGAAGGTGCCACTGGCATTACAGACTTTGTGGTTATGAAGATTTGCTTTGAAAACTTCGAGAGTAGCGAAATGACGGTGGCGCTATCCGCGCTCCACCAGGTCAATTGGCAGGCGCTGGATCCGAGGTGTGTTTTTTATCCGAATTGCAGAAAGTCCAAGCGATACCTGGAAGCGAAGGTTCGTGTTCAATTAGCGCAAGCACCCACTGAAAACTGCTTTGCAGTGGAGCATTTGGGACTGAATCGAGTGGCTGGATTGAATTTTTTTGTCGCGGGGGAACGGGTTATCACCTGTTCCTCCAACAGCGGAGACTTACCGAAGCTTCAACTAATGAACACGAGGCTCAGACTGGATATTGATACCAAGCTGACGGCCGCTGAGAGCTTTAAGGGCTTGAAGGAACTCATGAATTTAAGTCCTGAAATAGGTAGGGTTTTGGTGGCACATGCAATATCGGGTATGTTAAAGAGTGCCTTTGCAGATGCTGGATTTACCCCCTGTACTGTTTTGGTCATTGTCGGTAAGTCAGGTATGCTGAAGTCTCACTATGTGCCGCAGTTAGTTCAGCTCTATAACAGAGGAGATGAAATTAAGGCGGTTACACGGTTCAATTCAAGCCCGAGATTCATTGAGGAAATTTTGAGTGAGTACAGTGAATGCATGGCAGTGATCGACGATCTGCATTCAGCAGCATCCAGATCCATAAAGAGAAGAAATGAAGCAACGGCGGAGGAAATTATAAGGCGAATTAGTGATGATATGGGACGTGGATACAAGATGGGAAAATCGCTGGTGCAAGAGAAGTTTAGAGGGAATGCAATATTTATTGGGGAGTATGTTTTTGGAGAAGAATCTACAATTCCCCGTGCGTTGATAGCGGAAATAACCAAACGGCCTGATGGGAAAATCCTTGATATGTATCAGAGACAACAGCCGCTGCTTGTATCAACATTTTATTATTTTTTTCTCCAATGGTACGTTGACCATTTTGATGAGATCTGTGATGAAATATGTAAACGGCTTACTACTTTTCGGGAAACAATATTCGATTCGGAAATCCATGGGAGATTATGTGATACACGGTTTTATCTGCAGATTTCATACATGATTTTTTTAGAATTTTGCAAAGAATCAGGATTTTTGTCAAAAGAGGAGTGCCAGGATGAATATAATTCTTTCTACTCAGAAGTTACTAAAATGATACGGAAACAGCAAGATAGATTCGAGAACAGAGGCGATGCGAGGGAAGTTGATTATCTTAAGCTTATTCGAAAATTCTACAAGCATGGTATGTTTTGCATAGCAGGTGGGAAAGAGGAGTATAAGCCAGACAAGCATGACGGGATAATTTATTACGACTGTTTATGCCTACGGGGCAAATGCCTTGAACGCAGACTCAAAAAAGAAGGTATATATTTCAACCTTGAAGAATGTGTTAATTATTTGCTTAAGCATGATGCTTTAAAGTGTGTGGGACAGAAGCATACTGTTCAGATTAATGGTACGGGTGGTAAGCGGTTCTATGCTATTAAGCTGGATAAGCTTGCCTAAGGATGGTGTTAGGCATGATATGCACTTTGTGCATATCATGCATCCATAATTATATATTTTATATATACAGGAGGAAAGAAAAATGCAAAACACTTTATATTTTACAGCAGGTGAAATTGAACAGATGCTTGGCGTTTCAAGGGCAAAGGCCTACAAACTGGTGAAAGATATGAATGGTGAGTTGGCTGCCAAAGGCTATATCGTCATTGCAGGGAAGATTCCCAAGAAGTTCTTTGCTGAAAAATATTACGGGCTGGCTCTGTAGGATTCAATGAATGGGCTGCTGCTTGACAGAATTTATGTCTGGTGGCAGCTCATCAATCTAAGGAAGGATAGGTGATTATGACTGTTACAAAAAATAGCAAAGGACTCTGGGATATTCAGTTTTATTACAAAGACTATAGGGGCAAGAATGTCAAAAAGCATAAGCGCAATTTCAGAACGAAAAAAGAAGCTATCGAATGGGCTGAAAGGTATACAGTACAGCAATCCCACAATCTGGACATGGATTTCAGCTCTTTCTGGCAGCTATACAGAGAGGATATGAAGGAGCGATTGCGGGAAAATACGGTTCGCACGAAGGATTACATTGTAGAGTTGAAAGTAATACCATATTTCGGCCAAAAGAAGATGATTGACATCACAGCTGCAGATATTCGGAGATGGCAGAACAGCCTTATGAAACAGGGATATTCACAGACTTATTTAAAGACAATCCATAACCAGCTTAGTGCAATATTCAATTACGCCACAAAGTATTATGACCTGCCGAAGAATCCATGTACACAGGCTGGCTCTATGGGAAAAGGGAAAGCGGATGAAATGAAATTCTGGACACAGGAGGAATTTGAGATGTTCATTGAGTTTATCAAGGATAAACCGATATCATATTATGCATTCCTTACTTTGTATTGGACGGGGATTCGACTTGGAGAACTTCTTGCTCTTACTCTTGCTGATTTTGATGCGGAGGAAAAGACCTTGTCTATCACAAAATCCTATCAGAGAATTAACGGAAGGGACGTGATTACAGAGCCTAAGACTGCAAAAAGTAAAAGAGTGATCACACTTCCTGATTTTCTGGTGCTGGAATTGGAGGAATATGTGAGCAGGCTGTACGGAATGATGTCGAATGACAGGTTATTTTCTATTACTAAATCATGTCTGGAGAAAGAAATGATCAGGGGAGTTGAACTGTCGGGAGTGAAGAAAATTCGTTTGCATGATCTTCGTCACAGTCATGCGAGCCTGCTAATTTCTAAATTAGGGGCGCAGCCGAATCTGGTGGCAGACCGTTTGGGGCATGAAAAGGTACAGACCACGCTTTCTACATATTCACACCTGTATCCGAACCAGTCGCGCGATTTGGCAGACCGGCTTAATGGATTGATGGAAGAAACAGATGATGCAGAAGGAGATAACAATGCCGGGGAAACATAAATATTCTACGATAGCTTTTCGCCCAAGTGCATGGGCTAAAACACTTATAGAGCAGAGAGCCAGATTAAGTGGTATGTATAAAAAGGACTTTATTACAAGGAGTTGCGTATACTCTAATATTGTCGTAGTCGGCGAGAAGGCGAATATACAGCGGATAGTGGATTCTCTGCAGGAGATGCAGGCAGTTATGAAGGAAATCGCCGGACAGGTTCAGTCCGGCGGTTTCCCGTTGTCGGAGGAATCCTATCAGGAACTGAAAAGGGATTATCTGGCACTTGTTATAACAATAGTAGAGATAGTGGACGGAGCGGCATACCTGTTTTCCAAAGAACCGCCATCCAAGCGGAGAAACTGGAAAGCGAAACTGGAATTAGAACAGTACCGTCATGTACTGGAAACCGATGC
>JAMPAW010000228.1 GCA_023666975.1 Clostridium sp.
TAAAAATAGCAGAGATACTAATGAAGGAAAAATCACTGAAACTATAATACATATCAAAGCAAAATCTCATTATAATAGTGAAAACTATTCAACCGCATATACAATTACAAATGCGCATACGGATTTATTGTTGCTGGCAAACTCACTTAATACACAACTAGACATATATGAGAAAACCGCGCAAAAATACATAATTGCTGCAGCTAACGATTCTAAAGATTTGGCCAATACATTAATCCAGCAACTTATTGAAGATATTACAGCTCTTCATACTTTTTTTAATCCATCCAATTTTAGTTTCAGAAATTCCATAGAATACGTAGAAAAGCGTTTGCTCAATTATTTTAAAAAACTTTATCCATATAATATAGCTGCTTTTGTGTCAGAAAATCTTTCTGTTGAATCTATCATTGGAAAAACTTATGAATTGTTTGAAAAAATATTTCTACCCCTAATACTTTTTAAAATTAAAAGTCAGAAAGTCGAATGTCCGCTTTCCAATTATCATTACGACTGCAAAAAACATTGCAAAAACATGTGGAATTTTTATTTGATTTCATCAAAAGAGTATTCTTCTGATCTTCCTCAAAAGTGTATTATCGATACAATTAAAGACATCAAAATGAATCCGCATGAATATGACAAGGCACCTACAGGTCATATTTTTTCATCACTATATCGTTTACGATCTACATTATGGGGCAGCTATATACACAGTTTTTCCGAATTGTTTATGTATATGAAAAACATTTCCTCTGCACAAGCATACTGCTTATTTTTAAGACAAAATCCGCATATTGCGAGAATCTTAGAAGATCTAACCTTATATAATCATCCTCATACACTCTACGAGTTTCTTACTGAAAACATGACCGCAACTGTTTCAAGCGAATTTTTTGAAGTTGATAAATTATTTGACCGCTGTACAATCGACGCGAATGATACATTTCCGGATTATTTATCGGACCCCGAAAAAAATATGTCTGCTTTCAAAAAGATCCAGGAGGCCTTAGATACATGGATACCTTCTGAAAAAGATTCCATCTTTCACCAAGAGCTAGGTGTCGTATATTCTTTTGAACAATTAATATACATAGAGATTCTCGAACTTGTAAAAAACAGGGTAATTATAAGAAAATGTGCTTCTCCAAACTGCAATAATTATTTTACCTCCAATAGCCGAAAACAAAAATACTGTAATGATTGTAGTTCAAGCAAAAATATCTATAACAAAAAATATCGCGAATCACAAAGACCTGTTGATCATACATATACAGTATATATAAATTTCTTTAGACAACAAAAGGTCGAAACAGAACTGCTTAATAAATGGAAGGAAAAGGCAAAAGAATTATTAGAAAAGTACAAGCAAAATAATATGCATGACGATGTTGTTTCATTTACCAATGAGCTAAATATTATTTGTGACACCTTCAATTTAAAGTATACTGGTCGTTCTAAATATGTTGCAACATCAAAAGTATAATTCCAAATTTTTGAGGGGATTATTCAACATTTCCACCAAAATCACCTGAAAATACCACCTATACCACCCAAAAAGGTGGTATTTTCATTTTTCTACGTTTTTTAATTCGTCCCCCTCACAACGGCTCCCCCATCTCCTTATAGACAATCACAATCTATCACACCGTCACCAACAAGCAGAAAGGCTTCACCTATATTCAGGGAAGCCTTTCAACCAATCACCAGCTATAAGTATGTAGCTTTTTTTTAAAATTTTTTAAATGATTTTCAACTTATCTTCTGGAAAATACTTGAATATAGAAACAAATTTCAAAAACAACATTGCGCTAATAGAAAATACTGAAAGGAGATTTTTATGATAAACTATTCAGTTCATACAATACGGTTATATTGCAGACTGACTTATACAGATTATATCTCTATAAAAGATACATTATTTACTTTGGACTGTTCTATACAGCCTAAACCATATAAAACGAAAAAAGGTATTACAAAAGATTCTTTAATTTTTCGCAAACTTCCTTACTATGGATTTAATTCTATCGAGCTTGTCAATATTAAAGACGATATAAACGAAATCAATTTGCGATACACGATTTACTTTATAATCAATCTTTATAATACACATACTTGCTTACCCAACTCAAATTGCCGCATTATCAGTCCCGCTGACATCGAATCCGCAGTCCATAACATGATGCGTGATATCCGAAAAATCATCGGAAAACGTCTGCTGACGGTTTTAAAATTGGGACGTGTAGACTTTTGCATAGATCTCGCCTTCAATAATCAGCATTCTGCCCAAGAATATATAAATCTGTTGAAATTGGGTATTCCACGCAAAAATCTACATGAATATAAATACAGGGATTCTCTTCAACACAGAAAGGTTGCGTATAAGGAATCGTTTTTATTAAAATGTAAGTCTTACGAATTTCAAATATACCTTAAATATAAAGAAATGCTAAACCGCAAAATAAGCAATCCAGAAGAAGCCTCCGGAATAGTGCGGGTGGAATTACGAGCATATGGAGATAAATTATCCAGGCTTGCTGAAAAATACCATATTCCTTATCCGGAATGTTCTATTGATAATTTTCTTGCAAAATGTCCCACCATCGCATATCATGAAATACCTAAAATGCTGGCCAAGATGGTAGGGCAACGGGATTTTTTCCCATATGACTCTGTGCGCGAAAAGATTATCGCCTCAAAATACAAGGATTCCGTCAAAGAAAAAATGCTGCAAGTTTCTTTCTATTTTGCCAGACATTCAAACCAAAACCTGTTAGAAGACCTCGGCCTTTCAAGATATGACTGGAATTCTCTTCTAAAAAAATATGATGAACTTGGATGCAGCCCTATTCCTGTTCCGATAAGATACAGCAACCCGATTTATCCCGGTGTCTCTTCCTGGGAACAGTTTTTCTGAATTACCCTTTTCATTGCGCCCCTACCTGATACCGCAGTTATACTATAATAATGTCACGACAAAGGACAGATTTGAACCTGTCCTTTGCCGCTTTTTCCATGGATATTCAATCTCTGGTGTAGCTCATGGTCTCACCCTTCGCCTTCCACATCCGAAATCACTCCGTCCAGCAGCGCCAGCACCTTATCCAGCGCCACTTCCAGCACCACGCATACCGTATTCGGTATCTGCCTGGTGTCTGAGCTGCCCAGATAAATGAGGCTGTCCCTGATGCCGTCAGCGATCTCCCTCGCTTCCTGGATTTTATCAAGATTCCTTAACTCCATCCCGGCTCCCTCCTTCCGTTCCAAGATTTCCGCCGGGCTGTAAAGCATTGCCTCCCATGCCTTATGCAGGCTTCCCTCCTGAAAAGATGCCGTACAGGAACGCATTGCAGCTTTCTGCGGATATCCCCTATACTACACTGGTTCCAGGCTGCAGCCCCGAAAGCCGTCTCCCCTAAAGCACCCTGATTTCCTTTTCAGAGCGGTCATAATAATAGAGGCTGTCAGAAAGCACATCCTCCGGGGCAACCGTTGTCCGGTTTACACAGGATATGATATTTTTCAGTCCGTCGGTGTCGCCTCCATCATCCGGCAGGAGGATCGTTTCGTGGATGGAGCTGGGGAGAATAAACAGGTTTTTCCCTTCTTTTTCCGCGACCTGCCCCAATACACCCGGATAAAGGATACAGGCCGCGCCGAAGCACCGGCTGGCATTTGTCAGGACTTTCATGGGGATATCTACCAGGTTCCCCCGGCCATAAGAATCCTCCCTGCCATCCTCCGATGGTCCCGCCTCCATGGATTTCAAGATGTCCTCCATCCCACGGCATTCCCATGGGAAAAGCCTTGGTGTGTTGGTCTGGGCAAGTCGGAACAATTCAGATGAATTCGTCCCCCACTCCTCCACATGGGAATGGATAATCGGAATCGTCCCTTTCCCTAATTTCCTGTCCCGGTAATCGTAATAAAAGCATATAGCCAGGTCAAGGAAATCCAAGTGGGGCCTTTCCTCCAGAAGAGCCTTATTCTTCTCCCGGTTTACCAGACGGTAGCAGATCCGGTCTTTCACCGCCCCGAAATGCCGGAAATATTCCATGTCAGGGTTTCCCTCCGGCTTCTTTTCCGTATATTCGCAAAGGATCCATTTCACAAGCCTCTCAAAAGGGATCCCGGCTTCGTAGGCTTCCAGATAATTCTCCAGATAAACCGTTGGGACCACCTGGCTCCCCTGCTCCCAGATTGCCAGACCATGCAGGAGCAGCCCGTTGTTCTTCCGTACTTCCCGAACCTCTATCCCATATCCCCCGCCCAGCTTCTCTTCCACCGCGCTGCGTGTCCTTTGTGCAAAATCATTCATCTCCATGTTCTCTGCTCCTTCTTAAATGTAAAGTATAATTTTAACCGTCCGCCACAGCTGTATTTTCTCTATGCGGCTGCATTTTCTTTACGCGGCTGTATCCGCCGGGTTTACGGCTCTGGTTTTGGGTTTCGTCTGTTTCAGCGCCGACATCGCTTTCCCATAGGTCTCCTGTGTCATCTGGCTGATGTCCTCAAGGCCGTAGCGGTTCAGGACCGTCTCCAAAGCAACCCCTGTCCTGTTCAGTTCCGCCATAAGGACCACCTCTGCAGCCTTGGTGATGGGAGGCTCCTGCCCCGGCTTCTCACCCAGGCTTTGCGCCGGCTCCTGATTCGGCCTCCGCCCACGGCTCTGGCTCAGGCCTTGGGTCTGCCCCTGCGTCTGCTCCGTGTCTTGCTCCTGCTTCAGGTTCTTCCGGTTTTGGTTTTGGTTCTGGCTGCGGCCCTGCCCCTGTTTCT
>JAMPAW010000229.1 GCA_023666975.1 Clostridium sp.
CAAGCCTTTAAATTTTTAAACGAGAACGCAACCGAGGAAGAATTTGATAAATTAGCCAATAACTTACACCGTCTCGAAAGTATTATAACAAGTGATATTAAAGATGTGTTTAATAAAAAAGATTCATTTCTTTTTTTGACATTATTTGATAAATTCACAAGCCTTGGAGAAGATGATGTGCGGTTTGCAGAGTTTCTCAGAGAATTTAAAAACACTTTGAGAAATAGTGAGAGAAATGAAAACGGTACGTTGTTTGATGAGATTGATGAGGGGGCTGGTACCAAAGATAAACCTGTAATCATTGATAAGATTAATCTACTTGAAAAGGCAATGCTTAAATTTTTACATGTGGATGATCATGAGGATATTTTGGTTGCAGATGAGGTGGGATTCGTTGCTAATGTGTTAGATATGGATATAGAAGCAATTAAGAGTGATATAGTTTTCTATAACGAGTCATTAAAAGATTTGACGAGTAGGACTGTTAAAGACGGATCAAAACTTTTGCATGACGAAAACCATCCTTCTTTATTGGCTATGGTAATCTATTCGTACAAAGAAGACGTCGATTTAGATGAATGGCTAACTGAATATGCTGCGAAATATAATACATATTTTTTGAATCAGAAAAAGAATTTTTTACATATGAAACAAAATTATGAGCAATGGCAAAGAGAAGATAGAAAGAGCGCATAGGAGATAGTAAAAATGGATAAAAGAAATTTAGACGGTATTTATTTTAGGATAAAGCGAGGAGGTGGTCTTGATAATATTTGCTTTTCAGATTTAACTATTGATGAAATGGAAGAGGTTATGAAAAATAGAGATACTGATTGGTTAAAATCTTTATGTATTCAATTAGGGAGATGTGTGAGAAATATAGGAGATAAACTGAATATTGTTTGCGAATGATAAAACGGTATTTTTTAAGTGGATAGCGAGGAACAAAATATATGTTTAACAAAAAAATTAATAAATTGAATTCAAGCGCAGCAGTACAGTGTGATGCAAAAGAAAGGTGTTGTATGAGACACACTACATCATGTGAAACTTGTAAGCATAATCGTGGTTCGCAAAAAGATAAAAATTGTTATATTCCACGATAAAACTAACATTTCAAGTATATTTGTAATCAATATATAGTATATAACTAATTGTGAAACAACAATATATAGTATAAGAAAAGGAGATTTGATTATGGAATTTATAGAAATGAGAAACAAGTTAATGGAACACTTCAAAGAAATGACAAAGGATGCAGATCATCTATTTGAAGTAACGGTTGATAAGGATGAATTGTGGAATTTATATCTTGATAGTTTTCCGGCTGGAACTAATGAGATTTATAGAGAACGCAGGTGGCATGATTGTAGCTGCTGTAGGCAGTTTATCAAAACAATAGGCAATGCTGTTGTGATTAAGAATGGAAATATTACAACCATTTGGGATTTTAGAACAGATGATAGTACATATCAGCCAGTATTAGATGTATTGTCTAATTTTATTAAATCTCATGTTGTGTCGGATATTTATGTAAGTAAATTTAAGAAGATTGGTACATTGAAAAATTATGAAGAAATGGAAAATGGTAAGGTACAAGAGTGGTCACATTTTTATGTAGAGCTTCCTGATAATTTGGTGGACAGAAGTGGGCGTTCTGAGGGCGATATTAAAGGTAGTTTCAGAGATACAAGAAATGTATTCAAGCGTTCGCTTGATGAAATTTCAATGGATGCTCTTGACACAATTTTAGAACTTATCAATTCCAATACACTTTATAAGGGAGAAGAGTGGAAGGGTGTACTGGATGAGTTTAAGCGATATAAAAAGGAATATGATAAGCTAAATTCCGATACAGAGAAAGATATTTATGCATGGGAGCATTCTGTGAAGGCAGGTATCGCCATTGGGCGGATTAGAAATCATAGTATCGGTACATTGCTTGTTAATGTAAGCGAAAATATGGATTTAGACACGGCCGTAAGAAAGTATGAGCAGATTGTAGCACCAGCAAACTATAAGCGTCCGAAGGCAATTTATACAAAGAAGATGTTAGAGGACGCAAAGAAGACAATTACTGAACTTGGTTACATGGATTCTTTGCAGAGAAGATTTGCCAATTTGGATGATATTACAGTGAATAATATCCTATTCTCAAATAGGGATGCTGCTAAGAGAATTAATGGAGCAGATGATATCTTTGGAGAAATGGAAAAAGATGTGGCTATTAGTCCGAGAAAGTTTTCCAAGATTGATGAGATTTCTGCTACAGATTTTATTGGTAAAGTTATTCCAACCGCTAAAGAAGTTGAAGTATTTGTGGAGAATAAACATGATAAGAATTTTGTTTCTATGATTGCGCCATGCAATAAAGAAGCAAAAACAATGTTTAAGTGGAATAACGGTTTGAGTTGGGCTTACACAGGGAATATTACTGATTCCGACATGAAGCAGAATGTGAAAGCTGCAGGTGGTAATGTAGATGGTGTTTTAAGATTTTCAATTCAGTGGAATGAAAGTGGCAAAGATAATAGTGATCTTGATGCACATTGTATTGAACCAACTGGAAATGAGATTTATTTTGGTAATTGTAGAAAACCAAGTATATCTTCATTGAGTGGTCAACTTGACATTGATATTACTCAGCCAAACACTCAGATGCCTGGTAAAGCATCTGTAGAAAATATTACATGGTCAGATAAATCACGAATGAAGTCAGGTATATATAAATTCTTTGTGAATCAGTATGCGGCAAGAGGTTCTAAGGGATTCAAAGCAGAAATCGAATTTGATGGAGAAATTCATTCCTTTGAATATAATCAGCCGGTTCGCGGAAATGTGCAGGTTGCAGAAGTGATATTGGATAATAATGGCAATTTCACTATTAAGGAAAAACTTTCTGGGAACTCTACGATTACAAGCAGAAATATCTGGGGAGTAAATACAAATCAATTTGTTCCTGTTTCAGTTATTAGTTATAGTCCAAATTATTTCGATGAGCAGGACGGTATCGGACATAGGCATCTGTTCTTTTTCTTGAAAGATTGTGTAAATACCGAAGAACCAAACGGATATTACAATGAATTTTTGAAGAATGAACTTGCAGAACATAAGAGAGTATTTGAAGCTCTGGGTGCAAAATGTCATGTAGAAGATACTGATGATCAGCTTTCCGGCATTGGGTTTAGTATGACAAAGCGAGCAGAATTAATTGTAAAGGTAAAGGGTGCAACAGAAAGAATTATGAAGGTAAAATTTTAATCAGAAAAGGAGAAAGAGATTATGACAGTAGAAAATATTTTTGAGTATGCAACAAGAAATAAGGTACGTTTTTCATTTAAAGGTCTAATTTCGGTTGAGGACTTGTGGGATTTATCCCTTACAAATTTGGATTCAATTTATAAGGAATTGAATAAAAAGTCAAAGCAGTCTGAAGAGGAGAGTCTCTTAAATATTAAGACTCGGGAAGATGAGCTTTTAAATGTTCAGATTGCCATTGTAAAAAATATTGTTTCTGTGAAACTGGCAGAGAAAGAAGCAAAAGAAAAGGCATCGGCTAAGAAGGCTCAGAAGCAGAAGATTATGTCTATCATTGCAGCAAAACAGGATGAAGTATTACAGAATAGTTCTATTGATGACTTACAGAAGATGCTTGACGAACTTGGTGATTAGTTGAATAGTATGGTCGTGTGATGGGAAACTTTCACACGATTAATTTAAAGATGAAATAAATTTATAAAAATGGTCGTTGAACAAAGATAAAGTTGCCAAGACAATAGGGACTCCGTAAAATGGGTAATCGCTGTAACACAGTTGAACCATTGGAGGTTTGCAGTAGGTGGGAAGCCTTGCACGATCATGTAATTATAATAAGATGGTATAGGCGGCACTCGTTAGTGGGAATAATGCCGCCTATATCAAAATAATGTAGAAAATGTAATTCAATGAGAGGAAGAAATATATGAACGAAACAGTACATTATAGAGGGAAAATGCAGTTCCTTAAAAAAATGGATGGTGAAGATATTGAAAAACAATGCAAGCGTATTTTAAATGATTTAATTTCACAGGGATATCATGTAAATATAAAAGAGTTTGATTCATATCAAGATGCTTTACAATATGGTTTGGTTGACAATCAATATATTGTTATTGGTGAAGATCTGTACTGTATAATCGCCAAAAGATATATTTCAGAAAATAATATCTTTAATGTGATTGACAATAATGATGGCACTTTTGATTATGAAATAAAATATTTTGACAGTTATCTAAATCATACATATGGATTTGATGAAATCCTTAGAAAATCATTTGAACAGTGTCAATAAAAAATTCATTTCAACAGGAGGAGGTGTATATGAGCAGATTAATTCAATTAGATTCATATGGCAATGATATTACTTGTATGAAAGAATTTGATGCTTTGAAATATCCATGTAACGAATGTGATAGAGTAAATTGCGAGGAAAGAGAAAATTATGAGAAGACCGAAAGTAGAGAATAAGTACAATCTTAAACCAAAAGATATAGAAAAAACTACTATTCTTGATTATGAAAGATTGCTACAACCTCCATTCTGGAGAAATGATGTAGTACAAGCATGGTGCTTATTTGGCGGATCCAGAAAAGGATACTATGGAGGTTGGATAAATTCATATTGGATTGGTTTTTATGATAAAGATGCAAAATCTTATGCAGGTAAAATTAAACTCAGTTGTAGCGCAATGGAAGATATGTGTAATTACAATTTCAAGGAGTTTTATAAT
>JAMPAW010000022.1 GCA_023666975.1 Clostridium sp.
TCATGGCAGAAAATGTAAGAAACGAGCCAGAGCACAGAAATTTATTTATCGAAACGTTGATAGCGATAAAAACATTAAGCGATTGCCCTGCCAAATGAATGGCACAGAAAAAGAAATACCCTGCATTCCTGCGTGATATTTCTTCTTCACGGTAAACAAATTCTCTATTATTGCTGCTCTAATGCCAGCACACCGCGCATCTCCAAAAGCGGGCCGCCGGTACCCTCTATGTAACTGCCGGTAATTGTCACTCTGCCAATATTATCGTCCTTGGGAATCTGGTACATAATGTCCAGCATAAAATCCTCAATAATAGCGCGCAGTGCCCTGGCACCGGTCTTTTTCGCCATCGCCCTTTTGGCAATGGCGTGATAGGCACTGTCATCAAAGCGCAAATCAACCTCATCTAAAGCCAGCAGCCGCTGATACTGTTTGAGTATTGCATTTTTGGGTTCCTTTAAAATCTGCACCATCATGTCCTCGTCCAGACTTTGCAGAGAAAACAGTACCGGAAGCCGTCCCAAAAACTCCGGAATCATTCCAAACTCCCGCAAATCCTCCACAGTGACTTTCTGCAGCAGATTGGCGTCTTTGTCATATTTATCCTTCAAATCTGCCTGAAAACCGATAGATGACTGCTTATTGATACGGGCTTTGATAATATCCTCGATATCCGGAAAGGCACCGCCACAGATAAATAAAATATTCTTCGTGTTAACCGTTGTCAACGGAACCATGGCATTTTTACTGCCTGAGCCAACGGGCACCTCCACCTCGGCCCCCTCCAAAATTTTCAATAATCCCTGCTGTACGGCTTCTCCGCTGACGTCGCGTGAATTCGTATTGCGCTTCTTGGCAATTTTGTCAATCTCGTCGATAAACACAATGCCGCGCTCCGCCTTCTCCACATCGTTATCCGCTGCCGCAAGGAGCTTAGAGAGAACACTCTCCACATCATCACCGATATATCCGGCCTCGGTCAGGGTCGTTGCATCGGTTATGGCCAGAGGCACATTTAAAATGCGGGCAATGGTTTTTACCAGATAAGTCTTTCCTGAGCCTGTCGGTCCCACCATCAGCATATTCGACTTTTCAATCTCAATATCCTCTGCACCGTCGGCCAGAACACGTTTATAGTGGTTGTATACAGCAACGGAGATTACCTTCTTTGCATAATCCTGTCCCACCACATATTCGTCTAATTTGGCCTTCATCTCATGGGGTGCGGGAATGCTCTTCAGCGTCAGCTCCGGCTCCTCCTTTTTCGCCTCTTTTTCCTTCTTTTTCTTGACCTTCTGTCTTTTCGGAATATCGTCCACTGGCGTAAATTGATTCATATTCATATTCGGCATATTGGACAAATCCATAAACTGCATGCCACCTCCGGAAAAACTGTCAAAGGTCTTTTGCATACAATCCTGGCAAATATTGATATTGTTCGGCATATAAATCAGTTTGCCTACCTTGGATTCCGGTCTCCTGCAAAGGTAGCAGTACTTTTCATAGCCGTCGTCCTTATGTTTATCATTGTGATTATTATCTTCCATGCTATTCCTCCACTCTTTCTAAACCCACTTCTCTATCATAACAAATCTTTTAGAAAAATACCATTGTATATTTAAGGAAATATCATTGTCCGCCACCTGCCAACCCTTCCCGGTTTCCCCTTTGCATATATTCTTCTCTCAGCCTGCCCGGTGTCACCCCGATAAAACGCTTAAATTCCCGCTGAAAATGTGAGGTATCCGCATATCCGAGCCGCAATGCTATTTCGGAAAAGCTCAATTCCGGTGAAACGCTCATCATATCCAATGCAGACAAGAGGCGGATAAACTGACTCATCTTTTTCGGCGTACAGCCATACATTTCCCGAAACATACGTTCCATCTGTCTTGATGTATAGTGATATTCTACCGAAAGATTCTCCACAATCACTCTGCCCCGTGCATCCGTCATTTTTCCCAGCACGCTGCCTGCCAAAAAAGCCGTACTGCTCCTGCGGAGTACCTGATCCAGACTCCTGCCGCAAAATGCTGCCCGTCCGGCAAAATCGTCATATTTTTCCAGCTCCTTCCACCAGCCCTCAACTTCCTCTGTATGATAAGACACCCGGTATCCAAAATCAATATGGATTCCCAAAAGCTTCCTCTTCTGCGGAAGCAAAATCCTTTGAGCCAACTCTGCCTTTTTCGGCACAAAGCTCCCACCGGCTATATCCTCATGCAGGAAGTAGAGCCTTTTTTCCCCGGTATCCCACAAAAGCTCACACCCGCCGTCCGGAATATAGACAGGCGGCAAAAGCGGTATCATTTCATAATACCGGCACCCCTTCCAACCCTCCAGTCCTCTCTGCTGATACTGGTTTTGAACAAGTTGAAAAATCGGCTGCCTCACGCTGCTACCTCCATACCGCATTTATTCTATATGCGTTTTACCACAAAAGCTCCTCTATTTCCACCCTTTTTTCAGCAAACTTAACAAAGTTAAGCGTATACGGTCATTTTAATGCGCTTTTTCCAATATTTTTTTAAGAAATTTAAATTTAGGTATTGACAATCACAAAATCTCAAGTATAATAGGGGAGGAATTGAGAGCAAAGGTGCTCCGCAGATTACTGTGGGGCACCTTTTTTTGGATTTATACATAAACTCCATTCAAACTCTCTATAAAATCATTCACTTAGGAGGTGTTGTTTATGGACAAAACAATAGAAGTCATAAACGAACAATTATTTGCTGTCTGGTTCCTGATTGGTGCCGCCTTGGTCTTCTGGATGCAGGCAGGCTTTGCCATGGTGGAGGCAGGCTTCACCAGAGCCAAGAACACGGGTAACATTATCATGAAAAATCTTATGGATTTCTGTATCGGTACGGTAATGTTTATTCTCATCGGCTTTGGGCTGCTGTTAGGAGAAGATTTAGTGGGATTCATCGGCAAACCGGGATTTGATATTTTTACAAACTATGCCGAATTTGATTTTTCAAACTTTGTATTCAACCTGGTATTCTGTGCCACTACTGCAACGATTGTTTCCGGAGCCATGGCTGAACGGACAAAATTTTTGTCCTACTGTATTTATTCCGCCATTATTTCCGCTTTGATTTACCCAATCGAAGCACACTGGATATGGGGCGGCGGCTGGCTTTCACAAATCGGCTTCCATGATTTTGCCGGTTCCTGCGCAATCCACATGGTAGGCGGTATCTCCGCTTTAATCGGAGCCAAGATTCTCGGTCCCCGTATCGGGAAGTTCACGAAAACAAAGGACGGCAAAATTAAGATTGGTGCCTTTCCGGGACACAATCTGACGATCGGCGCTCTGGGCGTATTTATTCTATGGCTCGGCTGGTACGGATTCAACGGTGCTGCCGCAACATCTGTTGATCAGCTTGCCTCCATATTTGTTACCACGACCATTGCCCCGTCTATTGCCACCATTGTGTGCATGTTATTTACATGGATAAAATACGGACACCCCGATGTGTCCATGTGCCTGAACGCTTCACTTGCCGGTCTGGTAGCCATTACCGCTTCCTGCGATGTAACCGACGCTGCCGGCGCCATTGTTATCGGTGCCGTTGCCGGACTATTGGTTGTCTTCGGTGTATGGCTTTTGGACTACAAGCTGCATATCGACGACCCTGTGGGTGCCGTTGCCGTCCATTGCATGAACGGAATCTGGGGCACGCTGGCAGTCGGACTGTTTGCCACACCGTCCGCTCCGGGATACTCCATCACCGATAAAGCAGGCGACACTATTGTCGGCTTGTTCTACGGCGGCGGATTGGAGCTGTTAAAGCTTCAGTTCATCGGCTTCCTCGCTGTCGCTGCCTGGACAACCGTAACAATCACGATTACCTTCCTCTTCATCAAAAAGGTTGTGGGTATCCGCGTTACTGCCGAGGAGGAAATTGCCGGTCTGGACGCTACCGAGCATGGTCTGGAAACAGCGTATGCCGGATTCCTGACCTATGGCGACCGTGTCGGCGGTGCCGCACTGGCTATGACAGAAGATGCGGAAGCCGTTCCGGTTGACGAGGCCGTTCCGGTACAGGTTGTCGAAAACGACAAGGCTGTTGCCTCCGATGTAAAAATTTCCAAATTGTCCATTATCTGCCGTCAGAGCAAATTTGAAGAGCTGAAGGACGCGCTCAACAGCGTCGGCGTTACCGGCATTACCGTAACACAGGTTCTGGGCTGTGGTGCGCAGAAAGGACAGAGCAAATACTACCGCGGGGTAGAAATGGAGATGAACCTTCTGCCAAAGGTAAAAGTCGAGGTTATCGTCAGCCGTGTTCCGGTTCCCGATGTCGTAAAAGCAGCCAAAAAGGCTCTCTATACCGGCAAAATCGGTGACGGTAAAATCTTTGTGTATGACGTAGAAAATGTAATCCGGGTAAGAACCGGTGAGCAGGGCTACGATGCCCTTCAGGGTGAAAATTAGAAAATCACAAAAGCAAGAGCAGGCTGAATATCATTTCAGTCTGCTCTTCTTCTATGCTCGTCAATCGTCAGATAATGCCATTATCCTCTACTGGGCATCATGGAAATAATTCGTCCGGCAAAATCATTGAAATTCTGTGTCTGTAATACAACACGTCCCGGTCCGGTCAGCTTGGTCAGGAATAATCCCTCTCCGCCAAAGAAAATATTTCCAAGTCCTTTAACGGTTTCCACCTCATACCGCACGGTTTTATCAAAGGCAACAACATTTCCTGTATCCACCTTTATCACTTCTCCGGCAGCAAGCTCTTTGACCACCTGATCACCGTCCACTTCCAAAAAGGCATATCCGCCTCCGCTGATATCCTGCAAAATAAAGCCCTCTCCTCCAAACAGGCCAGAAGAAAACTTCTTTGTCAGTGTAACAGATACGTTTACCCCGTCCTCTGCACATAAGAATGCACGCTTCTGCGCAATAATTCCCGGTGTCCCGGTCAGGTTTACCGGAATGACGTCACCCGGAACCGTAGAACCAAAAGCGATTTTGGCGCCGTCACGGACAGAGGAATAGGTCGCCATAAACAAAGACTCTCCGGCAAACATTCTTCCGATCCCCTTGACCAGACCGCCTTTTGTATTGGTCTTCATTTCAATGCCTTCTGTCTGCCAGACCATGCCGCCGCTCTGGGTATACATTGATTCGCCTCTGTCCAGTGTCACCTCAACAGCCGGAACGGTTTTTCCTAAAATTTCGTATTTCATAGATATATCCTCCTCACAAAATAAAGTGTCTTTTTATGTATAAGAGCTTTCCTCTCTACATTCCCCTTGACTTTCTTGTACACGCTTTCATGGCTTCAAAAACAGCACTGCGCATACCCTTTTCCTCTAATACACGCACGGCCTCAATGGTAGTTCCTCCGGGTGAACAGACCATATCCTTTAATTCTCCCGGATGCTTTCCGGTCTCCAATACCATTTTGGCACTTCCGAGCACTGCCTGCGCCGCAAACCGATATGCCTGCTGCCGTGGCATGCCGTCTGCTACAGCAGCGTCTGCCATCGCCTCGATAAACAGAAAAACGTAAGCCGGCGAACTTCCACTGACGGAAGTCACCACGTCCATCAAATGCTCGGAAATCACCTCACATTTTCCAAAGCTTAACAAAACCTTAACGGCTTTATCCATATCCTCCTTTGACACATTGGCATTTCCGCAGGCAGCCGTGATTCCTTCCCCTACAAGCGCCGGTGTATTCGGCATTGTACGGACAATTTTCAACGGCTTGCCAAACTGCTGATTAAGCCATTCCAACGTTTTGCCCGGTGCAACGGTGATGATGATCTGTTTGTCACTCACCACATCTCTGATTTCTTTGATCACCTCTTCATAAAACTGCGGTTTGACCGACAAAAAGAGTATCTCCGATTTTGCTGCTGCCTCCCTGTTATCGACAGCCTGCACAATTCCGGTATCATCTATTACCCGCCGAAGGCTTTCCGCCGATTTGTCGGCGCCTATAATTTCGTCACCCGATGCAATTTTGTTGTTGATAATTCCCTTTATCATTGCTGCTGCCATATTGCCGCAGCCGATAAATCCCAGTTTCATGTTGACCTCCTCCTCAAAAAAAGCATCGAATCAAAAACATTCAATTCGATGCCTCATTTGGTAATTACTATTGCAAATTCTGTTTCAAAATCCCTGCTATCACGTTGAAACCGTCATAGCTCACATTTCTTATAAATCTACACTTCCCTGCTCACCGTCAGCCGTGTAGTAAATCTTGCCCTCTTCAGGCTTAACATAAATATTTAATTCCTTTACCGACTTCTTATCAACTGCTTCGGCAACCTTTGCTGTAATCTCGTCAGTTGTCACTTCATGTCCACAACACTGGATAAATACAGTCTGGGTAAGTTTAGCTGCTGTCTTCTTGGCAGGTGCTTTCTTAGCCGTTGTCTTTTTAGCCGCCGTCTTAGTTGTTGCTGCCTTCTTAGCAGGCGCTTTCTTCTCCGCTGCTGTCTTCGTTGCTGCGGTCTTCTTAACAGGAGTTTTCTTCTCTGCTGCTTTGGTTTCTGTTGCCTTCTTCGGTGCTGCTGCTTTAGTCTCTGTTGTCTTCTTCGCTGTTGCTGCCTTTGCCTCTGCCGGCTTCTTTGCCGTATCTGCTGCCTTTGCTGCCTCTACCTTTGCCATAGCTGCTGCAACCTGTTCTGCGGTTTTCTTTGATGTTGCCATGTCATATCCTCCATCTTTGAATAAATAAATTGTATGTTAAAATTTTCAAGCTGTCTGTTTCCAATGTTCATAGTACCCTAAAAAGAAAAGTTTTGCAACTTTTTAACGCATTTTCTCTAGTATTCACCAAGCATTGTCTAAAAATAGGATTATTTAAAGACAAAATGCACAAAGAATTTTATCATTTTTAAAGGGTATGTCAAATTTCTTCGACATACCCTTTTATTTCAAATATGATTAATTGCCTTACTGTTTAACCGAAATACCGCTTAAGCAGTCCTTCCAATGCCTTTCCGTGTCTCGCCTCATCTCTGGCCATCTCATGTACGGTGTCATGGATTGCATCCAGCCCTAATTCTTTCGCCCGTTTTGCAAGGTCCGTCTTGCCGGCAGTTGCTCCGTTCTCCGCCTCTACTCTCATCTCCAGATTCTTCTTTGTCGAATCCGTAACCACCTCGCCTAACAATTCTGCAAACTTAGCTGCATGCTCGGCTTCCTCGTAAGCTGCTTTCTCCCAGTAAAGTCCAATTTCAGGATATCCCTCTCTGTAAGCCACTCTCGCCATAGCAAGATACATACCAACCTCTGAACATTCCCCGTTGAAATTCGCCCGTAAATCCTCAACAATGTCCTCTCTGACCCCCTGAGCCACACCGACAACATGCTCGGCTGCCCAAGTCTTTCCTTCGTCTGACTGAGCCGTAAACTTAGAGGCCGGAGCATTACACTGCGGGCACTTTTCCGGTGCCTCATCTCCTTCGTGAACATAACCGCATACTTGACATACATACTTCATAATACAATATCCTCACTTTCTTATTTTTAATTAGGTAATTGCACAACTGGATTTTAGAAATTCGGAGTTTCGCAATTACCTATTATTTAAGCGTTTTCAAAAACAGTAATGATTACTGATAAAAATATTATCATCTCTGGAAAAAAGTGTCAAGCCTATTTTAATCCGCTTTCAATATATTTACAACCTCACTGAGTTTCATTCCGTTAGAGGCTTTAACCAGCACAACGTCCTCCGGCCTTAACATCGCTACCAGATAGAGGCCGGCCTCCTCATTATCAGAAAAGGTATACACGTTAATGCTGCTGCCGCTCTCCTCTAACACCTGCTTGATATTTTGCGAGAGTTCGCCCAGCACAACCACCTCATCTACAGGCTTGTCGAGCAAAAATTTCCCGATTTCCCGATGATATTCAACCTCACCGTCACCCAATTCAAACATATCGCCTAACACGGCAATTCTGCGGCCCTGGCAGGGCATATCACACAACACATTAATGCTGGCTTTCATGGAGTCCGGGCTTGCATTATAGGTGTCATCGATCAAAATGCCTTTGTTTGCCAAATGGACAATCTGCTGCCGCTGGCCCTCAAATTGTGAAAATCCCTCTGCCGCCACCTTCATCGGAATCCCGTTTTCATTCGCAATGGCAAGGGCTGCAACACAGTTACCCACATTATGCTTCCCCAGTGTATTCAGTAAAACCGCCGTTTCATCTGCTCCGTGCACACAGGTAAAGGTGGTATAGGATTCATGATATACAATATCTTTTGCATAGTAATCGCACCATTCCTCTGTTCCATAGAACAATGTACGGCAGTTAAGATTTTCCTCCGACACTGCACATCTTAACAGCTCATCATCTCCGTTCAGAAAAAGCGTTCCCCCGTCCCGCATATAATGAACCACGGAAAGCTTCTGTTTGCGGATTTCCTGCTGCGTCTTCATAAACTCGATATGGGCAACTCCGATTGTCGTAACCACAGCCATATCCGGTCTCACCAATTCAGACAGTACGTCCATTTGTCCCGGTTCACTGATACCCAGCTCCAGCACGGCAATCTCGGCACTGCTGTCCATTCTCGACAACGTAATCGGCACGCCGATTTGAGAATTCAGGTTTTTCTCCGTATGAAATGTCTGCTTTGCCGCAGAAAGTGCACAGGTTACCATCTCCCGTGTAGTCGTTTTCCCCACGCTTCCGGTAACCGCTATCACAGGTATCCGATACCTTTTTCGGATTGTGGCGCCTATCCGCTGCAGGGCAACGACCGTATTATCGACACGGATATACGGCTTCTCCGACAATACTACACCGTTATGCTGCGAGGTAAGGGTAGCCGCCCCTTTTTCCAGCGCCGACTCGATAAAACGGTGTGCATCTACCTTTTCACCGATAATCGGCACAAACAAATCTCCCTGCTTAATCTCCTTTGAATTAATACAGATGTCTGTTACCGGAGTGTTTTCGTCTCCGCATAACAGCACTCCGCCTGTCATCTCTACAATATCTTTTACCGTCACATTTTCCATAACTGCTCCATTCTATTTTTCCATTTTTTCCTGTTCCATCATCTGTTCGATAAAGCGTGCCACGCCGTCCTCTTCATTAGAAGGAATCACGGAATGCGCCATATTCTGAATTTCCGGATGCGCATTGGCAACCGCATAGAAATAATCACTGGCCTCCAATAAGGCTTTGTCGTTCAGATTATCGCCAAAGCCGATCACACTGTCGTAGTGTCCGTTTTCCCGCAAATAGCGGACAGCCTGCTCCTTTGATGCCGTGTCACTGCCTATTTCCAGCATATAATACTCTTCATTATACACATCGGGATAAAATTCACACGTCACCCCTTTCACTACGGAAATCTCCCTTCGCAGCACCTCCAATTTCTCCTTCGGTTCCCTTAACACACAATAAATGATATCATTTCCCGCTACTAAGCTCAAATCCTCCACCTCGGCAAATTTCTTATCATATTTCATAATTCTCTCATTGCGGAAATAGTTAAGCGATTTGGAATCCACGCTGTCATAATAAGAACGAAATTCATTGTCCTCCAGTGAATACAAAAAGCAGCTCAGCCCCTTTAATTTAATCAGTCCAAGCAGCACCATAACCACAGTTTCGTCCAAGACCGCCTTCTTTAAATACCGGCGGGATACCATATCGTATACCAGCACTCCGTTCATCATCGTAATCGGCAGCCTCAATTTCAGCGGCGCTACAATTTGCAATGCCGTAGTCGGTGTGCGGGCAGTAGAAATGGTAAAATCCAATCCCCGTTCAATTGCCCTGTTAATCACCTCGACTGTCCTGTCACTAAGCTCTGCCTTACCGTTTAGCAATGTTCCGTCCAAATCACTTACATATAATCTTCTCATTGATTCTCCTTTATCCTTTAACCCTCTTTGCCTGCAAGCCCCGCCTGCAGGCACGGTTACAAATGTATGTATATCCCTTATCGCCAGTGCTCCTCAAGACAATCAGGATATCCCACTATGATTTTACTATGTTTGGCAAAAAAAAACAATCTTTTCAATCAAATGTTGCTTTTCTTCCCCGCTTCCACTAAAATATGGATAACAATTATTACACTGAAAAGGAGAATGATTATGGCATTGAAGGAAGGCTCTATCTGCGTGCAAGGCGGTTGGGAACCGGCCAACGGGGAACCCCGTGTGCTTCCTATCTACCAGAGCACTACATTCCGCTATGAAACCAGCGAAGAAATGGGAAAACTATTTGATTTGGAAAAGGAAGGTTATTTTTATACCCGGTTACAGAATCCGACCTGCGACCTCGTCGCCAAAAAAATCTGCGATTTGGAAGGCGGTGCCGCCGCTATGCTCACTTCGTCCGGCCAGTCGGCGACTATGCTGGCAGTCACCAATATATGCGAGGCGGGAGACCATGTCATCTGCGCAGCCAAGGTATACGGCGGAACTTCCAATCTGCTGTCCGTGACGCTTAAGCGTTTCGGAATCGATACCACACTTGTCGACCAGGATTTGCCTGCCGAGGAGCTGGAACAGTGTTTCAAACCCAATACCAAAGCCGTCTTTGCCGAGACGATTTCCAACCCTTCCGGCGTTGTACTGGATATTGATAAATTTGTAACGCTCGCACATCAGCACGGCGTGCCGATGATTTGTGACAACACGTTTGCCACGCCGATCAATTGCCGCCCCTTTGCATTTGGCGCAGATATCGTCGTCCATTCTACCACAAAATATATGGACGGGCATGCGACTTCCACTGGCGGCTGTATCGTAGATAGCGGCAGCTTCGACTGGGACGCCCATGCCGACAAATATCCGGGACTTACCACGCCGGACGAATCCTATCACGGCATTATTTATACCCAGCGCTTTGGCAAAGGTGCCTACATCACTAAGGCAACCGCACAATTGATGCGTGACATGGGTGCATGCCAGTCGCCGCAAAATGCCTTCCTGACGAATCTTGGTTTGGAAACACTCCACCTGCGTGTTCCCCGCCACTGCGAGAATGCACTAAAGGTCGCAAAATATCTGGAAAACCATGAGAAGGTTGACTGGGTAGAATATGCCGGACTGGAGAGCAGCAAATACTATCCTTTGGCGCAAAAATATATGCCAAACGGTGTCTGCGGCGTCCTCTGCTTTGGGCCGAAAGGCGGCAAAGAAGGCGCCATGCGTTTTAGCAATGCGTTGAAAATGATTGCCATTGTCACCCATGTGGCAGATGCCCGCTCCTGCGTACTGCACCCCGCCAGCCATACCCACCGCCAGCTCAACGAGCAGCAGTTGATTGAAGCCGGCGTTTTACCGGAGCTTATCCGTCTGTCTGTCGGCATTGAAGATGTCGAAGACATCATCGCAGACCTTGAACAGGCATTAGCTGCCGTATAGAGACAAAAACACCGCATGTGATGAGTCAATAACCCCGCTGCAAGCAGCGGGGTATTGACCCTCGCGGCATTCGCCAAATGCCCGTGCAGATACGGCACTTGGCTCATTGCTCGCGGGAATGAACATCTATGCGGTGTTTCTTCTTAATCCAGGTTTTCCCCGTTCGTTTCGATTACCTTCTTATACCAGTAGAACGAATCCTTTCTGTAACGTGCCATATCTTTTAAATCAAACTCATCACGGTTCACATAAATGAAACCGTACCGCTTCACCATTCCCTCATGGGTAGAAATCAGGTCAATGGCTGACCACGGGCAATATCCGATCATCTCGACACCTTCCGACACTGCAAGTTTAATCTGTTCAATATGGTGGCGGAGATAATCAATCCGGTAATCGTCATGCACCTTGCCGTCGTCTGTCAGCTTGTCATAGGCTCCCAGTCCGTTTTCGGTCACAATCATCGGCAGATGATAGCGGCTGTACATTTCCCGCATTGTCGCCCGGAAGCCCTCCGGGTCAATCTCCCAGCCAAACTCCGTGCGCAGCAGATTCGGATTGGCAAAGGTTTTAAACAGACCCGGCTCAGAGCCGCCGCTTTGCTGGTCTCCGGAACCGGCCTCCACGCTTCCGTCGTCCCATTCTACCGTTGCCGTAGAATAATAATTAAAACCAATGAAATCCGGCTTTCCTTCCTTCATGATATCCATGTCCCCCTCTTCCATATCCGGAACGGCATCATGTTCTTCCAGAAATTTCCACACAAGATTGTTGTATATTCCGTACACGGCCATATCCAGATACAGCCAGTTCCTCACGGCATTAAAATTCTGAGCCGCCAGAATGTCTTTCGGCTTACAGCTGGCCGGATACACCAGCGAAATATTCGGGGCCGGACCGATTTTGGCTCCCGGCAGCATTTCATGGCAGAGCTTCATCGCCTTGGCCTGAGCCAGCAGCATATGGTGGTTTTCCTGATACAGCTTCTTATATTTGTTCGTCACCCCTTCCATATTGCAGGTTCCGATTACTTCGCCGACCAGCGTCAGCATATTCTGCTCGTTAATCGTCAGCCAGTACTTTACCCGGTCACCGTAATTCTCATACATGATTCTTGCAAAATCCACAAATTCATCTACGCTTTCCCGTCTGGACCAGCCGCCTTTTTTCTCCAGCGCAGCCGGCAAATCAAAATGAAACATCGTGACCAGCGGCTCAATTCCATATTTCAGGCACTCGTCAATCACATCACTGTAGAAATCGATTCCCTCCTGATTGACTGCGCCAACGCCCTCCGGCAGAATCCTTGACCATGCAATCGAGAAACGGAACGTCTTAAAGCCCATTTCTGCCATCAGCGCAATATCTTCTTTATAATGATGATAAAAATCCGCACATACGTCCAGCTCACTGGTTCCCTCCGGCACCTTTTTGATATCCTGTATGCTTGGTCCTTTTCCGTGTGTCAGATTTGCACCCTCTACCTGATAAGCGCTGGTAGATGCTCCCCACAAAAAGTCCTCCGGCAATGCCTTATTCTTTGTAATAATCATATAACGTCCTCCTTTTCTTATTCTCTTACCGGTTATATATCTGCTTAAAATTATATAGTGCCCCCAAAAGATTGGAATCATTCCGATACTTGCACACATCTATTTTCATGTCGCGGTAAATAAGGGAAATCGGTCTTAACCGCTCGACATAGCGCTTGATTCCCTCTAAGAACTGCGGCTCTGCACTTATCCCGCCTCCGATTAAAATCACTTCCGGGTCATAGGTCACATAGAGGTTGCAGCACTGCTTGGCAATGCTGAAATACATTTCCTCCATCATTTCCACGGCTTCCCGGTCGCCCTCGCCTATCCACTGATAAATCTTCCTGCCGGTCACTTCTTCTACCGGGAGATTTTTCTTTTTGGCAAGGAGATAACAGACTGCACCGGTAGCAGCATGAGCCGCCCAATAATACGGAATACGTTCTATTGCCTCATACATATCCATATCCTCTATACATTGCAGATTATCGATATCCTCTCTTTTCATCTCATCAATCATAAAGGATACTTCACCGGCCTGCAGGCCTTTCCCGCGATGCACTTTCCTGTCCTTGATGATTGCCCCGCCGATACCGGTTCCGAATACCAGTACACAGGCATCCTGCACCCCCTTTGCATTGCCAAGCCATACTTCGGCCAATGCCGCACACTTGGCATCATTTTCCAGCGATACCGGAACACCGCCACAACGCTTAGACAGCAAATCCCTAAGCGGTACATTATGCATGTAGCGGATTCCTCCGCCGCCATAGACGATTCCGTTGTCCACATCGACCTGTCCGGGAAGCCCCACGGCAATCCCCTCCGGTTTCTGCCTCTGGCTGTACCGGTCATAGACCTCACCCAGAGACTCAATAAAATCCTCCAGTTTGTCTCCCGGTTTATTCCTGGTGGGAATACTGTCCTTTTCCTCGATACCGCCCTCACCGGTCATCAACGCATATTTGACAAACGTTGCCCCCACATCAAATACGAGATACATTCCTATCCACCTCCTGTTTCTGCCTTATCCGCCTCTTACAAATTTTTCTTTGTCCATGTTGTAACCCTTTCGGACTATCATCTGTTGTATAATACAATTAGTATAACCGATTCCCCAAAAAATGCCAATAACATTTCATTTTTTTGAAGACATTTCCCGGTCTTTGTCGTTATAATAAATGTAAGCATTTAGAGGGGAGGCGGTTGTATCACAGAAAATGAATATTTTGAGTATCTGATTGATACCTATGGCAATCTGATTTATTCAATCTGCTATCGAACCTGCCAAAACCCCTTTGATGCAGAGGATTTGACACAGGAAGTATTTCTTTGTGTGTACCGTGGTCTAAAGCAGTTTGACCGCTCTTATGAAAAAGCCTGGGTCTGTAAAATTGCCTCCCGCAAATGCCTGGATTACCTCAAGAATGCCGGAAGGCGGGTACTTCCCACAGAGGACAGCTACTTGGATACAGCCGTGGAAACGGAATCCGTCGAGGACTCCTATCTGGAGAGCGACACCCTAAGACAGCTAGGTGCCGCCTGCGACCGGCTAAAGCCCCCCTATTCCCGTGTTGCCAGGCTGCACTTTTTGGAAGAACGCACGGCAGGTGAGATAGCCGATATGCTCGGTTCAAACCTCAAGACAATACAGACCCAGATATACCGGGCAAAGGCAATGCTCAAAAAGCAGCTGCGAAAGGAAATGGACATTGGACCGGAAAGGAGGACACCGTAAATGGATTCAGAATTGATCAAATTATTAACCGAAATGGCACAGGAGCAGTCCAACGGAGATGAGCTGGACGATTCCTCTGGTCTGCGAATGCCCCGCTACCTTAAGGAGCAAATCATTACCCGCACGACCCAGCCGGATATGCAGATTACTGCTGCTCCCAGACGCATTTCCAAACGTTTGGAGCTGTTCATCTATAGCTGTAAGGTTACGGCTGCGGTTGCCGCCTGTCTGGTCATGATGATCACATTTTCCGCAACGCAGAATCATTTCCCGTCCCTGCCGGAGCAGACGGAAAGTCTCTTAGAGGCAGATTTTGCCGAAAATGCACTTAACTCCATTATCGACCAGTTAAATGACGGAAGCCAGAATATTACCAGCTGGCTGCAAAATTTTTCCGGTGATATCATGAAGATGATGAACTGAACTGCACATGAATAAGAAACGAATAAGAATAACAATAACGAAACGGAGGTCAACGACATGACAAAACAAAAAAAAGGTTTTTGGGTATTTTTCTTCTCCCTGATTCCGGGAGCAGGAGAACTCTATATGGGATTTAAAAAAATGGGACTGAGCACGATGATTGTGTTCTGGGGTCTTATAGCCTGTACCGCATTGCTGGAGATTCCTGCATTTATCTTTGTGCTGCCGATTATCTGGTTTTACAGCTTTTTTAACGTCCATAATCTGAAATGTCTGACAGAGGAGGAATTTCTCTCTGTAGAAGACCATTTCATTTTTCCTACAGGCGAACTGGCAGCAAGCCGGGAAAACTTTGTCCGGCAGTACCGCAATACGCTGGCTGCACTGCTCATTATCTTTGGCATATGCGGGCTTTGGAGGAATCTAATTTCCCTTCTGCAAGAACTGCTTCCGGATAGTATGTTCTATATTTTAAACGAACTTACTTGGCGGATACCGCAGGTTGCCATTTCCCTTATCCTGATTGTTATCGGAATCCGGCTGGTCAAGGGCAAGAAAGAGCAGCTGGAATATGACGAGCAAAAAGAGGAGAAGAGTGCAAAGGAGAAGGGTGCAAAAGATGAAAACGCATAGAGTCGGCACGATCACTTTTGGCTGCATTTTAATCCTGCTGGGCACATTACTGTTGCTGCACCTGTTTATCCCTGCACTCACCTATACCGCCATTTTAAATTACTGGCCCGTTGTACTGATTGCGCTGGGAATAGAAATCCTGATTGCCAACTTCCGCAGCAGCAAAGTCATTTTCACCTATGACGGCTGGTCCATATTCCTGATGTTTATGGTCCTTCTCTTCACCGCCTGCATGGGAATCCTTGACTGGATACTGGTCAACTGCCCCAAGTCCATCTTCTACTTTTAAACAAAATCGTCATGAGCAAAACTCTGTTTTCTCAACTGTCCGTTGTACAATAATGAGTTTTGTTCATGACGATTTAAAAAATTACGGAGCGCATTGTACAGCAGACAGCACTCCGCAATTTTTATTTTATCGGGAAACCTTCGGCAGCTGGCTAATGGATTCCGCCAGATCATCATCTGTAGGAATATAGTCACTCATCTCACCATCATTATACCGCTGATAGGCTACCATATCAAAATATCCTGTTCCGGTCAGGCCGAACACAATATTCTTCGCTTCTCCTGTTTCCTTGCATTTCAGTGCCTCATCAATCGCAACCTTAATCGCATGGCTACTCTCCGGAGCCGGTAAAATTCCCTCTACCCTTGCAAACGTTTCGGCTGCCTTAAAGACCTCTGTCTGCTCCACGCTTCTCGCCGTCAGTATTCCCTGGTCATAAAGCTCCGAAACCACGGAACTCATTCCGTGATAGCGCAGCCCTCCTGCATGATTCGCGGACGGAATAAATCCGCTTCCCAGCGTATACATTTTCGCTAACGGACAAACCTTACCGGTATCGCAGAAATCATAGGCATACGTTCCTCTGGTCAGGCTCGGACAGGACGCAGGCTCTACTGCAATGATTTCGTAATTCGCCTCACCCCTTAAAATCTCCCCGGCAAACGGAGAGATCAGACCGCCTAAATTGGAACCGCCTCCGGCGCAGCCGATAATCATATCTGCTTTAATTCCGTATTTATCCAGTGCTGCTTTTGTCTCCAGTCCAATTACTGACTGATGAAGCAGTACCTGAGAAAGCACTGAGCCAAGAACATAACGGTAACCCTCCTGGCTGGTAGCTGCTTCTACCGCCTCGGAAATCGCACAGCCAAGGCTTCCTGTAGTTCCCGGAAATTCCTCGTTAATCCTGCGTCCCACCTCCGTGTTCATCGAAGGCGACGGTGTCACCTTTGCCCCATAAGTGCGCATAACCTCCCGGCGGAACGGCTTCTGCTCATAGGAGCATTTTACCATATATACCTGACAGTCCAAATCAAAGTACGAGCATGCCATAGAGAGAGCCGTTCCCCACTGGCCGGCACCGGTCTCCGTGGTTACCCCCTTTAATCCCTGCTGCTTTGCGTAATACGCCTGCGCAATAGCAGAATTTAATTTGTGGCTGCCTGATGTGTTATTTCCCTCAAATTTGTAATAGATATGCGCCGGCGTATCGAGCTTTTTCTCAAGGCAATATGCCCGAACCAGCGGAGACGGGCGGTACATCTTATAAAAGTCACGAATCTCGCCAGGAATATCAAAATACGGCGTGGTATCATCTAACTCCTGTTTTCCCAGCTCCTCACAAAAGATGCCGGAAAGCTCCTCCAATGTCACCGGTTCCAGCGTGCCCGGATTCAAGATCGGTGCCGGCTTCTTTTTCATGTCTGCGCGCACATTGTACCACTTTGCAGGCATCTCCTTCTCTTCCAGATAAATCTTATATGGAATCTCACTCATTTCTTATCTACTTCCTTTCTTCATATATTATTTAGGTGTTTGCTTAGTGTATTTTATACTGGTTAACCTTAGTATTTGCCGAAGGCAAATGCTTAGTTTAACCGCATATACCGCGGTGAAATGTTAAATTCGGCAATCAATTTCGTTCGCGAGTATAATTGCTCGATAAGGATATTGTCAAGACAAACGTAATCTCTTCCTACACTCCTGCCCGTTTGCAAACCTCCCGCAGAACACAGTGTTCACAGTCCGGCCTGGTTCTCGCCGTACATACTGCCCGGCCGTGATAGACCAGCCTATGGCAAAAATCACTGCCCTCCTCCGGAGGAATAATTTTCCACAGTGCCATTTCCACCTTCTTCGGCTCCTTTATTCCGTCCACCAATCCCATGCGGTTGACTAAACGGATACAATGTGTATCCGTGACTATAGCAGGCTTGCCAAAGACGTCTCCCATAATCAGATTGGCACTCTTACGTCCCACACCGGGCAGCTCCAGCAAGGCATCAAAATCCTCCGGCACCCTGCCCCCGTATTTATCCTTAAGCACCTTCATACATGCACTGATATCTCTCGCTTTACTGTGTCCAAGACCGCACGGCTTGACGATTTTCTCAATTTCCTCCACAGGGGCCTGTGCCAGTGCTTCTACCGTAGGATATTTCGCATACAATCCCTCTACCACGACATTTACTCTCGCATCAGTACACTGCGCCGCCAGCCGGACACTGACCAGCAGCTTCCATGCGTCGTCATAATCCAGCGTACAGCCCGCATCCGGATATTCCTGTTTTAACAAATCAATAATCGCCAAAGCCCTCTGCTTTTTGGTATACCTCATCTGTCTCCCCCGTTAATTCAAGACTGCTTTTATCGCCGCCAGTAAATCATCATAATCTTCATATGCCGCATATTCCGGATTATCCGCTTTGATCTGCTCCGTACTCTTGAATAGAAAACCTGCTTTACTCGCCTTAATCATTCCGAGGTCATTATAGCTGTCACCGCTGGCAATCGTCTCATAACCAATCGACTGCAGTGCCTTGACCGTAGTGTATTTGGACTGTTCGCAGCGCATCCGGAAACCGGTAATCTCCCCGCCTTCCGCAACCTCCAGAGAATTGCAGAAAATGGTAGGCCAGCCCAGCTTCTCCATTAACGGCTTGGCAAACTGTTCAAACGTATCGCTGATAATAATCACCTGCGTCAGAGAACGCAGTTCGTCCAGAAACTCCTTTGCCCCGGAAATCGGCTCAATCGTGGCGATTGTCTCCTGAATCTCCTTAAGCCCCAATCCGTGCTCTTTCAACACTCCCAATCTCCATGTCATCAGCTTATCATAATCCGGCTCATCTCGTGTAGTCCTCTTTAATTCCGGAATGCCACTGGCCTTAGCAAAGGCAATCCATATCTCCGGTACTAATACACCCTCCAAATCCAAGCATACAATATTCATCTTCGTATTCCTCCATTATCCTCTTGTCGTATACGGCTTTCCGCAAGCACTCACTATATATTACCACAGATGACAGCCTTGTTCCAGTTATTTTTCAGCCATGTTCACAAAATTGTCAGAAAATATTAGCACTCATCTCTTGACAGTGCTAACAATTTGTGTTATAACAAAGTCACAGGTTAGGAAATGGAACTGCCTGAATAAAATTGCAAAAGCCTACAGACGATATCTATAGACTATAAAAGGAGGAATTTTTATGTTAGTACCAAGTATTTTTTCAAATGATTTATTTGACAACTTTTTCAACGACACCTACCGGCCAAGTGAACATTTTATCCACTCCGCAAATTCCAGAGATTTAATGAATACAGATATCAGGGAATTTGAAGATAAATATGAGTTGGGAATCGAACTTCCGGGATATGAAAAGGAAGACGTATCCGCCAGCCTTAAAGAAGGGTATCTTACCATTGAAGCGGAACGCCATGCCGACAAGGAGACAAAGGAAGGCAAATATATCCGCAAGGAATGTTTTTCCGGCAAATGCCAGCGAAGCTTTTATGTCGGTGAACAGGTAACGCAGGACGATATCCACGCCGCTTTCAATAACGGTATTTTGTCCATTACCGTTCCTAAGATAAAAGAACAGCCTAAAGTGGAAGAAAACCACTATATTGCGATTGAGTAAGGCATACCTGCCTTACCGCACAGGCTAAGTCAATAACCTCGCGGCATTCGCCAAATGCTCGTGCAAGCACGGCACTTGGCTCATTGCTCGCAGGAATAAAAATACCCTGCCCTACCCGCCGTAAGCGTTCCGGATTTACTTTGCTCCGGCAAAAGCTTAACTGCGGGCGGCAGGGTATTTCCTTATATATTTTCCGGCCGGAATCTCTTTTTTCCAACGAAAATACAGATGATACATAACACAAAGCTCACGGTCACGGCCACCAGTCTGGCGGAAGTTTCACTATACATCTGATAGACAAATCCCGGATAAGCTAATAGCAGGGAAAAAGCGATTATCACTGCCAGCCCGCCGATCTTCGCCATAACCACCCCTGCCTTCCAAGCCGACGGATTGCGGTTCTTTGCCGACTGCCTTCTGTATTTGAGCTGCAGGCTCCCCTCACCTGCGGGCACAAACGGATATACTTTACAGGTTACGGTCACAAGCAAAATCAGATTGAGCAAAACAAAAAAAACAAAATTCATGATAAACATCGCCGTCACAGACACCTGTCCATACATTTCTGCGCTATACTGCGTATCCCTGACCAGAGCGGCGAGATATTCGTCCCTGCACACCGCCTGTACTATCGTGCGGACCAATGCGTAAATACCGCTGCGGACTATACTGAGCAGAACCTGTTGCCGGTAAAAACGTTTCCGGCAAAAGCCAAAATTCATATATCTGGCATGATTCATGTAACTGAAGCCTGTACTGCCGGAGTAATGCAAAACAGAGACAAACAGTATATCCGACACATACAGCCAACTCTCTCCCTTCCGTGAAAAGAAAATAACCATAATATACAGTATGCTCAATATTGTGACCTGATATATCACATCACTGACTAAAAAGAATTTGAACATATTATTTTTCAAATTAAATCTCCTCCTTTCCAGATTGCCGATACCTTTATGTAGATAACCGCACAGAGCAGCAGCAATATCGCACTGATATACATATAATACCTGTCCAGCAGCGCACCCCAGTAAATAATACCGATAAACAAAGCGCTCGGAGCTACCATTATCAGTCCCAGCCATATCAGTACCGTCAGTGCATCCTGCCGTACAACGCTTAACGACAGGAAGAGCAGATACGACAACAGTAATGCCAGCACCACCATGACCGCGGAAAACACAGGCAGTCCGGAATATTTTAACAGCCTGCAGACTACATAATAGAGCACGACAGCCGCCACGCTAATCCCGGCAATCAGCTTTGCCGCCTGCCGGTCAGCACTCCTTCTGTTTCGCCTGCGGTAAAAATCAAATACCCTTTTAAATGAACCCTCATAATAATGGCTCCACAGACCCAGAAAACAAGCCTCTGCGAGAAAAGTAATGATAATCAGCAGATTTCCCTCAATCATCTTCATCAAAATCCCCCCATTCCTTGGCACCGTCCAGAGTCATTGCCGTAAACAGGTCCTGCAGCGGCAACGGGGAAACAGTAAAACCGTTTTCGGCTAACTGTTTCTGATCTTCACCAGAAATCGCATCATATATATCATATTCCGTAACGGTTCCCATTTGTTTCCGATAGAGAATCTGTTTACCGGCCAGGCAGTTTTCCCTGTCCGTCCTGCCTACGCACTTGTACGATTTGCTGTAAATCGTTTCCATATCTTCATTCAACATCACTCTGCCTTTATCCAGTATGACCACTCTGTCAAACAGTGCGGTCATTTCTTCAATCAGGTGAGTGGATAAAATAAATGTTCTCGGCAGCCGCTCCTGCTCATCGAGCAGAATCTTATAGAGACTCTGCCTTGCCGTTGTGTCTAAGCCGGAATAGATTTCATCGAGCAGCACGATTTCACAGCTGCTACAAAGCCCGATAATAATTCCCACCATCGTTTTCTGCCCCTTGGCCAGAGTCCCATATGTGTCCTTGGGGTCAATACCAAAGAAATCCAGCAGTCTTTTTTCCAGTTCACGGTTCCAATCCCGATAGAAATTACCGGCATAATGCAGGATATACCGAACCTTCTTCGTTTCAAAAGCGTCAATGTTGTCGCTCATGAAACAAATCCGGCTCAAAACATGTTCATTCTCATAAGCCGCCTCCTCAAGCACCCGGATTTCACCGCTGTTTGGCAAATATTTTGTGCATATGCAATTCATCAAAGTCGTTTTCCCGGAACCGTTTCTTCCCAAAAGTGCATATATCTTCCCTTTTTCCAACTGAAAAGAAATGCGGTCAAGCACTGTCTTGTCTGCAAATTTCTTTGTCACTTCCTTACATTCCACTGCAATCATTTTTCATTCCTCCAATCCTGTAACCAAGTCAGTTCTGTTTTTCTTCGAGTCCATTTATCATCTCGATTAAATCCTGTCTTGTAATATTGAGTCTTTCTGCTTCCTCCAGTAAAGATACCAGCGATTCATTAATAAAACGTTCCTTTGCCTTTTTTTGGATTTTCTCCTTTGCCCCGGTTGCCACGAACATACCGATTCCCCGCTTCTTATACAGGATTCCCTCATCTGTCAGCAGCGTAAATCCTTTACGGGCAGTTGCCGGATTAATTCTATACATGGCAGCAAATTGATTTGTGGAGGGAACCTGTTCCTCCTCCATAATGTGGTCCTTCAAAATCTCTTCTTCCAGCCAGCGCGCCACCTGCATAAAAATCGGGGTCAGGGAGCTTTCATCTATCTCCATTGCATACCTCCATTCCTCCTGTTCCTCTCATTGCGATTTCCACCTTGATTGTATAGTTGGTTAATTACTTAAGTAACTAACCTTGGATAAAGAATACACCTTTCACTTCGATTTGTCAACAGTAAAAATCAAAAAATTGGCAGGACAAAATTGCCGACCTGCTTGGTGACTATGTCAAGTTAAAAACGGAAGGTTCTACTTTCCGCCTATCTTACAATCTATTCTTTAATTTCTCAATCAGCCCTTCATCTGCCGGCAGCCAGTCTACACTGTCCAGTGTCTCCTTTGTCAACCATTTTGCCGCTTCGTGTTCCTTCAATGTCAAATCTCCCGATAATATCTGACAAAGAAAGCAATACATTGTCAAATGAAACTGCGGGTAATCATATTCTACAATATCAATTTGTTCTCCGACTCTAATCTCCGTATCGAGTTCTTCCCTGATTTCCCGGACAAGCGCCTCTTCCGGAGTTTCCCCTTGTTCTATTTTCCCGCCAGGGAATTCCCAGCCATCTTTAAATTCTCCATATCCACGCTGGGTTGCAAATATCCTGCCGCCGCTTTTTATGATTGCTGCTACTACTTTGAGTGTTTTCATTCTTTATTACCAACCTACCCTTTCCTGATCACTCCAATTACTATTCCAAACACTTCCTACCGTCCGCCACGCAAATGCCCGGACAGTCCAAGACGCTTATTCCTTGACAAATCCCTGTTTTGTGGTAGTATTAAGTTAACATCTCCCTCAGGCCTCTGTGGAAACACATGCACACTTGAGGGCGTTTTGTTTATAAGGAGTGAATGCCATGACAGACAAGGGTTTTAAAACAATCGATGAACAGCTGGAAATTCTCCGTTCCCGTGGTCTTACCATCAACGACGAGGATCAGGCACGGAACTTTCTATTGCATAACAACTACTACCGCATCAGTGGCTATTCACTAACCCTTCGTAAAAATGACATCTTTTTCAAATCTGCAACCTTTCAAAACATTATTGATATCTATAATTTTGACCATGAACTCAGGCACATACTCCTTCAGTACCTTGAAGTAATCGAAGTGCAGATGAAATCTGTATATGCCTATGAATTTACAAAGGTCCACGGTTCCACAGGATACCTTAATGGTGATTTTTTCACCAACCAAACACGTCATCAGGAACTTATCAGCAAAGCAGAGCAACAGAAAACCCAGCGGCTTCCCCATGAGGCTTATCTGAAACATTTTATAAATGACTTGCAGCAAGATATTCCACTGTGGGCATATGTTGATCTGCTTACCATATCCGACATCTCCTTTTTGTACTCCATTTCTGAGCAGCCCATAAAAATTGCCGTCGCCAATACCTTTGGCCTCACTATGAACAAAGGCACTTACATTCTTGGAAGCTATATGCACAGTATGACAATCATCCGCAATCTGTGTGCGCATGGAAACCGGATATATAACCGTCTTTTTGAGCAAAAACCTTCTCTTAACAAAAAAGAAAAAGCCCTGCTGATTAAAAACAGCAACGGAGAACTTGATAATGCACATTTTTATGGCTTTCTACTTATTATGAGACGAATCCTCCCTGCCAGTAAATTCACCGAAATGAAAAAATCCATCATTGCACTGACTAAAAAATACCCATTTGTACGAATGGATTATTATGGCTTCCGAAGTGACTGGCAGCAAAAATTGTAATATTGCTCTCATATCTGCATATAATATTCAGGACTTCTCCTACGAGCCATTTTGGGCGCAATACAGTGGGTGGTCTGAAGCCAGAAGATTTATCTTCTGGCTCTTTTTTTAGCACCAGTTTCCAACCTATCCCTTCCTGATCACTCCAATTACTATTCCGTTAATATAAAACTCCTCCGTGCGGATTACAATGTCCTGATATTTTTTATTACCAGGGTGTAAGACAACCTCATCTTCCCCAGCATAATGAAACTGTTTTACCGTGGCTTCGTTCGTTGCCATATTTCCCGCAACAATAATGTTTCCTTCATTTGCAAAAGATTGTTTCTTTACAACAATCCTATCTCCATCAAGAATATTAAAATCAATCATACTATCGCCTGATACTTCCAATATAAACTTCATATCCGGATTATTGACCACCTCTAGCGGAACGATTTCCTCTTTCCCATGTTCCACATTTACATACTTAAGATTTCCCGCTGCAACACTGCCTTTGACAGGCAGATAAGTATAGTCCAGCTCTTCATTATCCGCAATATCATATAAACAGACTTCTTTATCCGTACTTTGACGGTATTTCCATTCTCTCCCATGCACAAAATCATAATAGAGGAAATTCTCGCCTTCATTTTCTTCCCCGTTATAAACTGGTATATCCTTACATTCAACATACTTCCCATCTACATACTGTTTTACCACCTGTTTCCTGCCATCTGTTACTACAATATACCTTGCCGCATTTCCCGGTACTATATAACATTTAACCTGCTTCAATGCCTCCATAATATCCTCACCCGGTTTTTTGGTTTCTACATAGATAAATGGTCTTTCCTTTTCATCATCTTCATATACTGCTATATCTACAAAAAATGTTCTGCTTCCACACTTTACACAAGCCTCTGGCTGCATACGGTGAACCGCATATCCATATCGGGTCTGCAACTGATTCATATACCACTGTCTGACTTTTTCCTCCTCATTGCTGACCGTTTTCTCTATCCTGTCAAAAAACTGATAATTTTCTACCGGAATATCGAAATATTCCTCCTTCTCATCATCTGTCAACTGCAGATAATTCTGATTGATTTCACGAATAAACGGCGATGCCTGACTGCTGCTTGTCAGATAGAGCATTTCCTTTGCCCTCGTCATTCCAACGTATAACAGCTTTCTCTCTACATCTAATACTTCCTGTGAAAACGGCAAAATTCCTTCGTTTATTCCTGCAATAAATACTACAGATGCCTCCAGTCCCTTAATCGAATGTAAGGTAAACAACTTAACCTTATCCACATAAAATGTTTTTGCGCCTGATTCTTCTATCTCTTTGGTCAGCTCTGCATCAACTCCATGTTTTAGAAAATGGGTTTTCAAATTCTTTAGGTATGCTTTATTTTTTGCCACGACAACAATATCACTCAGCGGATACCGGATAGCACATTTTTTAATCTCGTTTGTAATATATTCAAACTCTTTGTTCACATTTTCAAAATGACGGTATCTCGGCTTTGCCCCATTCCGTTCTATCGATTCCGGTTCTACATAATCACTGCTGCTTTTTAAATCTTTGTCATGATTAATCAGGGAATAGGCCGCTAAAGCAATCTCTTTCGTTGTTCTATAATTTTTTGATAACACATTTGACTTACCGGACATATCAAACCCAATACTTTTGAAGCTCTGCCTGGAAAGCCATGATTGTGTATATATGCTCTGTGCAACATCTGTGATAAAAACAATATTACTATTGGCAGAATCTACATACATATTGCGAATGATTTCCAATTGAACGCGTGATAAATCCTGACTTTCATCTACAATAATATAACGATATTTCGGCGGGGTTATTTCACCCTCCCGTATTTTCATCAGCGCACGAAGCGCTCTGGTTTCAAAATCTGTCAAGTTGTCATCTTTTAACAGCTTTTGATATACCTCAAAAACATCAAAAATAGCTGCCCGGTTTTCTGACTGTTTTGCAAGACGAATACGGCTCTCACCAATACTGCTGCGGCCTAAGCGGTCTACATTCATATACTCCTCTTTCGTCAGATACATGCAGCTCTTTATCCAGCTGGTCTCCTCCAGCAAAAATTGTACGTTCATCTCCTGAACCATGGCATTATTCGGATATTTCTGCTTTACCCTCTTTATCGCCAGCTGCATTTTTCCTCTCTGCGCATTTGCACTTGCAATCTTATATGGTTCACCAGACACCATGGAACAGATAAGGCTGTCTATCGTGCGAATCTGTACTTTCTTTTTATCAAGGCAGACACCATACTCTTGACAAAGGTATTCCATATAATCAATTAAGGTTTTGTTGTATGTAACGACCAATACCCTTTCATTTTGCAGGTTCTCCTGCTGCATTGCAATCAATCGAAAAAGCGCCACTGTCGTCTTACCACTTCCAGCAACTCCTTTAATTAAACTTTGTCCCGTCATTTTACTGTTAATAATTCGTATTTGGTCCACACTGAAATCCATCTTTATCTCCCTTTGTTTATTTTATCTACATAAATAAAAGCGCATTTCTAATTGCCGATTTTAAATAAAAATAGTACATCTGTCAGATTATAATTTAAGTACCATTGTCCTGTAAAAGAATTATACTCCAACTGTTCTCACTATTCAATCAAAAAGTAAATTTCGTCAGTTCCTATTATTATGCTCAACACCCCAGCATTTCGTCAGAAAAACTTAAGATTTTTTAAGACTTTCTTTATTGATATTTGTCCACAGTTATGTTAGCTTGTGTTTTGTACCTGATCATACTGCAAAATTTTGTCCTACAGCATGGAGATGACAGAATATGAATAACGTATTGGAATATTTAGAAACAAGTGCCCGGATATTTCCCGATAAAATTGCGGTTAAAGATAACCTGACCGCCTGTACTTATCGTGAACTGCTGGCTGATGCCAGACAAATTGGCGCACTGCTGGCTTCAAAAACATGCCCCAGAAAGCCGATTGCCGTTTTTATGGATAAAAGTGTCACCACGCTCAAAGTCTTTATGGGAATCCTGTATGCCGGCTGCTTTTACGTGCTGATTGACCCGTCTTTTCCGGCAGAAAGAATCCGACAGCTTCTCAATATTCTTACCGCTGATCTTGTGATAACTGACAGGGAGCAGACAGATGTCCTTACCCGTGCCGGATATCATCAGCAAGTCCTATATACTGATGACCTTCCATGCCATACGGACAGTACAGGCGACTGCACCCTGCTTATGCAGATTCGTCAATCCCTGATGGATACCGATCCTGTCTACTGTAATTTCACTTCCGGCTCTACCGGAACGCCTAAAGGGGTCCTCGTCAGCCACCGTTCTGTAATTGACTTTATTGAACAGTTCACGGAAACCTTTGGCATTACCCATGATGATATTCTCGGCAATCAGGCACCTTTTGATTTTGACGTTTCGGTAAAAGATATTTACAGCACATGGAAAACAGGCGCCACCCTCATCATCATACCGCGGTCGTTTTTTATGTTTCCCAATGCTGTGACTGACATGCTCGATGAAAATAAAGTAACAACCTTGATTTGGGCAGTATCGGCTCTATGCCTGCTAAACCGTCTGCACGGCTTAAAACATAAAGTTCCTGCCTGTATCAACAAAATTATGTTTAGCGGAGAAATGATGCCGGTAAAACAGTTAAATGCCTGGCGTTCATATTATCCCGAAGCAATGTTTGTCAACCTCTACGGGCCGACGGAAATCACCTGTAACTGCACCTACTATATTCTGGACAAAACGTTTTCGGAAAAAGATAAAATTCCTATCGGCAAAGCCTTTGGCAACGAACGGGTATTTTTACTGGACACCGGGGACAAAGAGATTACTGCGGACATGCCCGGTACAACCGGTGAACTCTGCGTTGCCGGCACAACGCTTGCCCTTGGCTACTACCGTGACCGCGAAGCCACGGCAAAAGCATTTACACAGAATCCGCTGCAGCCCGCTTGGCACGAAACCATATACCGAACCGGCGATCTCGCCTATTACGGAACGGACCATATGCTCTATTTTGCCGGAAGAAAAGATTTCCAGATTAAACATATGGGACACCGCATAGAGCTTGAGGAAATCGAACATGTACTGGGAAATGTGCATGGCGTAGAACATGCCTGCTGCTTTTTTGACGACACCAAAAATAAAATCGTGGCCTTCTACTCAGGCACTAATGACCGCAAGCAGACACTTGACGAAATGCGGAAGAAAGTTCCAGAATATATGCTTCCGAACATTCTTCAGCGTATAGAAAAACTTCCGCTCACCAAAAACGGCAAGACGGACCGGAAGCTTCTGAAAGAAATGTATGAAAACAAAACGAAAGGATAGATGTATGCAGCAAAATACCCTTCAGGCAATAGCCTCAACAGTTGAAACACCGACTTACCTATTCGATATTGACACTTTGTCCCGGCAGATTAAACAGCTACGGGAGCGGCTTCCACAGGGGACATCTCTCTGTTATGCCATGAAAGCCAACCCTTTTGTCGCCGGCAGAATTGCGGCAATGGTGGACAGGCTTGAGGTCTGTTCTCCCGGTGAATATGAAATCTGTATCCGCGAGCAGATAAATCCGGAAAAAATTGTGGTATCCGGCGTAAACAAAACCTCGGAGTCTATGGAAAGAATACTCTCCTACAGTTGTGGAGCCGGCATCTATACAATTGAATCCGAACTTCACTACCAGATATTAAAACAGTTTGCCGACCAAATGGGCAAAAGATTCAAGGTATTGCTCAGACTTTCCAGCGGTAACCAGTTCGGTATGGACGAGACTACATTAGAACGACTGCTTGCCGTCATACAGTCTGACAATCTCATGGATATAACGGGAATCCACTATTATTCCGGTACACAAAAGAAAATGTCACGGATAGAAAATGAATTGCAGCAGCTTAATTCGTACTGTACCGCTCTTAAGCAGCGCTATGGCCTTAACCGTCTGGAGTTGGAATACGGTCCCGGTCTTATGGTCTCTTATTTTGAAGGCGACGAAGCCGACGACCCGGAAACTCAGCTCGATACCTTAAACAGCCTGTTATCTGCCATAGATTCATACGACTGTATCTGCGTAGAACTCGGACGGTTCTTGACCTCAGACTGCGGCTATTACATGACACGGATAATGGATATCAAGCATACCAGCAATAGCAGCTTTATCATTGTGGACGGCGGTATTCACCAGATCAGCTACTACGGTCAGATGCTGGGCATGAAAAAGCCGTATCTGGAGAGGATAACAATGTCGGATTCCGCTTCTGCCTCAAGCGGTAAATGGACAATCTGCGGCTCGCTTTGCACAGTAAATGATATCCTTGTCCGCCAGATTGAATTAAATGATATCCATATTGGTGATATCCTTTTATTCAAGCGATGCGGCGCCTATTCGGTAACGGAAGGCATGTCACTGTTTTTAAGCCGTGAACTCCCGCAAGTGCTCTTAATCGACCTTGACGGAACAGTTCATCTCATCAGGAAAAAATTTGAAACCAATCAGTTAAACGGAAGAATGGAGGAACAATAGCATGGAAACATTAATCGAGATTTTAGAGGAACTTTTACCGGGAGAGGACGTCAAAAACTGCACTACGCTGATTGACGACCATATTTTAAATTCCTTTGGTATTCTATCACTTGTATCAGAGATTGAAGACGCATTTGATGTTGAAGTGTCACCGGCGGAACTGACTCCCGATAACTTTAACTCGGCAGCCAAGCTTTATGACATGATTTGCCGGCTAAAGGAGGAGAACTAGATTGGAGTACCATTTACTGACCTACAGTCTGTTTTTTCTGCCTCTCACTGCTGCCTTATATCAGGCTGCTCCGGCACGAATCCGCTGGCTGATTCTGCTTGCTGCCGATTATGTTTTTTTCTGGCTGATTAGCAAATGGCTGATTATCTATCTGCTCATCGCCACGCTTGTCACCTACGGAACGGGGCGCGGCATCGCTTATACCGTTGAGTACTCTTCGGTTAAAGGCAAAATACTGACCCGGAAAAAGCGGCGGGTGCTCGCTTTAGGCATAGCAGGCACACTGGGAATGCTGATCGTCTTTAAATATTTAAAAATATTCGGTCTTTCCCTCGCCGCACCAATCGGCATCTCCTATTATACGCTGCAGACCATATCCTATATGACGGACGTGTACCGGGGAACCGTCAAAGCAGATGCAAATCCTGCCAAAGTTGCCCTCTACCTGAGCTTCTTTCCCCAGATTATGGAGGGTCCTATCAGCAGATATTCCGAGACGGCTGACTCGCTGTTTGCCGGCAAAGATATCCGCTACGACAATCTCGTATCCGGTTATCAGCGAATTTTATGGGGTCTTTTTAAAAAAATGGTGGTTGCCGACAGACTGGCACCGGTGGTATTTAAAATATTCGGTGATTATAAACGATATGACGGTTCCGCAATTGCCGTCGCCGTTGTCTGCTATACGATTCAGCTTTACACAGAGTTTTCCGGCTGTATGGACATTATTCTGGGAAGTGGTGAGATTTTCGGCATAAGGCTGCCCGAAAATTTCCGCCAGCCTTTCTTTGCCAAAAACGCTTCCGACTTCTGGCGCCGGTGGCACATCACACTGGGTACATGGCTAAAGGATTATGTATTTTATCCGCTGTCGCTTGCAAAGCCGGTGAAAAACCTTGCCAAAAAGGTAAAAGGTATTTTCGGAATCGGCGTCAGCAAGTTTATCGCCCCCACCACTGCCTTGTTTTTTGTATGGCTTTCCAACGGAATCTGGCATGGTGCCGGCTGGACTTACCTGTTTTACGGCATGTACTATTTTGTGTTGATTTTCATTGAAACCATCACTGAAGAACCGTTGTCCCGTTTTATTGAACGCAGGCATATCCAGACACAAAAACCATTTTGGCGGGTGCTTACCGGAATAAAACTTTTTCTTATTGTCAATCTCGGAGAAATGTTTTTCCGTGCGCCAACGGTTGCTCAGGGTTTTGGCATGCTTCGCAAAATCTGTACCAGCTTTCATCCCGCTGTGCTCAGGGAAATGGATTTCGGTCTGGACAACTACGATATTATCCTCTCCGCAGTCGGGATATTTATTGTTTTTGTTGTCGACATTTTACACGAAAAAGGCATTTCCATTCGCGAAAAAACGGCTTCGCTAAAGATGCCGCTTCGCTGGAGTTTCTGGTATGCAATGATTCTTTTCATTATCGTATTTGGTGCTTATGGTGCCGGCTATACGTTTGTGGATATGATATACGCCGCTTATTAACAGGGAGGGAATAGTATTGAAAATTAATCGACATTTATTAAAATCCATAGGGTTTCTAACCGGACTGGTCCTATTACTTATATTGATATCCTTCTTTTTCCGCCGCAGGGATAACCTATATGTATACGACTCACTCTCTGTCAATGTAAAAACTGCGGATATCCAGGCAGAACCGGACAACAGCTTAGAAGTGCTTTTCTTCGGGGACAGTGAAAGCTATGCCAGCTTTTATCCCCAGTATCTTCTATCGGAATACGGTTATCACTCCTTTGTCTGCGGCACGGCAGCACAAAAAATTTGTGATTCCTATGCCATTTTAAAAAATGCCTTTGAGACACAATCACCAAAAGTTATTGTCATGGAAACGAACTGCCTGTACCGTGAACTAAAATCAAAAGAAGACAGTCCCGACATAGTAATGAACTGCCTGGCCGACAATCTTCCTGTATTTGCCTACCACTCTGATTGGAAAATGGCGGCAAGAAAACTGCTGCCAAAAAGCCGCGATGTAAAGCGCAGAAAAAGAAAAGGCTTTATCGTCAGAAAAAGTGTAATTTCCTATAAAGGCGGCAAATATATGCACAAGACCGAGAAGCAACTCGCTATCGACGAGGAAATTGCCTCCTATCTGGAACAGATTGCCGCATTATGTGAGGAGCAGAATGCCACCCTTCTTCTGGTAAGCACTCCTTCTCCCAAAAATTGGAACTACAAAAAGCATAATGGTACAAAAGCATGGGCTGATTCCCATGGCATCGACTTTGTCGACTTAAACCTCGACGACGGCATCAATATTGACTGGCAGACCGACACCAAGGACGGCGGCGATCATTTAAACATTTCCGGTGCCAAAAAAGTAACCGCCTTTATGGGGGAATATTTCCGCGCACACTACCCAATGACCGCTCCGTGATTCCGCCTCTGCCTATCCGGTAATATCCCCTCCTACATACCCCATTTATCCAGGTTCTTCTTTGCCCAAAGCTCCAACGACTGCGCCATTTCCGAAATCTCCGACAACACATTGAGAATTTTCTTAAATTCTTCCCGTTCCGAATCATCAATTAATCCGTCCTCGGATATGTCAATCAGCGAATCTTTCAACTCTGACACATCATTCAATGCCCCAAGCGTGTTCAAGATCAGCCGGTCAAGGTTTTTTACTTCGACTTTTTTGGTTGTTATACTTCCCAGCGGGCATAGCATGGTACAATACTGGTTGCACAGCTCCGGCTTCTCGTATGCCTGCGCAAGCAGCTTTACTTCCTCCTGATAGGGAATCACCTCCGACAGCTCGATTCTTGCCAGTCTTGTCCGGTCAATTCCAATTAAATCGGAGGCCTTTTCCCTGCTGCTAAACTCCGGATTCCTCTCCATTGCCTCCACGCGCGCCTGGTAAAATATATTATCCGAAGCCTTCGTCGCCTTTCTTCCCATTCGCTACCTCCTTCGTAAGCCTCAACGATGAATTTTCCAAAATACCATAATCACTCTTATTACTATATCAATTTATTGCCAATAATTACATCAAAAATCCCGCACTTTGCCAAATTCTATCGTGCGTAATCTGATACATTAGACGCAGGATTACACCATGAACAAAAAATGTGTCCCGTCAGACAGAAAAAATCCACATCACTGCAAGCCCTCTTCAGTGATGTGGATTAAATAAACCATGTACTATTTGACCTTTAATTTGTACATTAAATCCCCTGCATAAGTGATTGGCAGATCGCCATACAGCTTAACATACAACTTTGCACCCTTTTTCAGCTTTCCACTATATAAAGTCTTATATCCGTCTCCGTTCCTCGTCTGCATTCCATTAAGCCTTTTGGTGCCCTTCAGCGCCTCGGCATGCAGATAGTCCGCATCCGTTCTGGCCGAGGAAACCGTAACCTGTATCTTATATTTGCCTGTCTTTGGTGCTTTAAATACATAATAATCCTCATCATTTTGCATGATTAAGCCAGTATATGTCTTTCCTTTTTTCAGCGTATTGGCAGATTTTTTGTTATTATTATTTTCTTTTTCAAAGTTTTTGGGGGTCACGGTAGTAATCTTAATGTCATAGTGAATGACGACATTATCCTTCAATATCGTATCTGCCTCATTGACGATAGCGAAATCAACCACAGTGCCCTTCTTAAATGAATACTTTACCGACCTTTCACATTCTCCATTGTATATAAAATAGTCTTTTTCCAAGATTTCATTGTTCACAGACATATTAACGTCAAAATAAAAGGTTGCATTCAGCCGTTCTCCGTCAACGGTGCAGTAAGTCGGAGTAACCTCATAATAGAAATAGCCCTTGTCCGGCATCACATAACTTACATGTGGGGTTGTTCCTTTTTCAAAGGATAACGAATATGTCCTGCCTGCCTCCAAGGTCACCGTCTCTGCATGAGCCTCCAATCCATTCACGCAGATACACAGCATAACCGTCAAACACATCGTCGTCAATACAGTATCCAAAACGCTCTTCAACTTCCTCATTTGCTTCTCCTCCTCATATTGTAATCACACGATAACTTTTTCAATTATAGCATAGTTTACTTTACTGTACAACCATTCTGCTCTCTATTTTGTCATTTATAAAGGCTGGGACTAATCCCGCCTAATCACCACACTCAACCGAAACATCCCCTCCGCATATTGTGCCTGCACACGGTACCCAAGCTGCTCGGCTAAGCACTTTACGACATAAAGTCCCAGTCCGCTTCCCTCATTGCTTCTTGCCATTCCCCGGTAAAAAGGCTCAAATACCCGGCTGACATCAAAATCTGCCCCGTCCTTTAGGTCATTTTCCATGACAAGCACGACCTGTTCGTTCTCACAGACTGCCCGCAGCCCGACATAGCTCTTCACATATTTGCGGACATTGGAAAATAAATTCTCAACCATGCGTTTTAAATAATGCTCATTGGTCTCCAAAAACACGTCCTCTGCCGGAAGCGAAAAATCCGTTTGCAGTCCCTGCTGCTGCATCCAGTCATACTGCTGCAAAATGCACTCCGATAAAAAGTTTCCCAAATGAACCGAAGAAATTTCCAAATCTTCTCCCTTTGCCTCAAGAGCAGATATTTCAAAAAAATCATCGGACAAAAGCTTCAGATAGCTAATCTTTTTCATTGCGATATCCAGATACTCCCTGTCCTCGTCCGATAAATTCCCATTTTTGCCAAGAAACTGCAAATACCCGTTTGCGGCGGTCAGCGGTGTCCGAAAATCATGGGAAATCCCTGCAATGACATTATTTAGCTGCCGGCGGTCGCCTGCATACTGCTGTATCAGGCTTTTTTGCAAATCCATATATTCATTCAGGGCATCTGCAAGCCCTAAGATATCCCGGTTAAAATAATCCACCGTTACCGGTCGGTTATAATCCCCAGCCGTGTGCTTTTTTACCGCCACGGTAAACCGCCTGATCTGCTGTTTATACTGGTATAGCCGTGCGAAGGCCACGAGCAGAGCCAATGCCAATATAGCGGCTGCCAGATAAATTCCCATGCGTTCTGTCATTTATGTTCTCCCGCCTTCCTAAGCATCCATTCATCACCACCAAACACTTTCCCCTCCGTATAGCAGACATCATCTGAATTTGCCATAAGAAAATACCTTCTAAAACCCTCACTTCATACATTTTCTTCGGCAATTTCCTCCAGATAAAAATCGTCCATGCAGCAGCGACCGTTTGTGTAGACAAGCAGCGGAAATTCACTGTAATACGGTATTCCTGCTTCCCTTAAAATCATGCCAATATTCTGGCGGTCTGATGGGACTACCCGCTCCTTGACAAATCGCCTTGCCCATTTGTCCTCAATCACCCGGATTCCTTTCCGTGCAAGGATTCCCGGAATTGCCGGTAAGTCGTCCGGTGATACCGAATCCGGAATCGTAATCATATATTCGTCATGCTCCTCATCATAGGAAAGAATCGCATATTCATCTACCGGTGACGGTACATTATCATCTTTAATCAAAAATCTCCTCAATATGCTTCGCCCTCTCTTTCACCATCGCTTCTATGCAGTTCCAGTACTGCTCCGGCACTGCCGCATTTTCCGATTCCGAAATCATCTGTTCTAAACCTTTAAACAATATCTTTTTGTCAAAAGGAATCCCTGCCGCATAGGCTAACATTTTTTCCGGTACTTTTCTTAAATTCTCGAAAAGGGAAATGCTGCCGACAAAATTGTTAACCGGGCCATCCTTCAACCGGTCAAACTGTTCCATTGCCTCCCCGTCATGATAGCAGGAAAACAGCAGTGACAGTCCGTTATCAAACAACGGTGCCAGCCGGTATATCCCCTTTTTCTCCAAAACTTCTATATTCGCGCCATGACGGTCACGGTTGCAAATCAGATAGTCCAACAGAAAGACCTGATAAAAATAGTCTTCCCATTGATTACGCATAATAAATGACCATATATCTTCTTCCGGTTCCCGATTCACTTCATAATAGGTCTCAAAAGTCAGCTTATGCTCTCCCGGCTTTTTAAAATCGGCTGACCGTGTCAGCCAGACTGTATATATTTTTCCCCCGACATTCACCTTTGCCGGTATCAGTTCATAGTGTAAATGCGGAATATGCAGTGCATCTGCAA
>JAMPAW010000230.1 GCA_023666975.1 Clostridium sp.
AGTTTTGTTATAGCGTTGCTTGCCTTTCTCGACAGAGATAAGGATCACAAGCGAAAAAATAATGCCCGCCCTGTCGCAACCAGGACGGGCACCTCTCGCTGAGAGGTAACTAGCCCGCTTGGGAAACTCCACCTTTGGAGTGGGTTCCTATGGGGCACCTGTTACCAGCAGGTGCCCTTCTTTATATTCAATATACCACAATTTGTGAGTGGTTTCAAGTATTTTCTTCCGTGGGTCCGCAGCTTTACCCATACAAACCGGATTCCATTCGCATTACTTGTAATGCGTTTTGTTATATCGTTCATATTGCTTTACGGCACCAATATGTGTTTTGGAATGATAATCCTGTTTTATTAAAATCATCTGGCATTCGCAGCTTCCTGAATCAATGCCTGCATTTGGTATATGATGCCAAGCATATCCAGCGGTTTCATTTGGGTGGATTGGTTTTTCTTTGTCTTCTAGCTGCTTCTGGGCTTGAATTTTATCTTCTGCCCTGCTGCCTGTCATGGTAATCCAAACACGTGACCGATCGGCACTCCCCCCGTAACATACATCATCTGTAATTTCAAGTATTAATTTTTCAGGGATTGTTTCGCTTGAATTTTGCATGTATTTCTGGAAAAAAAGTTCCGTTTCTTCCTGGTCTCTGCGGATTTCCTCTTCCATCGCCTCCCAGTCAGGTATAAATTCTTCGTCACCACATTTTTGTATTATCTCAGATACTCGAGTATCCTGTATTTGTTGAGGCTGCAGAGTAGGCTCATTTCTTTGGTGATAAAAAATCCTTATGTTATCTAAAGTGTGAATTGGTACAGGGGATTTCTTTTCTGCTTGATACTTTTTTGATGTTGCCTTTGCATTCTTTAAACGATAACTATTTTCTTTGACCCTGCTTATTGCATACATTCTGTAATTTCTCCAATTTTTAAATTTTGAGAAGTGAATCAGTATTTTCGTAAAAATTATTATATAGTATGGAGACGTGTACATCAAGACTAAAAGGGGAAGAGAGATTATTTTTTCTAATCTCATTTTAAGAAATGGTATTAAGTGAAACCTAATGGAGAGCTTACTGTTAGCCTAAGAGACATGATGAGTTTTTTAAATGACGAAAAGTGTCAATTTATACTTTGACATATAGAAAATATATGATAAAATGAATAAGAGTTGAAGTGGTACAACAGTATAAAAAGTCTTTAAAGAGTTGATATCCAATAATGAAGCGATATGGTAACGTATGATTGTTTTGGCGAAGTAAGGATTTATTGCTATTGGGAAAGAGGGTTAATGATGAGTGATAAGTTTACTCAAGGAACTATAATAGAATATGTGCGTTCGACTAAATATCCTAATATTAAATGTGTAGGTCTAGTGATATCAGCTAGATGTGATTTAGCACAAGAGAAAATAAGTCAATTTCATTGTCTGTCAGCTATGAATATAGAAGAATGGATTTATGAGGTATTGTTTGAAAATGTGGCAAATGAGCGGAAAAATAATATTTTGGGAGAGATAAAAAAGTATTGTGTGCGAAAAAATCTGGATTATAGTACATTGTGTGGAATGAGCGTGGATAATGCAAATCAAATACTTATGAAGAGTGCGTCCCCAAAAGAGCAAAAAAACATACAGAAAATAATCGATGACAGGAATGATATTGAAAAGCTATTGAAAACGAAAATGGAAAAGAAAGAAAAAGAGGTATTTCTTTCTCGAAATAAAAAGATAGTAGTGAGTAAATTAAAAGCACTTTATAATAGTTCACTTACTAGATTTGCCTTTGTTCCAGAAAAAGCTTATAGTGGTGGAACATCAAATGTTAAAGGTGTAGTTGTAGATTTGCAAGATGTAATTCAACTTGATATAAAAGTAAAGGAACCGTTATTGGCTTATGAATTTGATTATATACTTCAAAAAGAACAGGGAATGAGAGAGTATATAAACAGATATTTCTTTTTTGAATCAGAAAGTGATTTTGTTATTGCTGAAAATGTGGTAACTTCACCATGGATTGAATATGTGTTACAGAGGTTTGCTAATTCGTTTATTCGAATAGGTGTGGACAATGCATTAGAGTATGAAATTGAAGATTATTGTACAGAAATTTTTAAGGGGGATAACAAATGAAGTATTTCTTGTTTGAAAAAAGTGCAGTTGAAACATTGATTAATAATGCGGCTTTACAGAGTATGGAGTTTTCTTTGAGCAAAAACTTTGTGGATTATTTGCAAGGAAAAAAAGATGATTTTTTGATAAAAGATATTTCACATATATGCGACAAAGATGGAATTATTTTTTGTGGAAAAGAGTCAACGAAAACTTTTCTGCTTTTTGATTTGGAAAAATGTAGAATATTGGAAAAAACAGATGATGCGGAGTTATTAATTGTGTTACAAAAATCATTTAGATTTGCAGTACGATTTTGGAATAGACAGGCTTTTACAAATTGTGAAAAAATCTTTAAGAGTAAGACGGTAATTTTCCCGTTTCCTTTTTCAATGGGGTCTGCTTATAGAATTGTTTTGGAAAGAAATCCCATTGATAGAAGATTAAATGCAAGGGGCATAAATAATTGTTTGTTGGCATATAAATATGGAGAAGAGGGGGCTTCATCTAGTGAAGATGAAAATCCAGATTTGGTAATTTTTAGAAAGGGTGGAGAAAACTATCTTGAACACATACAGGAACTAAAGCGAAGAATAGTAGATCAAAAATGTAAATATGAAAGTAAAGAGTATGGTTCTGATAGTTCAATTCATGTGTATGTATCCGACAATATGATATCTAGCGTAGAATTTAAGTTTTTGGATTATAAAAGACAACTTGAGAATCTTACTTTGTCACAGTCTAATATTATTAATTGTAAAGATATGGATTCGCCGATAAGAGTTGAGGGACCTGCAGGCACCGGGAAAACGGCGGCTTTAGTTTTAAGAGCGATCAAACTATTGCTTGATGCAGAAAAGAATGATCAAGAGTTATTTATAGCCTTTTTTACGCATAGTAAGTCAACGGAGAGTGTGGTTAATCAAATGATTTTGCATTTGGCGAAAACAGAATGGCTTAATCTGGAGAACCCACGGAAAATAAGAATCACTACGTTGCAAGGGTATTGCACGGAATATATTGGTGTTAAAGATACACAAGTTATTGATTTGGATGCATCAGAGGCTAAACAATATCAATTGCTACTTATTCAAGAAGCATATAAAAAAGTGAATGGAGCAGTTTTTAACACATATAAATATTTAATGTCAGAAGAGGCGGTGACATTTTATGAAAATGAAGAAGAGAATAAAGTTATTTTAATGTTGCAACATGAATTTAGTATAAGAATAAAAGGAATGGCAGAAGGAGACTTTGAGCGTTATAAAAAATTGAATTCTCAAGGAAATGGAATACCACTTATACATGATGAGGACAAGGAATATGTTTACAGAATATTTAAAGAATATCAACAGTCATTGGAAGTCCAATCGGTATATGACACAGATGATATTATTTTAGAAGCATTGGCAAGGCTGAATGCCCCACTATGGCGAAGAGCGCGTGCAAAAGAAGGAATAGATTATTTATTAGTAGATGAGATGCATTTGTTTAATCTTAATGAGCAACAAGTATTTCATTTCTTGACAAAAGATGGCGAACAGCAGAAAATACCGATATGTTTTGCATTAGATTATGGGCAGATTGTTGGAAAACGGGGAAATATTAAAGAAAACTATATAGAGAGCACATTATCTGTTGGACAAACGTTAAGACAAGAATTTATTACGGTATTTAGAAGTTCACAACAGATAGCGGAATTGTGTGCTTCTATAACAGCATCGGGAGCTCTTTTGTTTGATGGCTTTATTAATCCATATAAATATTGTGAAAGCAGTTTTACAGCACGTGAGGAGGAAATGTGTGAAACACCGCAATTATTGATGTATGAAAATGATGCTGAAATGAAGAGGTCTTTGGAAAGGCATATTAAGCATTTTGTAAATAAATATAAGTGCAAACCTTATGAAATCGCATTAGTTTTTTTTGATGAAGAAATGCTACTTAAAAATTTTACACAATCGGTAGGAAAATATTCCGTGAACTTTATTAATGGAAGAGAGAATAGTTCGTTTGAAACTGACACATCAAAAATTATATGTACGCTTCCAGATTATATTAGTGGTCTGGAATTTAAGTGTGTAATCTTAGTGGCAGTTGATGAAGGGAGAGTGCCACAAAGTGGTTTGTTTGATATATCTTCTAGCTTTCTTAAATATAGTGCGTTGAATAAATTGTATCTATCATGTTCTAGGGCACAATATAGTGTTCTTATATTAGGAAATAAACTAAGAGGTGTATCTAGTTGTTTGCAACATTCATTAGCAAGAGAAACTATAATTCAAGGTAATGCAGAATAACCGTATAATGTGGAATTTTTAATCAAAATGAATGGTTCTGCTTTAACTCTAAAATTTTTAAGGCATAAACATGAGAGCATTTTTAAGAACATAGATGATAAATCCACTAAAAATTAGGGAAAACAAACTTACAATTTTTGCAACTTATAAAAAACCGGTTAAAAACAAAAAAGCGGAGACGAAAACAGCTTCCAATGTGAAAAAACTCACCCTTTATACAAAAGGAATCAGCACGGCACAATTATCTGCTAAAGCTGCGGGCTTGAATGTTGTCCCGAAATGGTATTCCTCGAATAAAAAAGTAGTAACTGTCTCTAAGAAAGGAAAACTTACGGCGAAG
>JAMPAW010000231.1 GCA_023666975.1 Clostridium sp.
AGTGTGACCAACGAAACTCCGACAAAAAGACCTTTTTGCAGTTCCTCCCAGTCCGACAGAATAAACATCTGACAGATAAACGAATATTTTACTGGAGAAAATATCATCATATCTGCGTTGACATAATTAGAGGTTAATACCAGCAAAAGATATGATATCCCCAAACCTATCCCTATAGTTGCCACTGCATTTTTCGTTGCCAGTGCCAGGAATACAAAGAAACCACCCATTGCCATACATATCAGCCAGAAAAAGATAACCTGCGCCAGAACCTCCATGCAGCCCGCCATTGTCAGTTCCATTCCAAATCCATTCACGAGTGTCATGACTACCATCGGCACAGTTACAACTGTGGATAACAGACATAATAATCCTATGAAGAAAACCACAATCTTGGCTAAAAAAACACTTCGCCGCGGTAAACCACAGAACAGCCCCATCCCCATGGTGCGGTCAGAAAATTCACTACAAAGGAACATGGCCGTAAACACGCTTGTAAATATAGTGTGGAACAACACAAACGAATCCATGATGGGTAACATCTGATATCCCGATGCTTTAACCGAATTTGCAATCCAGAAAAAAGCAAAAAACAACCCCACTCCCACAGATAAAGCCATCGCCATCCTGTAACCGAAAGATTTTAATAATTTAAAAAATTCCGCCTTAATCAAATTCTTCATTTTGCCCTCCCTATCAACGACAGATAGTATTGGTCCAACTCATCACCTTTCAACGCTATTGTCCTTATATTTATTCCTTCCAGAACCAATACCCTACCTATTGCCCCGGTATCCAGATTATCCGGCATGTCATATACCTTTATCTCATTATCCGGCATCAACTTAAGATTCTGCAATCGCAGCTTCGTCTTTAAAACTGTTTCGGCCTTTGCTATATTATCTACTTTAATACATAAATATTTTTTGCACTTCTTGTTCAATTCTTCCGAAGTAATCTGTTCCAACATTTTTCCATTACGAATGAATCCATAGCATGTAGCCAACTGATGCAACTCGCTTAACAAATGGCTGGAAATCAGAATGGTAATATTCATTTCCCGATTCAGCTTCCTTAACAATTCACGCAGACTCACCATGCCCTCAGGATCCAGACCGTTTATCGGTTCGTCGAGGAATAAAAATTCCGCTCCGCTTAATAATGCCATAGCGATTCCCAACCGCTGTTTCATTCCCAAAGAGAAGTTCCCTGCTTTCTTGGAACCGGTATTAGACAGACCTACTGCCTGTAAGGCTTCCATGATACACCTGTCCCCTATGATTCCCCGCTGCATCCTGCAGATCTCCAGATTATCTTTCGCCGTGAGGTGAGAATAAATTGCCGGTTTCTCAATAATACCGTTTATGCGTCTCCGCTGTATGTATAACTTTTGAGGATCGTCCTCCCCGAACAATTCCAGCTTTCCCTCCGTCGGCATTGCAAATCCTGCCAGAATACGAATCAGAGTGGTTTTTCCCGCTCCATTCGCACCCACAAATCCGTAAATTTCTCCCCGCCTGATCTCCATATTCAAATGGTTTAGAACAGGATGATCTGTGCTTTTGTATTTTTTTATGATATCGCTCGCCTTAAATACTATTTCTGCCATTTTACCCCCATTTCTGCACATGTTTCCGTGAATCAGAGCAATGTACAATGCAACTCCTGAATATGATATTTATCACTGCTTCCTCATTCTTTTATCGTATTCTCCTGTCTGACAGGGACTATATACAACTTCTTATACTTATAATCAACTGTAAATTCACTATTATCTCCCAGCATATGACCATATTTCTCAAAATAGGGATGCCATACTTTACTATATTTTTTCATACATTCCTTATAATCCTTCACCAACTCTGAGTACAGCAGGCTGTCTTCCTTTAAAATATCATTATTTCCGGCAATCTGCATGATCAGGCTTTCCAATGTACTTTTCATTTCAAATATATCCAACAATTCCCTCATTGCTTCTTCGGATACATCGCATACAAATGTCTTGTTCATTATTATAAACCGCCTTTCTGTAAAATACTTTTCTGCGCTGGTTATTCGGCTTTCGGTTACAATAGCGAGCCACTCGCTGTGGGATTCCCCTGGGCAAGCCTTTCCAACGGATCATCATGATCACTTTGCGGTATATGGAAACTTTGAAATCCCTGAACACCCTGCTCTTTCAGCATTTCCAATAATTTCGCACTGTACCTTTTCTCCAGATGCGCAATTCTACACTGCATCTTAGTAGGCGTATTCACCTCGCCTGTTCCGAGATAGTTCCTGTACACACAGCGGTCACAATGATATGCATCACAATTATCACAAGCCGGCGCCTTAGACAGATACGTCAATTTTCTGGTTCTTTCAAAGTTCAGATTCAATTCCTTATTAAAGTAAAATGCCGGGCAAAAATAAAACTTACCATCCGGTGCAAGCGTTATATTCTTTTCACCCGCAAAGCAGTTATTCATCTTCTTCATAAAGATCCTGTCAGTGAGCTGACGTATCTCCTTGGGTTGACCTTTGATGATATAATCCAGCAGAATCTTGTTAAGCTTCTCCAGCTGCCTTTCATATTCCGTAATATCAAAATTACTGTCCACTCCTGATAAGTTAATATTGACACGGGAAGTAAAAGGCAATATTCCTTTTACAACATCAGCCAGACCAGCCAGGTCGTATGCATTGATATTGAGTATGACCGGGGCATTTAATTCCCCGTCAGGCTTATCGGAAGTTTCATCAATGACATAAATAGCATCCTTGCGCTGTTTCCCTTTCTCAAATTTCATGATGTGCCTGACAATATGGCGTTTCAATTCCTTTGCCAGCAAACCGCCATATTTTTCATCTGCCAACAATTTCTCCAGCCATATCTGACTGTCTGCCGAATGTACGAAAACCGGCTGGTAAAAATGGTCGAACGCATACTGCAAACCTTCCAGCAGTTTCTCCGGTTCCATCATTACTTTCGTTTCCGCCGGCATAAACTGGCAGTAATTAACGCATTCCGATGACAAGATAAAATACATGAAGAATTCCTGCTGCAGCTTGACAGAGCGCTTTATGGAATGCTCATTATACAGTCTTGCCCAGAGATAATTATTCGCCCTCACCCGCGCCTTGTGCATATCACATATGGCCACAGAGCGGTAATACAGGGAATCACTGTCAGACTCATCATAATTATTTCCCGCGCAATAAGTACAGCCCATGCTGACCCTGCAATCCAGGCATTTTTGCTCGCTCAGATATTTGGGGAACAAGGTTTGTAAAGGTCTTACCCTGTCAACATCAATTCCATGATATATGTCGCCTATTTTTTTCCCTGGTTTGCCATTTAAGGAATATTCCATAAACCTGACACAATTATAGATATCCCCCTTTGCATCCACACAGTACATTTTTCCTGTTCCACAGGAAGCGTGCATCAGCATTTCATCGGTTATTCTGAACCCTAAATTGTCATAGAAAAAAGAAGTATTATATTTATCCCAAAGACGATTATCTACAATATAGTCCGCCAAGGAGATCAATTGTTCCTGATAAACAACATCATCGCCTTTTTTCCACACATCCTCATATACAACATTGGCCGGTATGTCTTCTATTCCCATGGACCATAAATGTATAATGCTATCCTTTAGATATTTCAGATCCTCCCTTCCAAAGGTCACTTTCGTGCCGCCCGCAAATCCCTGCTGTATGGCCATATTGTAGTTTCTCTCCACAATATCGTAGGAACCTGCACCATTTGGGAAAACACGCTGTAGATCATGCTTTTCCTTTGTCCCGTCAATGGTTATTCCCACTGATACCAGATTTCTGTTTTTCCTTAAAAATCTTTGGAAATCTTCACTGTCAACCAACAGTCCGTTAGACTGAACATTAATCCGAAACCTCCCAAACCACTTTGATTTTTTCTTATATGCAGCCAGCCGGAAATAATCGACTATCTGGTCAATCAGCTTTATTTCAAGTAACGCTTCGCCCCCGATAAAGTCCAGAATGATATAATCCCTTATGAATAGAGTTTCTTTATTATCCATAAAATAATCCACTGCCTTTTTTGCGACATCAAAACTCATCACATTTTTATCATTCTTAACCATATAGCAATATTTACATCGCAGGTTACAGTCCTGCGTCACCACAAAGGTCAGCTGCTGCGACTCATTAGTTCGCCACGAATTTTGCTTAAAGTCCCCCATTACATATTTCTTATCTTCCATGTATATTCAAGTCTCCCTGAAAATATATTTTTTGATATAGCATACAATGTGTGAAAGTAGAGATATTCCCAATGCCTGCTTCCACACAGTATGCAACCACTGATATTCAAGACCTATAATTAATCCAGAGCCTTAAATACCTGTATCCAGGTACAATTGTCACTGCAACTGAAGTGACACCCATGACTGCAATCACGCATACAGCCTGCAGCCCCGCTTGACGATGAACATGCAAAGTTTACTTCGTCTTCTTCACCTGGCGAAAGATTAAACTGATTGTCATACATCATACCGATTCCCTCCTTCCTTTTAAGTTGATTTTTCAGTTATCAACTCTTTTTAAGAGCGTCGCCATTTAAGCCATTTTATTTTAAAATCAGCATTTGTTCCTGTCATATTCAGCAATGCTATGTCCAATGACTTAAAAATAAGCCTGCCACGAAGCCCTTATATTTATTTTATACTATCTCTTCTTCTA
>JAMPAW010000232.1 GCA_023666975.1 Clostridium sp.
GCATAATACCCCTTACCCCATAAAATCTGCATCCTTTCTCTCTTATGCTGCTTTCTGGAGCTTCCTTTGTTTGTTATGAAATATCAATATAGCCAAGAATATTATTATTGCTATAAAAATCACGATTCAAAAATTGCATAGTCAATTTACCTTTCTCAAAAATTTAGCTTAATTATATAGCAGAATATAGTACATAGCAAGGAAAATCTTTATTGTAGAAGAAGCACTCATAATATGCGCGAGATAAGACGCAAGTTTTATGCAGTAGGCCGCCACACCAGTATTAAATCTTATAAAATGCACTCAAAGATTGGTTGAGTATTGAATGAAATTATTAAAAATGAAATGATAAATAATGGTAAAATATATTGAAATACAAAGGTGTAGTCGATATAATAGAAAGGAAGCATATAAATAAAGGATAATACGGGATTATCTGATGAATGTATCTTATCTCGAGGAGGCTCCTTACAGATGATAAATTCTGTCTTGATAGATATAAATCACAAAATACGTTTAGCTCGTCCCCTTATTGAGGATGTATGTGCCTGTGAGATATACCAAACTAATTCTGTACTGGAAGTAAGTCTGTCCAGGGGACAATGCATAAATGATAAAAATGGCTCATGTATAATGTGTGATTATGGAATTGCCTCCAAAAACAAGCCTTTTCAAGAATACCTGTTGGAAATGGATCGTGCCATAAAGACATGTAAAGATACTGTACAATGCCTGATGTTATGTACAAATGGGAGCATTTTTGATGAAAATCAAGTTGAGAGAGAACTTTTGGAAGGTGCTTTAGATCTGGCAGCAAAATCTGCCATCTCGACAGTTCAATTAGAATCACATTATCTTGACGTTAACAGCGAAAGACTGTGTCTGGTAAGAGATAAACTAAAAAATAAAAAAGTAATTATTGCTTTGGGGCTGGAAACTGCCAATCAGGAGTATCAAGACCTGATTATTGGAAAACGCATTAATTTAAATGTATTTGAAGACAAAATAGCCTTAATAAAAAGTTTTGACTTTTGCATTGAATTAAACATGATGTTAGGACTTCCGTTTCTTTCGCCCCGTGAACAATTTATGGATGCGCTGAATACACTTAGATGGATACACTCTCATCAGTGTCGCCCTGTGCTTTTTCCAATCAATATCAAACCTTATACACTGTTGATGGAAATGTATAGGGCAGATCAATATAGTCCCGTTTCACATTGGCTTATTCTTTTGCTGTTGGAACAGCTTACAGAAGAAGAATTGTCCCAGATCATTCTTGTGTGGCACGGAAACCGCATAGAGAATTATGGCGACCCGGCGTTGCAGCAGATATTGCCTACAGCTTGTGATAAATGTATTTCTATTATAGAAGACTTTTATGTGGATTTCGCAACTACCGATTCTGGTTTTGAACGCAAGCGTATCCTGAAGAATGTATTACGCAAAGCTTCTTGCAGCTGCCTGTATAAAGTTAAAACAGCCATACGCGAAAGTAAACAGGGATTTAAAAAACGTTATACGAGCTGCATAAATTTTTTTGAAGCAACAAAAAAGGAAGGAATTTCTCATGAATAGTCCATTATTTTGGATCGGTATCAGAGAAAGCGAAATTGCTGACTGTGATCGCCTGTTTACCGGCTCTATTACCATGTTTGGAAGCGGAGAAAATGGTAATTGTTCTTTTGATTATAAAATGAGATATCGATTTGATTATAATCAGGATAATGAACAATGGATCGCTTTTGTTAGAGAGCAAATACACGACATTTGCCAAGAGTACCCGGAAGCTCAGTTCATGCTGTACTATCCGGATGAACATGCTTCATATGGAGAGGAACTGCCAGAACATTTGATTTGTCAGAATGATAATGATTTAATTGAGCTACTGGAGGATAAGCACAGAACCAGAAAATGGCTTTCTTCCTGTGTGCCCGTATGCCCCTATGTGATTTGTTCCGGCAAAGAAACAGACTATGAAGCTCTATGCAAAAATTTTCCCGGATATACCAGCTTTGTAGCGCAGGAAGCATATTCCTGTGGCGGTTCAGGTACATATTTTGTAGCATCCTCAAAAGAGTTTATGAAATATATTTCTTTAGATAGTGCATATTCTTTCTCCCCGTACATTGAAAATAGTATTTCTCCTAACATTCATATTATTGTATATGAGGATGAAATTTTGCTGCTGCCGCCATCTGTCCAGCTATTTTCATCCGGTGTAGAACGATTTCATTACCAGGGCGCCGACTATGTAATGTTCTCCAGACTTCCTGTGCATATTGTTCAAACAGTATATCAATATGCCCGTTTGATCGGTGATCGTTTACGTTTTGCAGGTTATCGTGGAGTTTGCGGCATAGATTTTCTCAGCGACGGCAAAGAAGTATATTTTATGGAGGTTAATGCCAGATTCCAGTCCTCGTCCTTTCTTATTAATAAGTCGCTTAGTGATAGGTCTATTGCATGTTCCATACAGGAATTACACAGAGACGCTTTTTTGCACAGAGCATGTTCTTATCACCCCTTAGACTTTTCTGTTGAATACAGTTTCTGGGGATATTCTTATGAACCGTATTTTCGCGAACAGCTACGCTATATTCATGCTCTGCATACTTCCTGTGAAAACGAAGATGCCATATGCATGGATGACGGCTTAGACTGGAATGTGTGCTTGGAAAAGGGAACCTATTTATTCAAAAGCATTTTTCATGGAAATATTGCAGCGCTTTCCCCTGAATTTACTTGTAGGATACACAGCAATATAGATGTGTTAGACTGGCGGGAACCTGCTCCCTGTTGGGATGATAATGATGCAATCCGTTGGAAGATCATGTTACTAAACCACGGGGTGCGTATCTCTGAACAGGCTTTGAAACGCGCTGCAAAAAGGGGCGGAATCAATTATGAAGAATTTGCCGCTATAGACATGCATATAAACAGGAAAATATATGTAAATGTTCCTTACATGGCGAATCGTTCTCAGATCAGTCCCTTTGAGATTACTTTGTCCTCACAGCAAAGGTTTATATTATGTTACCAAGGGAAATTTTTAGCAGATATCGATTTAAGATATAGAGATGAATTAAGTCTGAAAACAACAAAAAGCGGAATACCCTATAGTGACATTGGATATCTGAGCAATGACAGGCTCCGAATATTTCATCGGTTTGGCTGTTTTTTTAAAGAACACCATTGCGGATGTAAATTCTGTGATGTAGAAACAGCGGATGAATCCCTGCTTTTTGAAGAAATCAAGGAAGTTTTAGATGCGTACAAGGACAATCCGAATATCCGTCATTATTTAGTTGGAGGAGGCTCAGATGTACCGTCCTCTGACTTTGCTAATATTATAAGAATTGTCAAATATATGAAGGTCTTATCAGATAAACCCATATATTTGATGTCATTGCCGCCACAGGATATTCATATTCTAAAATTTCTAAAGCAGGCCGGAATTACGGAGGTTGCTTTTAATTTGGAAATATTTGATCGTGATCTGGCACAAAGTTATATGCCGGGAAAGGGTAAAATCCCGCTAGAAGTCTATCGACGGGCTTTTAAAGAATCCGTTGCTTTATGGGGCAATACCGGCAATGTCAGAACAATATTTGTTGTTGGACTGGAGCCGAAAGAAAGTCTGCTGAAAGGAATTGAGTATGTCAGTAAATTGGGGGTTTCCCCGATTTTATCTCTTTTTAAGCCAATTGCGGGGACTGATCTTTCTCATTTACTGGCTCCATGTGACGAGGAAATATATGAAATATATTGTAGAGCTTTATGTATTTGCAAAAAAAATAATGTTGAACTGGGGCCTTCTTGCCATTGTTGTGAAGATAACACTTTGAAAGTGTCCCTTTTAGACTAATGGTAAAAGAAGGCATATCGAATGCTATTAATAACAAATGCCACACCTATCCAAATGAGAAGCTCACTTATGCGGTATAAAATAATATTTCTGTACATGGAAAAGAAGCAGTCCCATGTCAGAGAATCTGGCGCACACTTGTTTTTATATATGTATGCCCTGTAGATTTTTTTGTATCTGCACATTTTCCAATAGGCAGAAAATATGGGCAAATCCCGGAAATCTTTGCGAACCGTCGGAATCGGCAAGTTTAACGTTTGGGTTCCCATTTCAAAACAAAGTGTGGCATTTTCCAATCTATAGTACTCATATTGTCCCTTGCAGATACGTTTTCTGCTCTGTCGCGGAAGAAATTCCCAGCGAATCCATTTTGAAATTTCATCTGTTGGAAATTGTCCCCACAGCACAGTCAGTTTCTGCTCGAAACCTGATATTATACTTGACGAGCTCAGGGTGAAAACTGCAATGAACGCGGAACCAAAAGTTGCAAAAATAGATCCCAAAGAGATACATTCCGATAATGGTATGATTGTCTCGTTAGGCAGGACGTCTGGCGTAATGCATATCGAAAAGACGTATTTTGTGAACATGTCACTAAAAATGAATATCAAGCCGTACAGAAAAAAGCTGTGCCCATACAGCAGCATTTTGTGTATAAAATATTTTCCCGCAGTTTGCTTCTGACATATTAATCCGCCTGGTTGAATAAAACATGTTTTCGGCATTTGCTTTTCTCCTACATCTCGCCAATACATTTTGTTGTAGATATTTGACTGTTATAGTAATAACAAGGAATGCGC
>JAMPAW010000233.1 GCA_023666975.1 Clostridium sp.
TTCTGCGGTCTGCGGCATTCATATCTCGTCCCTCCTTTCAAACAGCCCCAATAATTATAGTAACTGTTAAATATGCAAAAAACCTTCCTATTTACAAAAATTTTTTCAGAATTTTTTTGTCAGTGTGGGCAGTAATGCCCGTATTGGTTTTAGGGCAGTCTGCCTATGCAGATTAAAACCGCTTGTATTCCAATACTGGAATAGCAAGCACTGGTTGCGTATATACGCAACCTCAGAATAGCAAGCACTGCCCATGTCATGACACAGGGCAGAAAAGCAAGCACTGCCTATGGACGTCCATAGGCAGAATTTTCACAGATTTTTCCTTGCGGAACACCTGCGAAAATTGGCTTGCATAGGGGAGATCCCCTAACCCCTTTGTTATCATAAATATTGAAATTATTTCAATAAAATATTTTGATTTTACTTTTGAAAATCCTCCTATCAGATACGCATCATTATAAAAAGGTATCTATTGACATTCTCCAATAGACACCTTTATACCAGACCATAAACTATATAAATAATTACACACATATTTGATATAATCCATGCCATATAATCGCTCATGTATCCTGCCGCTTATTTTTTAATATCGCATCTAATACTGTTTCGCTGATAGAAAAATCATGCTGCATCATCTTGCGTATTTCATCGTCCTTTTTTCCATGACGGCGAAGAATTTCCACAGACTTTTCAACAATCCCCTTTCGGAGCATATCCTTCATACTTTCATTCTTGATAATATCTTTCATTTCGTAACCTCACTTTACAGATGAATTGAACCCGTCACGCAAGCCTTTGAATCAGTTGTCTGCCTTCAAATCCTTTTTATAATACCTTGTAGACTGAATAATAATCGCACTTCCTATCAGGCTAAACAGAAGGCAGGTACTACACGCACTGAATGTATTGAGTAGGCGTGTATATGTAAAATTCTCTCCATATGTCGCCAGCAGCGCTGTCTGCAAAAACAGAAGAGAAACACATGCAGATGCAAAAGAATACAGTTTTGCAATCGCCATCAGTGGTTTTTTCTCTTTCCTATAACGGAACTGATTCCAAAATGAAGCGGGTATGGCATAAAATGTATAAACGCCCACCAGGATAATCAAATGCCGCGGATATTCATAACATCGTCCGAACCAAATCACCTGCAGAGTAATTCCTGATAAAACCATGTTTAATACCAAAAACCAAATACCGCAGAAAACGGAAAACTGACATTCCCTTTTCCTGTCAAACGGTTTCCGTTCCAACACCCATACAATCAATGACCGAATCTCCCAAAGGCATAGGAAGTAAACAGCTATCGCTCCAAACCAGAAAGACTTCTCAAAAACAGCAATGGCAAGTTTTGCTGAGGCATACAACAAATTCAGAATGGCTGATACTGTCATAAAAACACGATCACGAAAAGTGGGATTATGTAGAAATTCTATAATCAAATTTTTCCCTTTTTTTGATTTTTCCTCCAATCACATCTTCCTCCAAACTACATATCTTTATTAAAGCAAAGGTGCAAAAAGTTTGACAATATCTGCGGATATTCTTTCAAGGAACGGCAATCTTGCCTGTTTTGCAGAAATTTCTCCTGATACTTCCTGTGTTTTCATAAAATCTTTTTTCATCTCATCAATACAGGCTGTACGATACATCCAAACCGCAGCTTCAAAATGATGGTTCAACGAGCGGTAATCCATATTGATAGTGCCGCATATTGCAAACTTGTCATCACAAACAATAGTCTTTGCATGAATAAACCCTGGTGTATACTCAAAAATCCTCACGCCATCAGCAATAAGCGTTGCATAGTTAGAACGGGTTATCCAGAAAATCAGCCGCTTATCCGGGATATGCGGTGTAATAATCCTTACGTCTACCCCTTTTTTTGATGCGAGCCGCAGCGCATTTAATAACTCATGGTCACAGATCAGATAAGGCGTTGTAATATAGCAGTACCGCTGGGAAACGTTTATCATATTTAGGTACATATTTTTGCCGATATTATCCTGATAGAACGGCTCCGGTCCCGTACCATAGGAAAAAATAATCCCGGCATCAGGAACCGGTTTGTTCACAGGCTCACGCAGATATTTTTCCGGGGCTAATTTCAGCTTGTTCTGGCTGTTCCACATATTCAGGAACAACACTGTCAAATGCTCCGTGCCGTTTCCCGTAATCCTGACAGCAGTATCTTTCCAATGTCCATGCTTTACGATAGCGTTAATATATTCATCTGCTAAGTTGATGCCCCCGGTAAAACCCACTTCACCATCTATAATGATTATTTTCCGATGATCCCGGTTGTTACTGAGTCTTGACAGTGCAATCAGTGGTACATGGTTTGTGCGGATGGCATGGATGCCTTCTTTTTCCAGCATATTGCAATAATTTGTTGGCAGTGTATACGCACACCCTATGTCATCATACATAAGATAAACGTCAAGCCCTATGGCAGCCTTGCGGCGCAGCACATCATGTATGGAATCCCACATTTTTCCGCCGCTTATGATAAAATACTCCATGAAAATGAACCGTTTTGCCTGTTCAAGCGCATTTAATAAATCGGCATGAAAATCCTCACCCAACGGATAGTATTTTACATTGCTGTTGTGAACCCATGTGGAATGGGCAGCTCCGGACAGATAATGCAGCTGCAGCGCAGCAGCGGGATCATCAGGTTCAGAAACCTTTCTCGATACCTGCTGAGAATAATAATCTTCAATCTGTCCCGCTGCCTTATGATAGTTTTGGAAAAATTTCCTGTTTGTGTTCGTACTTGTACATATAATGTAAATAAGCACAGCCGGAAGGCGCAGCACAAACATGATCGTCAACCATACCAGTTTGAACTCAGGTTCTTCATCCCTGTTGATAATGAAAATCAGCAGTCCAACAAAGCACGCTTCACTGAAATACCATCCCGGCAGGAAATGTCTGTAAGAATATATATATTGGGTCATCATTAAAGCCAACGCAGCCAGACTGATTACGATACACCAAAAGAAATGAGAACGCACAAATTTTATAATGCCACGCAAATGCCACACCTTCTTTCCTGCGGATCACGTTCCATTTTCAATAATTTCATCAAGCAGGTTTTCTTCAACGGAAAAATCCCGCAGCATCTCTTCCCTGATTTTTTCCTCCGACCAGCCCATTGACCGTAAAATTTCTACAGAATGACGTATAATATCCTCACGAAAACCGTCTTTTATCATATCGTCGGTTCCAAATCTTCTTTCTGCAGGGGCATCAAACGTATAAGCTGATTCTGGAAATGATGGGACAATCGGTTCGGAAACGTTGGGCGATATTGCCGTAAACGATCCGCAAATTAAAATAAGAATAACCGCACCCACCAGTGAACAGATTATAATAAGCCCGATCATCCCATCTCACCTCCTCTAATGATTCCTGCTTCCCGATGTATATGCCAACGTTTTTCTGAAAAGAAAGGTACATCCCCTGACCGCAGATACCAGAACACTTATAAAAACAGCAGTAAGCACCATAATCAGGACAACGACTATAAGCTCTCCAAAAAATCCTATGCCGGATAATTTTTCGACCAGCGATTGAAACCATGTCCCCTCAAACAGGGAAACCACCTCCTGCCAGATGTCCGGCGTTCCTGATGCAACAGACATATTTAACAATTTAATCACCTCCGCTTTTATCCCACAACTCGCCTATTTCTTATTCTTTCGGGCTTCTTCTTCCAATTTCTCTGCAATGGAGCTTTTCGGCAGTTCTCCATTCGGGGAAAACTTTTTAATCAGCTTGATAAGGCCAACTGTACCTCCCAGAGCACACACCATAATAACAGGTACAAGTATAATCATTTTCAACATAAGTCAAATCCTCCTATTCTTATTTTCAGATACAATCAAACTTCTTTGCAATCCCATGACCGGATTACTTTGCGCCTTTTTTCATCGGCTTTTTTTGTCGGGATCTTTAGAATGTTCCATACCGGGAGCAGATTTCTGTATCAGCTTAATAAGCCCAATCGTGCCTCCTGTGGCACAAGCCATAATAACGGGTACAAGTACAAGCGTCTGCAACATAATTAATTCCTCCTTCTTCATAATTCTTCCTATCTTCTTACATGGATTGTACGGATGCGTTCGGCAGCAATTCATCAAGCTCCGAAAAATGTTCAACAACAATCGGCATACCATAAATCAACAAAGCTGCCACAACAGCTATCGTGATAATGCAGATTACAACAGCAATTATGGTGTGGTTAGCGTTGATTTCATCACCTGCCCTTTCAGCTGGTCGTTTCAAAATCAGATACCGGATCAGGTATGTAAACGCCCATATGGAATATCTGCACAGGAAAATCAAAACAACCGTACCAACTATGGCACATACCATGATAACCGGTACACTTAAAATCTTTGACATGCTTCAAACCTCCTATCCTAATAGTTGAAAGATTGGCAACACACGTTGACTTCCTTTCATGGCTTTAGTATAATAACGATATGCAAGGAAAACAACCGTCAGTATTATGGTTTATGGAACATCGGCAACAGAATGATAAAATGTGTTGTCAAAATTTCAAAAATAATGAAATTGATGTAAGGAGTGATTGTTATGGGTTTGGATGCCCGCCTGCGCTATACGCGAATGGTAATAAAAAAC
>JAMPAW010000234.1 GCA_023666975.1 Clostridium sp.
ATCCTGTTCTTCCATAAAATACCTCTCTTTTCCACTTTTTTGTCGAAAAATGACTGAATTTGAAGATTCATTTTGTTTGACATCTCTAGTGTATGAAAGTTAGAATGTAAATATAAGTTCTAAGAAATCTAATTAGACTTCTTGCACACCCAAAGGAGGAAATAATATGGAGCAACTAATCAACAAGTTAATTGATATGGGAATGGGGCACTTAATGGATAAAAGCCGAGATGGATTGATTGGCTCTGATGAAACATATCAAAGTGATACTAAGGCTGAAAATGATTTGGAACAGCGATATTTTGATTTAGATTTAACAGAAAATCAGAGAATGATTATAAATGATTATATCGCTTGTATGAGAACCGCTAACGGTAGGTATTCTGACCTCTCTTATATGGCAGGTATCAAAGATACTGTTACCCTGTTTATTTATTTGGGATTATTAAAGAATATTGAGACTGTAAATTAAAAGCCACATAAAAACTGTCATTAGTAAAAAATGAACAGTCCTTTCAATATGTCGTAAAGATGTTAAATCGAGTTGCCCTCGACTTATCATCTTTACGACAAAAGGACAGAATGTTTAATCCTGTCCTTTTCCGCATTTATAGCCATATTGACTATCTTATACCTATTCTTTTTTACTACCACACTAAGCAGATTCCCTTCTTCTCTCTACCCTACTAATTGATACCTCATACGCTATCCTTTTTTCACATTCTGTTTGGGATAATTTTTTTGTATATTCTCTGCTTTGAATCCTCCCTTTAATGCTTATTTGAGTACCTACATCAAATTGTGAAATATATCGTGCCTCTCTTTCCCATGCAATACAAGGGATATAGTCAGATTTATTTCCATAAGAACGATTTACTGCAAGCATAACATCTACAATTTCTCGTCCTAAAGGAGTGATCCGAAATTTGGGCTGTTTGCAGATAAATCCATCCAAGATAATTTCATTACTGTCTGCAAATTCAAAAAGTTCATTTCCAAAATGAATATCTTCTACAAATACTGATAATTTTAAATGTGTTTTATTTTGTATTTGTAGATTATGCGACTGAAATTGACCGATGATCTTTGCCTTGCGCCCTCTGTAATCCTCATGTATATTAACTAGCCTTTCAGAGATTACAAGCGGTATAGTATCAAGACGCTTACTAAACCGACTTACTATTAAATTCGCTGTATAATAATTCTTTCCACATATGGTATGACTATATGCAAAATCAGAAGCAAGCTCTCCGCATATGTTTACCTCATTATTTTTCATTTTATCCATTGTTATCACATCTCCTTTTGTCTTTTGTAGATAGTCCAAAGTCGCATAATTGGTCTGCATTTATCATGTATTATAACATCATTCTCTCCAAAATTGAACCTTTAAGATATACTTTTAATCGAAACCTAACTTGTAAAGTATGGTGTGCATTTAATTTTATCCGGCTAATTGATCTAACTGCTTTATCAGGCATTCCAGTGAATATTTTGCATTATTGGTAAGCTGCCTTTGCCAGCAGCTATTTTTCGGCGACCACTTAAACCCATTATGCTTTACCGCCTCCCTTATCTCCGCATCAGGCTTTCCTTCAAAGAACAACTGCAGCCGCATTATCTCCGTATTTTCCACGACTTTGAAATGCTCCGTATCGTAATCCGTTGTTTCTTTTTCCTTTGCTGCCTTTAATCTTTCAAGCCTTGCCCTTGTAGCATGGATATTCTGGTTATTGTTGCTCAACTCAAATGAAAGATAAGGCTTGTCCTGATAATGCCAGTCTGCTTTCATTGCCGATTTTAATTGTTCAATCTCTACCAATGACAAATCAGGGCAGCCGTCTAAGGTCTTGTGTTTACGGTAATAGGCATTAACCGCCTTCATCTGCCCCTGCTTCTTTTGCAGGGCATCCAGTTTTTCCTGTAATTTTCCAACCGCATCCTTATCATCTGATTTAATGATCTCATTCCCATACAGAATTTTCCTGATCCTTTCAAGATACTTCTGAATATCCTGATATTCCTGATGATTCCGCTCTGCCGCCCTGTTCTGCCTTTCTTTTTTCTTCACTGGGAAATTTGCGGGACCGGCTATCATTACTGACGGACACATCAGATTTATGCGGCTGTCTGCATTAAAATTATCTGCCAGCTTGCGGGCATATCTGTCCGCAAGCGAATAGGCTTCTTCCGCCCTGTCCGGCTTTTCTCCTGCTGCCTGATCCGCCAAATCATAAGCCCTGTCTACAAGCTGTTTATATTCCGCTGTTTTAGAGCCTGTCACATAATCGCTGAAGCTCCACATACTCTGCACTTGTTTAGCCGCCTTTTCGTCAATCGTGTAATATTTTCTTTCCATAAATAAAAATCCTCTCTTTCCTAAATTGTTTTCAGCCAGTCAATAAGCGGCTGAATATCATGCCCTGTTAAAATAATATAGCGTTCTTTATACTGCCATCCTATTGGTTCATACCGCATGGTGTTTTCAAAATAGACTGGTTTATATCTCCTGCCATTTAAGACAATCTCGCCTTTTCTCACATATTCCACCTTGATTCCGGCAGCTTCCATCTGTAATAAATGCCGGATGAAAATGCCCCATAGCCAGTCTATCTTACTTTGCTTTGTACATACATAAATCATGCTCTGCCTTCTCCCATTCCCTGTTGCTGACCTGCCCGGCAATCCTTTGAATTGCCTTAATGAGATCTATCTCATAAATCCTGTAATGAAATGCTGCTGAAACTTCATTCCTGTTTCCATGAAAATCTACAAACCCCCTGTTCGGGAATTCTATAAAAAGTTTGTTGGGTTCCCTGAAAGTATGCTCTCTTTCTGCCATCTCCTTCAACATCTCAAACGGATTTTTATAGATTCCATTGAACTTTGTATATGCCCCATCCGTATCAATCAGCAGCTTCTTTATCTCTTCCAGTTCAGCAGCTTTCCATGAATCATCCGGAACACGCCTGTTAATCACAAAAAACTCTCTGCCGCCTTTTACCATATATATAGGGAACATATCACATTGCCCTATAAATGGACTATCATCATGCCACGGCTCTTTTTCTATAAAAGTAATGCCCTGCATCCTGTTCCTCCCTTCAACACGGACCTCCCTCTGCTCCGTGAAATGCGCCTGCCGGATATTTCCAGTCTTTGACATACATATCCCTGACGGAAAAAGCGCCAGTCCTGATAGAACGGACTGCCGCCTTGTCTTTCCAATATACACAGGATTCCGCCTCTCCCACGAAATCATCTAAACACTTCTTATTATCCAGAGTAAACCCAAGTATCTGTTCATCCTGCCTTAACGCTTCGTATTCATCAGGATATATTTCCCTTATTCCTGCAAACAGCGGCGGCGTGGAAAATATGCACATGGCGCAGCTACAGCGGTTCCATCCAATACGGTAACAGGGATGCGGATTTACCTTATGCCGTTTCAGGACTTCCCAAACATCCTTTTCGGAATAATCTATAACCGCCCTCCACTGATGCACAACCCTGTGGGAACGCTTTTCGGCATTGGTACGGTGTATCTCCATTTCATTATATTTTGACCGTCCTGCCGATTCGCCACGCCTTTCACCGGAAACGATAAGGATCTTCTTATCCACTCTGGTCTTTTCGAGGCAGCTTGTAACGCTGTCCTGCACCGCCGCTTTCAGACTGCCCGAACACCAGCGCCCCTGATGGGTTCCTCCCTTTGCCGGGAACTTTAACCGCTTTCCCCCAAGCTTTTCCAGTTCTCCAAGCCTGTCTAAATTGCTCACCACTGCATCCGCAACACATATCTTCAAATAAGCGGAACACCAGCGTTTTGAAAGGTCAGGGGATTTTGCGGGAAACTTCATCCTATAACCATATTCCTTTAGCAAAGACTCCATTTCTTCCGTAGCCTGTTCTTTTAATTTCAGGCATTTTATGTAGTTTGGTGACAGCCTGCATTGCTTCACTTCTTCGGTGTCCGGCTCGATCCACTCAATCGGTTCTGATGCCCCGATCCTATATAATTCCCCAAAGAAACCATTAACCCTGTAGGAAATCCGCAGCTCTACGCCCTCCGCTTTTGCCAGTGCTTTTACATAATTCTGCGTACACCGCCAGTCCATACGCCTTGACGGATGCCCGCCGTCAATATCGTGATGCCAGAGTTCAATTTTTTCTTTCGGTACGCCAAGCTCCAACAGCTTATAAAAACAGGCAACCGAATCTTTGCCGCCAGACAGAAGCACAACAATCAGATCGTATTCCTCCAAAGGTAATATTTCCCCTAAATATATCTTTTTAAAATGCTCGCTGTCCTTCCTGCCGTCTACTCCGGGCTTGATACTGATACCTTTTCCATAAATCCGCTTATCAGGTTTACCCAAGTTTACAGGTGTATCTTTTGTACAGTCAATATCTTTTATAAACACCCTCATGCCTCCTATCTTTCCAACATTCATCCCTTATCAGGATAATCTTCTTTATGGTACACAGCTTTTTCCTCATTGATTGCGCCCACCAGATCATCCCAGTTATCAAACGCAAGGACTTTTCCACTCCCCCGGATGGTTACATCAGTGCCATCCAAACCCACTGATATATATTTCCCATCTCCGATAGTAAGTTCTGTTCCCCTGCCATTTTTCACTGCCT
>JAMPAW010000235.1 GCA_023666975.1 Clostridium sp.
CTCGCTTTTTCCTCGCTCCAAAATGTTTTGGTAGTTGACTGATACAATGTCCATATTCATTCCTCCTTGATTGTTGTGTTCACCTTCGTTTGCCGAATGGTGATTGAAATCCTTTTCCTTTATCATCACCGTCCATATGATCACATGTAACGGTAATAACCACAAATACAACAGCAGAATTTACAATACCCGCTATAATAAATATCGGCATCAGCAACACAATTATAACAAAATTATCTTGTGATTCCATTCTCCTTGCAGAATTGGAACATATTTTGCAGAATTGGAAATAAAAAAACAGATATCTCAATAACCTGCCTGAGATATCCATTTTCTTTATTTGCCATTGGGAATCATGATGGTAAAAGAAAAAATATCCTCATCATATTCTATGGCATACTTCCCACCATGCTTCTCGATTGTTTGAATGATATTCCCGATTCCTACTCCATGCTCTTCCGGCTCTTTTGTCTTTCCGGTCACAAATTTGCCATTTTCCTTTATCGGTATTTTCTGCATACTGTTCTTCACCGAAATCACAAGCTCATTTTCTTCCAGGACAAGTTTCAGCTTTAAGACTTTCTTTTCACATGCCACACATGCTTCAATCGCATTATTTAATAAATTGGAAAGGATCACAACAATATCTTCATCGGGTAATACCATTTCCGATAAATCATTTACCTTTAACACAAATACAATCTGCTTCTCTAACGCCTCTTTGTACTTTGTATTTAAAATGGCATTGACAATCACGTTATTGGTATCAACCATATCCATGTGAAGCTTCAAATTGCTGTCTATTTTCCGAATGTAATCCTTTAACTCCGCATATTTTTCACTGTCTGCCAGAGATGCTATGCACGCAATCTGGTTTTTGAACTCATGTGTCCTTTTTCTCTGCCGGTCTAAATTCTCTGAAACAGCATAATACATATCCATCTCATTTTTTACCTTTTCCCGAAACAGTATGTCTTTTCTGATAATCTGTTCCCGCTCCATGATGTCATTAATCAGGTAAAATACGATAATATTCATTCCTGCCATTCCAAGTGCAATATACATCAGCGTATCATCCTGCCTTATGTCACGAGATATATTAAATTTCAAATCCATTGCGATAACGGATATCATCGTGATGATTGGAACGGTCAGCAGCCTAAGCCACTCCATATCCGTCAGCATATCCCCCTGCTTGTGGCCTATTTTCCTCTTCAATAACAGAACCACGCATAACAACATCATTTTACAGACAAGGGAAATGGATATTGTAACGGTTGACGTCTCCAATATCTCTATCGAAAGCGATGGGAAGATTTTGCCGACAACGAGCAGCATGACACAATCTGTTATAAGTACAAGCCCCTGATATATCATTGCCAGCACTGTACTTTTTATGCAGCTGTTCTCAAAAAGCAGATGCATGGCAATGGAAAGAAGCAGCACGATTGCGATCTGTTTCATCCATAGATAATTGTATAATATGCATGATGCCAGATAATACAATAGTATAAGACCTGCCAGAACCGAAGCGGGTACTATCCTGTTTTTATACTTTCTCTTTCTATTAAAAATCTCCATAAATAATTTGCAGCATAACACTTCCCATATGACTAGAAATATGCTATAAACATACATCACCAACTAAATATCACCCCTTGACCTTATGTATTGCATCTCCGTATTCTTATAATATTTTTTAGAAATATTTATCTCCATTCCATTGAGCAGAACTGCCCTGTACCGCTCAATATGCTTCACGTATTTCATATTTACCAAAAAACTTTGATGTATCCGGAAAAAGCCAAACTGGCTCAAGGCATCTTCGACTGTATCTAACCTGCCATACAGGTAATATTCAGAAATGCCATGATCCAGAACAAAAAAGATGACTTTATGCAGTCTGCTCTCCACATATAAAATCCGGTCAACCGCCAAATCCATTTTCCCTCCCTGAAATTCAAAAGTACATTTCATTTCCCTGTAATTCATCTTCTCGGTTACGGTATCAAGACATTCCTGCATTGCCTTTTCCAGATTTTCATCCTCTTTCAGCAAATGGCGGACAGCATCCACCTTGTAACCCTCCAATGCGTAAGATATGTATGCCGTTACAAATATGATATAGGTATCCGGCGCCAATTTTCTGATTGCCTTAGCCGTCTCAATTCCATCCATTTCCTCCATATTTACATCCAAAAACACAATATCATAATCCCATTTTTGTACACTGGACTTGATGAGCGTACTGCCTGATTCAAAGCAATCAACATTACATGCATACTGTAGTTTTTGCATATATTTCAAGATGATATCTTTTATTCTTTTCCCGAAATATTCCTCGTCATCGCAAACTGCAATTTTAAGCATTGTCTTCTTACCGCCCTTTTTGACCTGTTTTCATTTATGTTTCCTAAGATTAGGAAAAGCTCTGCTTTCACAGAGCTCCTCACATTTTCTTTCAAAACTGAAAGTTCTATCCAGATCGTGCTAACTATCACACGCACTACATGGAACGATCCGTTTCATATCCTGGTATACTATCTCATCTCATCTGAAATTTTCTTTACTTCTTCCACACTTAGACCAACATACATTGCGACTTCTTCTATAGATAGTTTGCCAGCTTCTAACATCCGCTCTGCAATCGCAATATTGCTTTCTTTCAATTCCTCATTTATCATATCCTCTACAACCCTACACATAGATTCCAAGCCCTCCTTATCTTCTTTAAAGTATCTTGTCCTCTCTGCTAGTAGTTTATTATTAATCTTATATTATCATATCTCTATTTGCCTTTCAAGCCCGACGGCACAAAACAGTTTTAAAACCAATCGTTTTAACATTGCATTCATGCGGGAATAATAATCGAAAAGAAAAATTCTTTATTCTTATCTTCAATAACATATGCGCCACCATATTTCTCAATAATTTTTAACACATTCTTTATTCCTACGCCATGTTCTTCAACGCTTGATGTTTTCGTAGATTTTATCTCACCATTCTCATAAACGACATCATAGCTAAATGTATTTTTAACAGAAATAATTATCATATCATCTTCTTTAACAAACTTGAACTTGATTACCTTTTTATCCTCACATGTCTCACATGCTTCCATAGCATTGTTCAGAAGATTGGCAAGGATCGTAACCACATCCTCATCTTTTATTTTCAACCCTGAAAGATCATTTACCCGAAACACAAAAACAATCCCCTTTGCCTCCGCCTCCTGATACTTTGTATTCAGTATGGCATTCACTATTACATTGTTGGTGTTAATGGCATCTGGTTCGTTATTCAGAGAACCATAAATCTTTTTTACATACTCTTCCAGCTTGGAATATTGCTTTTTGTCCAGCAAGGATTCTATACATGAAATCTGATTTTTATATTCATGTGTCTTTCTTTTCTGGTTATCAAAGTTTTCAGAAATAGACCTATACATTTCCAACTGGTTTTTCGCCTGAATTTGAAAAACCCTATTTTCATGCATCTTCATTTCCCTTTCCAAAATATCGTTTATTAAATAAAATACAACGATATTCATTCCCACCATTCCAAATGCAATAACAGCAAGCAAATTTGCCTGCTCTACTGTCTGTATATATTCAAAAACAGATAACATGGTTGAAATAGCTGCTATGGTAAAAATGGGAAAAAACAGAAACCTTAACCACTCTGTATCCAGCATCATTTCCATCGGCTTTTTTCCAAACTTTTTTCTTATAATAAGAATCAGGAAAAACAAAATGATTTTCACCAACAGATATGCCAGAACCGCTTCCATCGCATGCTGTTGCTCTGACAGATTCCTGCCCAAAGATAACCGCCCAATAATCAAATATGCCAGATAGTCCATTGTCAGCAATAACGCATCAAATAGTATAGCCAATACAAAGGATTTTTTCAGGCTAATTTTAATATGCCAAAACATAAATACTGAAAATACAGAAACCGCAATAATCTGCCTTAATACAAAATATTGAGATAAGCTATAGGAATAAAAACACATACTAATAAGCAACAACAAAACCTGTATGAAATTCATCCAGCTTTTATGCCGTATTTCACCAAAAGTTTCAAAAAAGGTCTTACAACACATTGCTTCAATAAATATCAACAATACATTCTGCAATAAACCAGACATCTACACCTCTCCCCGACACGCTATAAACTTTTTCTTTACTTCTGTATACCTTGTTTTCGATACAGGCAGCTCAACCCCATTTGTCAGGATCACTTTATAACGGACAACATTCTTGATATGTTTGGCATTTACCAGGTAACTCTGATGTATCCTTATAAAATTATTTTCTGCCAGCCTGGTTTCAAATATGTTTAATGTTTCATACATGGTATAGACTTTCATATCATCTTCCATAACATGAAGCTCAAGTATATGCAATTTGCTCTCGATATACAATAATCTTTCCAGTGATATTTCTTTTCTGCCTTCCTTAAAATCAAATTCCCTTTTCTTCACGGAATAATTCATTTTATCAATAATAGCATCCATGCATTCACTAATTTTACCTTGAAAGTTGGCATTGTCCTTTAGCAAGTACCTTACAACATCTAATCGGTATCCTTCCAGCGAATAATCCACATATGCAGTCACA
>JAMPAW010000236.1 GCA_023666975.1 Clostridium sp.
GTGGAGGCCATGCGATGCCGTGACGTTTCCGATTACTGGGTATCTACCGAAACTTATGAGGCGCTGAAGGTATACATTGACATGGATTTCGATGGATTGAGAGAGGCAGTCGTGCAGATGCTGGGAGGCGGCCGTGTCAGAGTAAATACCCGCAGTTTCCAGAACGATATGCGTACCTTCAGCACAAAAGACGATGTGTTGACGCTGCTGGTTCATCTGGGATATTTGGCTTATGATTCCGTGGCAAAAGAAGTCTTTATTCCCAATAAGGAAATCATAGGGGAATTTGAGACTGCTATGAGTGTAAGCGGTTGGGCGGAGATTATGCGGATTTTGAAAGCATCGGAGAAGCTTCTCGCGGATACCCTTGCCGGTGACGAAGCGAGTGTTGCGGCAGGTCTGGATCAGGCTCATGGAGAGGCTGCGTCTATATTGACTTATAATGACGAAAATAGTCTGGGGTGCGCTATTGGCCTGGCGTATTACAGTGCGCGGAAAGACTATATGCTTATCCGGGAAATGCCTGCCGGGCGAGGCTTTGCAGATGTGGTATTTCTGCCCCTTCCCTCCTGTAGTAAGCCTGCGCTGGTAGTGGAACTGAAATATGACAGGACGGCAGACGCTGCCATACAACAGATTAAGGACAGGAAGTATACGCAGGCGCTGGAAGGATATACCGGCGAAATTCTGCCGGTGGGAATAAGCTATGACAGAGAAAATAAGAATAAGCCGCACAGCTGTGTGATAGAGAGGGTTAAGAAGGCGCAAGGTCAGCGTCTGCAGTGTTGGTGAATAAAGCAGACATTTTGTTTAAATTGTTGTCTATGTGTCTCAAGGAATTTCCGTTATTGCGGAATTCGCGGATGTGTGGTACAATTAAGAAAATGTTGCAAGAGAATGTTTGAATAAAGTTGATATTGCTGACCTATATTATTACAAGAGAAAGACAGGCGGGAGAGAATGGAACCTAAAATCTTATTTGTAAAACAATTTTTGGCAGCATTGTGTAAGGCAGAGGTTCGTACGATTCCAATCAATAATCAGGAATTTAAAGCCGGTATACAGAATATGGCAGATTATTATCGGGATAATGCAGAGAAATTTGGGCCATATGTTGAACAACTGAGCATGCTTTTTCTAAAGTATACAACAAGGGGAGATTTTAGCCAGTTTTCCAGAATTATAGAAAGCTTCAACGGTAGGATCGTATCTCTGGAAAATCCGCATTATATAAAGGCAAACCTTAAGTTGGAGGATGATTATGTCAATGATTTAGTACAAGATAATGAATTAGGAATTGCATATGAACAATTTCAACAGCTTGTAGATTGTTTCAAGAGGGGAATTCAAAAGGCATAAGCTGCATGGTATAGAAAGACAATAGGTTTAAGTGTAGGACAGGGAGCAAAAGAATCGAAACGAAAGTGAAGTTATTGAACAGGGATATCTACTTGAGATAAATTAAGGAGGATGTCGGCAGAGATGTCTTTTAGGGAATTGTTTACAGAAGCAGAATTCAAAGAAATTTTTGACGAAATAGAACAATTTACAAATGAGATATTATTCAGGTATAATAGCCGTCTGGAAGGAATTAGCCTGAAAGATGAAAATAAGGAAATATTTGATGCAGTGTGGGGAAATATAGAGTTTTCCGGCGGAGAAATATACATATTAGATTCCCCTTTGTTACAGCGTTTAAGAAAGATTAAGCAGTTAGGATTAGCCTGTTTTGTATACTGTGGCTGCGATTACTCAAGATACTATCATACATTAGGAGTTACATATCTGGCAGACCGAATGGCGGCGGCAATAAATAGATGTGATTTGGGGACGCAAGAGGAAGATAGAAACTATTTCAGAGCGGTCGTGCGTCTGGCAGCCATTTTTCATGATTCGGGTCATATGTTTCTTAGTCATGTTTCAGAACATTATTTCTCCAAAAGTCCGCTATATAAGCGAAATGCACAAATTAAGGAGTTATTGGATACGTTTGAAAAGAAAGCGGGAAAAAGGACTGCTTTACATGAACTGTTGGGATGTATGATTGTTAATACAAAAGCAGTTCATCAATTACTGAATAAGGTGGCAGGGTGTATAAAGGGTCTGAATGGAAGACGCCCGATAGACATTGATGAGTTAGTTGAGTATATATCTTCCCTGATTGTCGGTGTGCCTGTAGACAGAGAAATTCTGCCGTATTCCAGCATTATAAATGGTCCAATCGATGCGGATAAATGCGATTATCTGTCCCGGGATTCGCATGTTACGCGAGTACCTGTGGCAGTGGATATATCGAGAATAACGCAGAAATTAAGTGTAGTGAAAAATGACGAGATATGTTTTTCCGAATTATGGCATAAAGACGCAAATGTGGGAGAGGGCTATTATGAACTGGCTATGCAGGATTCTGCGGAAAAGGCATTATTTCAATTATGTATTGCCAGAACGATTATGTTTGACAGCGTATACTACCACCATAAAGTGCTTACGGCAGAAACGGAATTCCGCGGACTCATAAATAGACTTGCAAATTTGGAAAAACCCTTTTTTGTAGATTTTTTGGAAATACTCCGGCACACGGATGAAGATTTCAATTCCTATTTTTTTGAAAACTTGAAATATGGAAGAAGCGAGAACGATTGTAAAGAAATTGATGCTATATATCAGGAAATCAAAAAAATATATGAACGTCATTTGCCCAAACGAGTCGTATGCCTTACTCCGGATTATTTGGAGGGAAAACAAAAATGTACAGAGGCATTTTGGGATTCGATTATGTCTGCCTTTGATTCGAAGGACGAAAGGAAGTTTATCAGTGAAATAAAGGAGGAATATCAGGTCATTCAGAAGCTGCTGGAATATGCCGGAGAAAACAGTAATGAAGTGCAGATTTTTGCGATTCAGGCACCTACACAGGTGCTTGGACATAGCAAGATACAGGTGCCAATCGATTTGCGAAATGGGTACAAGAGAGATTTCAGAGGATATGAGTTGGTCAGTAGCCGAGAGACAAGCAGTTTGTCCTCGTATATAGTTACGGATGCGGATGATAAGCTTCTGGTCTTTCTGGCAGTAGAAAAAGTATTTATGAGGAGATACCATATTTTTTTAAGAGAAGAAGCTATTTCCTGCGGTAAGTATGATTTGAAAGACGTAAACGGAAAACGGGCAGCGTTGTTTAACAAGGGATATTATGATGATGCTCCCGACCTGCTTAGTGACACGCTTTTATATAATTGTATCGGGGAAAAACGGATTATTGACATAGTAAGACGGTTTAACGGGTATGAAGGCCCGGAAGGATATCGGATTACCAAAGAGAATCTGGAAATATTTCTGAAACAATTTCTATGTGCCTGTGAGGATAAAAGTAAATGCAGCAGTTTGTTGAACGGAATATGTGTTATGTTGGAGCATGCGCTGATTATTGACCGGGAGTATATTGGCCATAAGGCTGCTCCGAAATTTAACGAATTGGCGCGGGGAGATGGTAAGCTATATATGGTTCCGTTGGGGAGTTTGCGTGATAGTGCCAAACATATGACATATTTTTGGAATGATGTGCAATGTTCAGACCTGATAATTGAGACAGAGCGTAGTCTGGAAGAACTTTTGCAGATGGAAGAGGTTAACAGAATAACCTTCTTTGATGATGGTTCTTATTCTGGTACGCAGGTTATTTCTATTATGCAGGAGTATATGGGAGTAACAGAGCGAAGGACGCAGGAGGAGCATGTGAAAGAGCTGCCGGAAGCGTGTCGGGAAGCCCTGTGCAAAAAGGACATTCAGTTTTTCTTTTGTGCATTCAATAAGAATAATGAAAAAGCTATTCGGACGGAGTTGATGAAAATAGGGCTGGAGAAAATCGCTTTTGACTATATCGAGGACATGAGCGTACAATGTCTGGAATCTGGAAAAGACAGCTGGTTCGAGAACGATGAGCAAAGAAGGTTGACGAAAAAGGTTCTTTATGAGATTGGTTTGTCTGTGATGCAATCTTCTAAGATGTCAGGCGATTCGTATAAGAAGGGATGGAACCGGGAGCGCATAGAGCAGGCGGCATTAGGATATAACAATGCGCAGCAGATGGTGTTTCTGAAATCCAGTGTTCCTACATATACTATCACAGCCTTTTGGGCAGAAGGAAAATACAAGGACACTGTCTGGAAGCCATTGTTCAGACGAACCCCAAAATGATTGAAAGGAAAAGATCGTGGCATCAGTGTTTCCCTAAAGTGCGGATTATTTTGGACCGGAGAGAAGAAATGGTGTGCAATTTTGCAGCTTTGTGGTATACTGTACAACAGAAGGCAGAAATGTCAATGTATAGTAAGAGGAGACCGCTTAAATGTTTGCAGGAAAGACATTATTGATTACCGGAGGAACCGGTTCTTTTGGCAATGCAGTGCTTAACAGGTTTCTGGCGTCGGATATCGGTGAGATCCGCATTTTTTCCAGAGACGAATTGAAGCAGGATGATATGCGTCATTTTTATCAACGGGAATTCCCCGAGTACAGCAATAAACTGAAGTTTTATATCGGAGATGTGCGGGATCGGCAGAGCATCGACAAGGCGATGCATTGGGTTGGACTTTA
>JAMPAW010000237.1 GCA_023666975.1 Clostridium sp.
CTCGCTTTTTCCTCGCTCCAAAATGTTTTGGTAGTTGACTGATACAATGTCCATACTCATATTCATTCCTCCTTCAACTATTTTTATTCTTTATTAGACATTTACAGCTATCCCTTCACTCATCTTTGATTTCGCCAATTTTACCAGGATTTTTAAGTCTATATACACCAGGTACGATTTTTTTGCACGAAATACGATTTTATATAAAAAAAGAGCATTTCTGCCCTTTTTTATGAATTAAGGAAAAGTTCCGCTACAAATTTCCCGTTCTCCTCTTTCAATTTTAGGTTTCCGTCATATTTCTCAATGCTTTTCTGCACATTTAAAAGCCCGATTCCCCTGCCCTTTCCTTTGTTTGATACGGGCAGCCCGTTTCTCCATGATATCTCATTGCAGCTATTTTCAATCCTGATGACTGCCATCTGGTGATAAGAGCCGATTTTTATATAAATGCTTTTATCTTTCCGGGCTTTTTCTGCTGCTTCAATCGCATTATCCAGCAGGTTGCCAAAAATAGTTGTGGCATCTATCGGCTTTATAAACGCAAGGCTTACATGATCTAATTTGATCTCCAAGGAAATGCCTTTCTCTTTTATAAGCAGCTCCTTATCGGTAAGCAGGATATTCAATATTGGATTATCTGTGTATCCGGCGGGGATCAGCGGCTTTAACATCTCCCCGATCTCATTTGCATATTCGCCAGCCATGTTTTCCTGCTCTGCCGTATATAAATTCTGAATCGCCCGGATATGCTTTTTGACATCATGGAGTATCTGCACCGTTTTCTCATATTTCCTGCCCTGCGACAGATAATATTCATACTGCATGTTTGCCTGCTGCTCCAGCATTTTTACCTGATTTTCATAATAGTTCTTTTCATCTGTCATTTTAACAAAACAGAGCAGGTACAAGTCTGCCAATACAATGCACCCCATATTTACCACACATAAATAATTGATCTGTCCCTGTGCAAATGTTTCAATGATCACCAGCAGATTGATAAAGCTATATGCCAGCAGGATACTATAAATCATGTACGGCGTTTTGGAATATGGCGCATTCCCCTTTTTCATTACTCTGCTTATTACCATATAATAGAAAAAAATGATTGTGAGCGCCGAAAATATGGCATTTAAACACTGTGACATCATAATATCCATATTTTCCACACCTGCTATTTGTAAAATCCACTGCACCAAAAACACGCCAAACGCCTCACAGATCGTCATGCAGAACATTAATGCTTCACTCTCTAAGATACGGCGTAATGGCTTATCCGCATCTTCATAATACAGAAAACAGGAAGATATGCCAAAGAAAAGAAACCATGCGAGCAGATTCAGCAGCGAGATATTCAGCATGTTAATGCACAGGATACATAATGTACCGGCAGCTCCGGCTAAAGTATATACAAAATTCTTTTGTATGCTCCTCTTGTATCTGCCATCCATAAATTGAAACATGATTGCAGTCACAACGAAACACGAAAGGCCGCTGCATATGATAAATAAAATTCTATCCATTTCTTCCCCCTTATGTGTTGCCCTGCAGGAACGCATTCAATTTTTCCCTAAATTCCATAATGCGCTTCTGGGCTATCGATCGCCCGTCCCCATTATCCAGATATACCACAAACCCCTTTATTTTCTCCACATGGCGCAAATTCACAAGGCTTCCCCTGCTATTCACTGCGAAACCATACGGTTCCAATTCTTCCACTAATTTTTCAAATACACAGTCACACTCATATCTTTCATTCCCTAATACAATGGCGGCTCTCCGCTGTCTTTTTATGTATTCAAAATACAGAATGTCGGACAGCTTCAGCCTGATCATCGAATACTCTTTTTTCCGGCTGTCCGTAACCCTGTAAAATTCTTTCTCCACTGCCGTATCCGATATGCCATGGAGGGCTTCTGCTATTTGTTCTTTCAGTTCTTCCTTATCAAGCGGCTTTACGAGAAAGGAAAAAGCATGCGCTTTGTTAATTGCCTGCCTGCAGTATTCTTCATAGCTTGTCGTATAAATCAACGCAATCTCTGCGAATTTTTGTTTTAGCTTCTTCCCTAAGTCAATCCCATTGCAGTCCGGCATGACAATATCCAATATGCCGATATCGATTTTCGCCTGCCCGTCCAGCATATCAGCAGGGGACTGGAAAGCAGACACATGGCATTCCTGCTTTATTTCCGTACAGATCTCATGCAGCATTTCCCTGATTGCGTTTAAGTCTTTCCTGTCATCATCACAAACAGCTATTTCCAACATGCATGTCACCTCCAACTACTTATCTTCTCATCGCTTTTCCATTCCCGTTAAAAACCCGGCCAATGTTTCGGTCAGTGCCGCAACCTCCACCGGTTTTGCAACATGGGCATCCATCCCCGCTGCAAACGCTTCCGCCTTATCCTCCTCAAAAGCATTTGCCGTCATCGCAATGACAGGAATGGCAGCAAGCTTTTTATCTTCCAGCGCACGAATCGCTCTTGTCGCCTCATATCCATTCATCACAGGCATCTGTACATCCATAAGGACTGCAAAATAATATCCGGGTTCAGATTTTTTCAACATATCCACAGCTTCCTGTCCGTTTGCCGCCACGTCTAACTGTATGCCCTGGCTGCCCAGAATTTCCACCATAATCTCTGCATTCAGCTCCACATCCTCTGCCATGAGGAGTCTTATGCCTTCAAGCTGCGATGTTTTCTCCTCAGAAGGTGCTTCTGCTTCCCCGCCGTCTATCGTCTTTAATAGCATATTCCGAAGTGTTGAGAAAAACAGCGGCTTTTGTACGAACCCGGTGATGCCCGCCTGCCTTGCCTCGTCCTCTGCCTCCGTATAGTCATACGCAGTCAGGATGTAAATCGGTGCCTCATTTCCGGGAATCTTTCTGATCTTGCGCGCCACATCAATGCCATTGATATCCGGAATCTGCCAGTCAATAATGTATGCGTAATACGGCCGGCCGCTCTCAATGCCGCTTTCCGCTTTTAAAACTGCCTCCCTGCCGGACAGTGTCCAATCCGGTTCCATGCCGATTTTCTCCAACATTTTTGATACGCTGCTGCATACTTCAAAATCATCATCTACCACCATCGCCTTATAGCCAAGAAGCTGTTCAATCCGCGGTTCCAGCACGGTTTTATCCGCAAGTTTAAGCGGCAGCGAAATCACAAATTCGGTTCCCTTGCCAAGTTCGCTTTCCACACGGATCGTACCGCCCATCATCTCTACGATATTCTTCGTGATCGCAAGCCCCAGCCCTGTCCCCTGGATTTTGCTGACAGTAGAGCTGTGCTCACGGCTGAACACGTCAAAAACATGGGGCAGATATTCTTTACTCATGCCGATACCGGTGTCCTTAACCGATATTTCATAATTTCCGACTGTCGGCTCCTCAGAGGCAAGCTCCCGGATCAAAAGCGTGACACTGCCTCCCATATTCGTATACTTTACCGCATTGCCTAAAATATTAATCAAAACCTGGTTGAGCCTTAAAGAATCCACAATGATATCCTCATGCTCGATGCTGCTCGTTTCCACGAAAAATTCCAGGCCCTTTGCATTCATCTGGGAGCTCACCATATTGACCAGATTGTGCATAACGACTGGCAGACTGCACTCCTGCTCCTGAAGCTGGATTTTCCCGCTCTCAATTTTGGACATATCGAGGATATCATTGATCAGTGACAGCAAATGATTACTTGAGGAGGCAATCTTGTCTAAACAGTCCTGCACTTTCTCCCGGTTTCCAATATGCGAATTTGCAATCACGGTAAAACCGATAATGGCATTCATCGGCGTGCGGATATCGTGGGACATATTGGAAAGGAACTCCGATTTTGCCCTGTTTGCGCGTTCTGCCGCATCCTTTGCCTCCCGCAGCATTTCATTATATTCCTCCAGCTTCCGGTTTGCCTCCTGCTGCTGGCTGATCATCTGCCTGTCGGCATTTCTTTTTACGGAAGAACGGAAGATAAAGCCAAACAAACCGGCCATAACCAGAGCAACCACCAGAAAATAACCGATGGTTATCGCCAAATAACTGCCCGTATTCGTACTCAGGACTTTCGTCGGGACAAATAAGAGCAGGGAATTTTTCGTAAGCCCCGCCATGCTGACAAAATAATTCGTTCCGTCAGGATAAACAAATTCCATACACCGGACGGACTGGTTAATCAGCGCATCCTGCAAATCCTTGGCTGTTCCCCCGCGGATATATCTGCATTCGTTAAGTGTTTCCATGATATCATCGGTTTCAATAAACCGTTTCCCAAAAGTATGCTGGTAGATACGCTTATTGTCCGGCCGGACCAGATAAGTCATGCAGTTCTCTCCAAAACCGGAAATGTTAATCATCTCCTGCACTTTTTCCATATTCACGGCAACCGCTACAAAAGAAAGGGTAATCCCCGTATTCCCTATCACATAAGGCTCCGGCAGCCTTTGCACACAACACAGATAGGTATTCACCGTGTCATATGGAAGTGTCATAATGCCGCCTTCCGTGTCCCAGCTTCCCTCGGGATTGGCCAGCCCTGTCCATTTTCCGGTTCTCGTTGCCGTATAGTAATTAACATCTTTATC
>JAMPAW010000238.1 GCA_023666975.1 Clostridium sp.
ATACATCCGGTGTGGCTGCCATGACTTATATGAAAGCTGTGGAAGCAGGCTGTGATGTGATTGATACGGCAATGTCGCCATTGGCGATGGGAACTTCCCAGCCGGCAACAGAGGTTATGGTAAAGGCATTTGAGGGAACAGAATATGATCCTGGCTTTGACCAGAATTTATTGGCTGAAATCGCTGACCATTTCCGCCCGCTGCGCGAGGAGTGGTTAGAGTCCGGTTTGCTTAGTCCGAAGGTAATGGGTGTAAATATCAAGACCTTATTATATCAGGTGCCGGGTGGTATGTTGTCCAACATGGTTTCCCAGCTCAAAGAGATGAACGCCGAGGATAAATATGATGAGGTGTTAGAGGAAATCCCACGTGTCCGCAAGGATTTCGGTGAGATTCCGCTCGTAACACCGTCTTCACAGATTGTCGGTACACAGGCGGTATTAAATGTGGTTATGGGTGAGCGCTACAAAATGCTGACGAAGGAATCGAAGGATTTATTGGTCGGCAAATATGGAGCAACGACAAAGCCGGTTAACAAAGAGGTGCAGAAGAAAGCGCTTGACAGTCTGGGAATGAAGGAGCCGATTACTTATCGTCCGGCGGATGATCTTGAGCCGCAGCTTGAGCAGTTAGAAAAGGAAATGGCGCAGTATAAGCAGCAGGATGAGGATGTGCTTTCTTACGCATTGTTCCCACAGGTTGCAACGGACTTCTTCAAGTATCGGGAAGCCCAGCAGACGAAGGTGGATGCATCGGTTGCTGATACGGAAAATGGAGTGTATCCGGTATAGGTTTGGAGAATTTATCTAAAAAAGAGGCTGTCGGGAAACAGGCAGTTTTAAAACAGGGAGGACTAAGGTTTGAAAGGAATCTTAGTCCTCTTAAATGTTATGTTGAAAAGAATATGGGAATAGAGCCTGATTTTGGGAAGATGTTTCGATTTCATTGGGAATATGATATAATATGATGAATTGATAGGTCAATAGGGGAACTGGCATGGTAAAAATTAAATGGATAATTACAGATACTTTGGAAAATGTTGATTTAATAGAATTTAATACGGAATGGAAAGGGATATATGGTTATTTTGAAATATGTGTTAATAATCGAGCATTAGGTTTTTGTCCAGATAGAAAATTATTTGCTGGAGAGGAAGGCTGTGAAGATATTTTATTTTGGCTGTCTGAATTATTAGATGGAATTGTTCAATTGAATGCTGGCAAAGAATATGAAATGCAATTACTTTCTATGAACTTGGCAAAGATTCATTTAAAGAGAAATGTAATAAGTTTTATGAATGCTAATACGGGTGAAGTTATATGGTCTGAGAAAATAATGATTGAAGAATGGTATAACGAAGTTATATCAAATATAGAGAGATTCATTACAGAAGTTCAGAGAGTTAATTTAACTTTATTAGATGCGGATTTGATAAAGAAACTGATTAAAACAAGAGATACACTTGATTGTGATGTTTGTTAACCTGAATTAAGGGAAATCAAAATCTGTTTATTATTTGGAGTTGGAGGCGGAATATTGAACAATGGTTGTGTGCGTTGAGGGATAGATGAAAATGAATCATGTTGTTGAACTGTTAAATATAGAACATTTTAATTGCTGTAAATTAAATACGGTGACAGGAGAAAAAGAATTTTGTAAGGGGGCAGAAAAAGCAGAAGGCTTTACGGGTTTCTATTATATGGACAGTGAAAATTTTTTTGCGATATATCCCACGAGTTATGGTCCGATGATGTACTATGAGGGTAAGGAGTATCCCTTAACGAAAGATTTACATATTCATCTTACAAAAATGGGAGATTGGAGACAGTTTTTCATTGAAGAATATAATATTAAAATTGATTATCCCACATCCCAATATATTGGATTTGATGTATGGTCGGATGAGGAAGATGTAGATTTGTTTTATCAGATTGAACAGTCCTATCAGGACACGAAATATTATGAGAAATACAAAATATTGCCGGTGGGTACTGGGACACTTTGAATGCCAAGCACTATGTTGTCATTACGCAAAATTATAATATTGATATCATTACAGAGTGGGAACCGGAGATAGACATATTCTAAAATTTAATCGAAAGGAGAACCGTTATGGCAGTAGGATTTAAAGTGGATTCTTTCTGGTATCAGATAGGAAGCGGAGATTTTTTATATTCATTTTTTTCTACAGTTGCATATCATTTAGAAAATGGTAAATGGGGAAAGAGATTTCCTGTCATGATGAATGATTTATATCGGGGAAAAATTAACAGCAGAAAAATAAAAAAGGCTATAAAAGAAGTTGAAGTAATAAAAGAGGAATTAAAAAAGTATACTCCGGACAAGGTTGTATGGGATATTGACGATTTGACAAAACAGCCACCGTGGGGAGATAAGATTAGTACGGAGATAACGGATTTATCGAATTATTTTGTCACAAATGAGGGGGAAGATTTCATAACGGTTTTGTTGTCGGCATTAAATGAGGCGAAGGACTCACATACATCGATTGAAATAGAACCAATGTAGTGAAAGCAGCAGGTGATAAAGGAGAGACTCAGACAATATTTTTATCTATTATAATCATGTGTCTTTTCTTTTGTATTGGATTCTGTTATACTTAGGCGGATTGGGTGTTGCGCAATCAAAAAGATGATAAAAAGTTACTCATTGTCAATAATCAGCTTGGAAAGGACACATATGTTAGAAGAAAAAAAGATTTGCAGTACAATCCTCGACAAATTTGATAATCCGGTAACCGTTCTTGGGATAGACGGCTTAGGTGGCGCAGGAAAAAGCTCTATTTCCGAAAAAATCTGTACGGAATTTGAAAAATCCGGCAGGCATACGGTTTTGTTACATATTGATGATTTTATCCATGTGAGGGAAGTTCGGTATAATCGTGATTATCCCGAATGGCAGTGCTACTATGATTTGCAGTGGAGATATGGTTATTTTATCGAAATACTCAATAAAATAAAGGGTGGTACAGGCAATAGTATAGAAGTGGAGCTGTATGATAAAGAAAAGGATTGTTATCGGAGTCAGACCTATGATATCGCGGAGAAAACGATAGTGGTTGTAGAGGGGATATTTCTGCAAAGAACGGAGCTTGCAGGGATATTTGATTATATGGTTTACATAGATGTCCCGGAAGATATAAGGATGAAGCGGGTGCTGAAACGGGATACCTATATCGGGAATGAGCAGGAAATTATTGATAAATATGAAAACCGGTATTTTCCTGCTGAACATAAATATGTTCGCAAGTACCGTCCTACGGAATCGGCAGATTATGTTATTGGTGATTAATATGCAGGTGGAATGGATATTTTTTGACTTGGGAAATACTTTATACAGCGAAGCGGATTCCGACGGTGAGAGAGTAGAGCGTTTGTTAGAAAAAAACAATCTGCGCATTTCTCCGGCTGATTTTCTTTTGCAAATGGAATCAGGTGCCGCAGCGTATGCTGCCTCTCCATTTTCTTACGCAAGAAAATGCTTTGGGATTGAAGCGGATGAACCTTATTCCAGTGAGAAAGAGAAACTGTTTGAAGGGGTACATGATGTTTTGCAGCGGCTTTTTGGACGTTATCATCTCGGCGTTTTGGCAAATCAGCCGTCAAGCACACTGGAACGGCTGAAACGTGACGGAATATACCCGTTTTTTGAGGTATGTTTATTGTCCGAGACGGAAGATTTGTATAAGCCGGATATTGCGTTTTTTGAATATGCAGCAAAAAAAGCGAATTGTATGCCGTCAAAGATTGTTATGGTGGGTGACCGGCTCGATAATGACATTATGCCTGCCAAAAAACTGGGAATGAAAACAATACGGATCAAACAGGGATTGAACGCTGTTCAAAAACCAATAAATGAAGAATATGCTCCAGATATTGAGATAAACTCCCTTTTGGAGCTGGGTGCAATACTGATATAGAAATTAAATTGTCAGAGGGGAAGGAGGCTGCAAGGTTATGCAGTTTGCATATGGAGTATATTTCCTGTATTTGTGCCAGTAAGTGTTTTTGCGTAAAGGGCATCAATTTTTATAATGGATTGGTGTCCTTTTGTATGTATCCGGTATAACTGCAGAGGAAACGCATTGTGTCTGAATTGTGGAAGGCTGTTGAAGTTTAGATAAATTTGTTGTTTGAAAAAGCTTTCCAGAAAATGGATAGAAGTTTGAATTTTCCTTGTGCTTTTATGGATTTCATGAGATAATTATTATGAATAAATCACATGCAAAAACTGATAAATGCAAGTATTGTAATAAGAGTAATAGATAAAGTAACAGAAGTAACAGAAAAAGTAACAGAAGTAACAGAAAAAGTAACAGAAGTAACAGAAAATAACTGGTTGAGATGAAAACTTATGCAGTAAAAAGTACTGTAAGCCATCATGTAGGTTGAGTTACAGATTTTATTTTTGGAGGAAAAAGATGAGAGATAAACGGCCATATTCATCAAATAAAAAGATAAATCTCTATTTGCTATCAAACGACGACCTACCTCCTACCCCGATTAACATACCCCTCTATGTATCATTTATATTCCT
>JAMPAW010000239.1 GCA_023666975.1 Clostridium sp.
TGATTATATCCATATTTTTAACCAAATTGTCCGCAACTGCACAAAGACAATTAGTTTTAACCGGTTTTGGTAATTTGACCAGTTCTCCGGCTGCCACCTTGGCAAATTGTCCCATTTCCTCTAATTCCATACTTAAACCTCCTCGTATTTTGTCATCTATACTGCGTTATGTAGTTTAAATTTTTTATAAAATACCATCTTCCGTCACGATATAATCCGGTATAATATCATGATGTTCAACCGGCAGCTGTTCGTCTGTCAGTTGAAAGCGATAGCCAAGTGCCGCTGTCTTATGGTGTCTGTGTAAATTCAGATAGCGGTCATAGTATCCGCCGCCATATCCAAGGCGGTGCTTCTCCCGGTCAAAGGCAAGTCCGGGCATCAGAATTAAGGCAGCTTCTTCTAAAACCGGCGTGTCAGCATGGATAACCGGTTCCATTATTCCGTATGCCCCCGGTTTCCAGTCCGTATTTGCGGTAATCCGATAAAATTCCATTGTCTTTTTGGCAATATCCGTCACAGGCACGTAAACCGCTTTTTTATCCGCAAAGGCAAGCGCCTTTATTTCATCACAGGAAACCTCATTGCGAAAAGCCTGATAAATACAAATATGCATGCACTCCTTATACATCATATGCCGCATAAGGTGCCCGGCAATCTGTGCAGAGCGGACTCGGACTTCTTCTTCCGTCAGCTGTTTCCTTTTTTCCAGCATGTGCCTGCGCAGTATCTTCTTGTCATACGCCGTTATGCTCATTTCGCTCCCTCACCATTTTCAACGGTGTAATGGTACCGTCCGGATTTTTGATGCTCACATTGTCTAACGTTGCCCGCATATTTCCACGGATTGCCGCAATATATTCCTGTCTGAGCTGTTGCTGCTCCTGCTTTTCCGCTTCGCTAAGCCCCTCTCCCTTCGATTTGTGATACAATTCATTTATTCTTGCAATCTTAGCCTCGTCCATTCCTCTTTTCCTTTCTCTCCATTACCGCAGAGCATTTACCTTTATTCTGCCGTATTTTCCTTTTCCTGCTTGGGCCAGTATTTCCGAATGACGGCTTCTGCGGTCTTCATTCCGTCAATGGCGGCAGACATGATGCCGCCGGCATAACCGGCTCCTTCCCCGCAGGGATAAAGCCCTTTTACGGTCGATACAAAATCTTTATCCCTTTCGATTCTTATCGGTGACGAGGTACGGCTTTCAATCCCGGAAATCACGGTGTCCTCATCGGCAAAGCCGGATATTTTCTGTTCAAATTCCTCGATGCCTTCAACGATTCCCTCCCACATAAAATCAGGAAGACAACCGGCAACATTACCCAGACAGTAATCCCCTTTTATCTGCGGCATAATTTGTCCCAACTTTGTAGTGGGTATCCTGCTGCGGAAATCGGCGAAGCGCTGGACCACAACCTTACCGTTCCCCTCTTCATAGATACGCTGTTCCAGCTTCCGCTGAAAGCGCATACCCGCTAACGGGTGCCCGTCTTCAAAATCTTCCCTTTTTACCGAAACAACAATAGCCGAATTGGAGTTGCTGCCATTTCTCCCGCTATAGCTCATTCCGTTTACTACTGTACCCCCCTCTTCGGAGGAGGCATTTACCACATAGCCTCCCGGACACATACAAAACGAATAAACACCTCTGCCCTCTAATGTATTGTGCGTCAGCTTATACGGGGCAGCAGGAAGTTTGCCGGCGGCTTCCTCGCCGTACATGGCACGGTTAATCCATGACGCCGGGTGCTCCACCCTGACTCCCATCGCAAAGTCCTTGGCACACATAGGAACATTTCTTTCATCAAGCATAGTAAAGGTATCTCTGGCACTATGGCCAATGGCTAAAATAACCTGACTACAGTCAACCCATGTTTCAAATCCATGGTGTGAGATTTTCGCTCCGGTAATCTGTCCATTCGCAATCCGGATATCCGTTACTTTGGCATCAAAGAGAAAGACACCGCCATAACGTTCAATCTCCCTGCGGATTCCTCTTACCACCTCGACAAGCTTATCCGTACCGACATGAGGCTTATAGTCAAATAAAATTTCTTCCGGTGCACCGTGACGGACAAAGGTTTCCAGAATAAAACGAATCCGGCCGTATTTATCCTTTACCTGAGTATTCAGCTTTCCGTCACTAAACGTGCCAGCCCCACCTTCGCCAAACTGTACATTACATTCCGGATTTAACGGTTTACCCGAAAAAAAATCGTTGACCTCTTTCACCCGTTCCTCAACACAGTGTCCGCGTTCGGCAATAATCGGAACATAGCCCTTTTGGGCCAGAAGCAATGCGGCAAATAATCCTGCCGGACCGGCTCCCACGACCAGTGGGTGATGCTTCATCTTATCTGTTCCGCACTCCGGGAGACAGTATTCTGCTCTGTCGGTTAACATAACATTATTATCGTTAATTTTCTGGACAATTTGCTGCTCGTTGGCAAGCGTGACTCCCACCGTATATTGATAAAAAATCTCCGGCTTTTTTCTGGCATCAATAGAACGTTTAAGAATCTGATACGCTGGAACACTCTTTATATGCAGACGCTTGCAAATCTGCTGTTCCAGTCTCGACGTATCCTCTCCCACCGGTATTTTTATTCCTTGTATTTCAATCATGATTTTATTTCCCCTATTCCAATCCGTGATTAACAATGGCTCCGGCTGCATGAATCCCTGACAAAATGGCAAAGGTCAGGTTATAGCCGCCGCATTTCCCGCATACATCTAATGCTTCCCCGACGATGTAAAGTCCGGGATATTGTATGCTTTGAAATGATTTTGAATCAATTGACGAAAGAGAAACTCCCCCGCCGGTTGCCTGTGCCTTTTCGTAATCCTCCTGATAAACAGGCCGGAACGTCAGCTTCTTCAAAGTGGAAACCAGCCGGTTTAACTGCTTTTCACCAAGCGCTGACACGGTCATCTCTCTTGCATATCCCAGCCGTTTTGTCACATATTGAACAAAGCTCTCCGGAAGGATTCCTTTTAACAGGCAAAACACTGTTTCTTCAGGATAAAGTTCTTTTTGTACGGCTATATAATCTCTGAGCTTCTCCCAGCCTGTATCGGGTAAAAGCTCCAGATAAATTTGCTGCGCTTTGCCGTGACCTTCCTTTGTAGCCTGTTCACGGTTGTAGTAGCAGGACAGATTCATCACGACAATTCCCGACAGACAGTTTTCGTTTATCTGTACCTTGCCCCGCTCCTTTATTTTTCCGAAGCATTCCGTGCTCAATGTGACAAAAGCATCTAAGCGCACTCCTTTCGCCAGCCGGAGATCAGCGTCATCAACATAAATCGGAGTCAGGGCACTGTAGGTCTGCTTCCACTCCAGCTGGTAATTTTCCAGCAGCACCCTTGTACTGTCACTGCCTCCCAGCTTCGGAGCCGCCCTGCCGCCGGTTGCCATGATCACTTGCCATGCATGATATGTAATCTCATTTCCCTCTTTGTCTGCTGCCACAATTTGATATGGTGTCATTTTCCTTTGCGGAACGTCCTGCTTCTTTTCTCCGGCAAATGACGGAGGTGACAGGCTTTTTACCCTGTGCTCAAAAGCAAAATGTACTCCGCTGTCCTGGCACCTCATATAAAGCAGCTCGGTCACCTGTCTGCCTTGATTGGAGAGCGGGTAGAAATAACCGTTTGTCTGATAAAGCGGGATTCCTATCGCCTCAAAAAAGGACAATACTTCTTGGTAAGAATGCCGTTTCACCCAATCCGATAAAAAGCCGGGGGAATCCGTATGATAACAGGAGCAGTCAAAGGAACTGTTTGTTAAATTACACTTTCCGTTTCCGGCAGCACTTAACTTGCGTCCGGGAAGTTTTTCCTTTTCCAATACCAGAATACTCAATTGACTGTCCTTCGCCACATTGTAGGCAGCGGTAAGACCGGCCGCTCCTGCGCCGATAATTACAACATCATAAATCACAACCAAACAAACTCCTTTATGTGGAATAGTTTTCGAGAAAACTGTATAAATCTTCTTCATTTTCCAATGGATATCCCTCTAATACCTGTAACTGCAAATCGTCCGGAAGACTGTCGATGGCAATCTGCGTATATTCGTATACCGTTTTGCCGTCGCCGTTTAAAATGACAATAGTGCCGTTAAAGGATTTGGCATAATATCCCTGATATTCCTGCTTTCTGTACGTTTTGCGGAAACATAAATGATTATCCTGATAAGATACCAGTTCAAAGGAAATGAGTCCCTGATCCCGTTCTTCATACGAAAGGTGCCGCATGTAGTCTTCGAGATAATTGTTGACTCCCGCCCTGTCACAGCCCAGCAGAGTCGGCATATCCGTTATCTGCTCGGTAAGCCTTCTCTGCTCGTCCGGATAATAATGCTCTATTTCAAATGTGGTATCCTTCGTCACTGGAAAGGTTTCAGCCTTGGGAGCTGTCACATTTACATAGTCGCCATTTTCATTTTTTACATAGTTCTTCGGATAAAAGAACGCATAAAAAATAACAAATGCTGCCGCCAAAATGCCAATCAGCAGTGCCAT
>JAMPAW010000023.1 GCA_023666975.1 Clostridium sp.
GCCGTCATACCAGCTTCTTATCGTTTCAAAATCAGCCTGATACGCTTCACACAACCCCTTTACCTCTCCCTCCGTAAAGCCAATATATTTCGCATAATCTCCCGGATTCGTCATCGAATACTCATCAAACATATTCAGTGCGGAATGAACACCATATTTTTTAATTGGCAGGATTCCGGTCATATAGGCAAGAGACACATACGTTTTATCCTTTAGCAAATCCCGCAGAAAATCCAGATACCTGTCCTGCGCTTCACGGTCGCCTTTTTTAATGCGGAATATGCAATCCCACTCGTCCAGAATAAAAATAAACTGTTCTCTGGATTTACTGAACAGCTTTTCCATGGCAACACTTAACAATCTTTCATCTTCTGGAATCAGCGCACCATACACTTCTCTAAGCTCTAGCAGAATTTCCTTTTGTATATACTGCAGTACCTCTTCTATCGTATCTGCACGGCTGAACGCATTTTGAACATTTAAAAAAATAACATTATACTGGTTTAAATGCTTTTCATAATCTTCACTCTCTGCTATTTTGTAGGGTTTAAACATTTCCGAAGAATCACATTCTCTCCCATAATAAGCCGCCAGCATTTCTGCTGTAATGGACTTTCCGAACCGTCTGGGACGGCTGACACAAATAAACCGGTTTCGTTTTCCGATTCTGTCATTGGTATGGCCAAGCAGTTCTGTCTTATCCACATAAATATCATCTCTTACTGTCATAGCAAAAGCATCGTTTCCCGGATTCAAATAAACACCCATTCCTGCTCTCCTTTCCGTTCCGCCCCCGTTCCCTTATCTATATTATAACATATGCCTGTCCTCGCTATTATCTCCTATCCGAATATATTTTATTTACAGTTTCATTATATGAAATTTACCGAAAAAATTCAAGAGAAAAGGGACTGTCGTCCCAATTCGCATCAGATTATTTCTAACTGAAAAAGGTGTAAGCCCTTCATCATTGAATAAAGGCTTTACACCCTGTGCAAGCATGCTTGAAATTGCAAGTAACAATTCATTGTCTGCCATCATTCCACCGCCTTTGCTGTGGTTTTGTGTTTATTGCTATTCGTTTTTTTCGTTTGGTTCTGTAACCTCTAGGAGAATCGTATCATACTCTTCTTCTAACTCTTCTCTTGCGGTACAAGTCTTAATAGCTTTCTGACAAATACCGTTAACCGATTAATATATCTTAGCTGTTTATCTGTCATAAAGATCGCTTGCTTTCTATTAAAATATTTAGTTTAAAAAATAACCATGCATTTATTATAGCAATCAACGCCAAAAGTGTAAAGTCTTTCTTTAAGTGCGAACAATCTTTACGAAAAATGAAAAATGCCATCCGCAATATTTCATGCGAATGACACGTAAATCCAACTATTACCTAGGTCTGTACAAATACCAACCAGCTACAAAGACACAAATGCCAGACTGTCAATGAAAGAACGGGATTAATGATTAACGAGCTAAATATGATTGAGCTTTTTTGTATGCTGTCGCATATCTATGTCTGCTTTCCTCAATTTTCTGTTCAGCTTCTTCAACTAATTTCTTATATGATTCACTTTCATTCATTTTTTTCTCTGTCACATCCTGAATCCCATTTTGCGCAGCTTGACTTAAAATTATCTCTGCCATTATTTTTCCTACTTTCTAACCAAAACTTGATTAATATTATATTCCATTAAGGCTCAATTTGCAAGCGTTTTTCAAACTTTATCCACAAGTCCTCTATTTATTGTTCCTTACAATAATACTCTCCTTAACAAAATATTTCCCCTCATCAACATCAATAACTCCTTTTTTTTCCAAATTGTCTAGTGACCCTTGAATCCCATTATCATCCAATTCTATATCGGCAACCTGCCTCTGAAAATTACACTCATTATGATATTTTTGAATTTGCTGTACCGTTGCTAATTGCAAACGATAAACGCAGAATAACACAATAGCATCAGCTTGTTCAAATGATATATAAATTTCCTCCGCAAAACTACAAATCGCCTTCAACAGTGCCAATATACTCCACATACCTTTTTCATCGCATATCGCTTTCATATTAAAAATAGAGTTTAAGGCAAAGAGGATATTAAATTTTATATTTTTCAACTTTATACTGAAACCCTTTTGTAAATCATTGGCATCTATTATTGCTAATAAAGCCGTTGGAGGTTCTGGTTCAATTATCTCCATACTTCCACGAATCAAACTTTTAATTGTCAAATTGTCCAAACCATGTTCCATAATAAACGGTTCTAGCTTTCGTTCCAATGCCAAATATTCCGGGGCAACATATTTTATCATTTTCTGCCTCCCTCTATAAAGTGCAAATTGTTTTGATATATTGCATAAGGTTTTATCTCCACCTTTTTTTCTAATATTATATCTGGATTCTTGTCAAAATCTCTATATTGTATTTTTTCCGCATCATGACGCAATATCCAAGGCTCCGAATCCCAAGAAGCACATGTTGTATCTATGATTATCCGTCCCGACGTAAGATGTTTCTTATAATTATTGATTCCCGCTAAATCCACACACCAGACAAATTTGGGCATAGATAATGTAAGCAATATTTCTTTTAAATCTTCTGACATATTCTCACATCGAAAAGCTTCTCTTTTTAATGAATTAACAGATGTAATGTATATCCTACATACCTTTTCTCGTTCCCAATTTAGTTCGCCCTCTTTAATCCAAGTAGTCAAACGTGAATATACATCACTATACGTTAACTGCATTCGATTATATAATGGAACAACGGCATAATATAACTGATTTAAACCATACTCTAAGTCATCTTCTTCCGTCGGTAACCCAACCGGCATTTCCATATATGGAAAAAACCTATCATCCATAACATACAATGACTGTATAAGTCTGGCATGAGGAATTACACCGGTTTCCTTATCTATTATCTGTTCAATCATCTGTCCATTATCTAATAGTTCATAATTAACCTTCCCATGTCCTATGATTGAAATCGCATGTTCTGGAACAGTCAAAAATCCAACCATTGGCACCCCCGATTCTACATACGCCATAATTTCATCAACAAACAGATAATCCGTTCTTTTCTCACCTCCCAGTATCAGTGGACTTAAGCCATATTGCTTAAATACATCTGATATCTGAACCGGATTCAGTCCCAACGACGGAGTCTTTCTCCCCCAATCATTTTCAACCTTATCAACAATGCTTCCGATTGTAGTATCTGCATAATTCTTATATTTATTTCCAAAATAGCGTATAATCGTCCATATTGCTGTATGTGCGCAAACAGAAATATCAGTCTGCTGACGTTTCCATGGAAAACATTGGATTGCAAATGTTTGTCCATATATATGAGCATTAAATTCGCTCAACATTAAATACGCATCTGATTCCACTAACATCTTTGGAGAAAGATAAGTTTTTCCTAATTTAGTATTTTTAATGATAGGTCGCAAAGTAATATACCCATAATAACAACCTTCTTTTTCGAAATGCAAACGAGCACAGCTCTTTTTATAATTTCTAAATTTCTGGGAATAATGTCCATAATAAGTACTAAGATAGTCACTATCATAATACGGGTATTCTACTTTAATTGTATCACACCTTGTTCCCACATATTTTTTCAAACACTCAAGAACTTCTTTATTGATTAAGTGTTCTGGCACAATTTCATCCAAACTATCATAATCACTCAACTTTTCTATTGAATGAGCCTTAATTTGAATCACTCATATTACCTCCATATTTTTCGCATCATATCATATATGATACAACAATCTTTTACAAATTACAACACATTTGTAAAAATCTTAACCATCTTTACAAGCAAAAAGAAGACCATAGCAGGAACTCCTGTTATAGTCTTCTTGGTACCAATGCCGCTAACGGCATTATATTATTTTACTTTTCCTTTGTAACCGGACTTTTTCAGCAAAGTCTTGTAAGCCTTTTTCTTGCTCTTTGGAACCTTGATCGTTGCCTTTGGAGCAATATTCTTAAATGCATTCTTGCCCACCTTAGTAATCTTCTTACTATTAATGTTAATGGTCTTGGCTTTTTTACAGCCACTAAAGGCATTCTTGCCAATAGTCTCTACATTGCCCGGAATAACTACTTTCTTTAACTTTTTACAGTTCTTAAAAGCATTATCGCCAATCGTGACAACCGTAGAAGGAATCGTAACAGATGTCATATTCTTCTCTCCGGAAAAAGCATTGGCAGCAATCTCTGTCACCCGATAAACCGTTCCATTAATCGTCACTGTGGAAGGAATCTTCACCTTCTTCGCATTCTTTTCTCCGTTCACATAGGCAACCTCTTTCTTGCCTGTGTCTGCTGAAGTTACCCGATAAGTTACTTTATCCAAAACATTGGTATCACCGACTTTTGCTTCCGTTGCCGGAGTTTCTGGCTTCGGTGCCTCTGTCGTTGCCGGTGTTTCCGGCTTCGGCGTTTCTGTCGTTGCTGGTGCCTGCGTTGTGGCAGCCTCGACGGTCACAGCCTGTTTTACCGTCTTGTCTTTCCAGCTGACCGTTACCTCTTTATCAGAAACTTTCAGTGGTTCAGCAGATACCTTAAACTCGCTAAGCTCTTCTGTCGTATCGTCTGCATAAACTGCTTCGACTACCATTCCGCTCTTGTCAAATACCGCCCCTTCCGTATAGGTAGTTTTGCTCGGAGGAGTTGTAATGGTAATTGCTTCTACCGGAATACATTTAACATCAATTGTATTTTCTACATCGTAAATCTCTGCCGGTTCGTCCCCGTAAAATCCTCCAATGTTCTTGGCTGTTGCTGTCAGCTTAAAGTCCCCCGTTGCTTCCGTCGTGACAGTGACGGTATAGTCATACCCGTCTTCTGAAGGTTCTGTTACAGAAATGTAATCATCTACATTTTTACCGTCCTGATCATAGGCATGAATCTCAATGGTCTCAGGGTCTATAGAAGCCGGATCCGGAATTATCAGCTCATTACTCTCATCTACCCTATTATCTATCCATGGCAGCATATAAACCGTGGACTCCTTAGCTTCCTTGTAGGTAATTTCCTTCGGTATATAAGAGGTAGCTATATCCCGATCATCTGCATTATAAAATGCCAGTCCCGGCAGCCATACATTACAGTATATCATCTCGTCGTAACCGTCACATGAGAGGAAGAATTGACCCTCACGCTTAAAGGCAAGGCTGATATAACCTCCGTTCATTTTCAGTTCAACGGTATCCTCACCTACGGGATTATCTATATCCGGCACAAGTTCATCGTCTTTCTCTTCCCAAATAGCAGGATACACGTTTAACTTGTTGGTATCCGAAATAGTTATATCGGTAAATGTTGCTTTACCGCTCTCATTGAGGCTGACATTATATAAGGTAAATTCACAAACCGCCGAACCAATATAAGAGCCGTCAAGATAAGAATTGTATGTATCCTCACCTTTTTGCTTAACAGCGAGGCCGAGAGGCTGAGTCGGTTCTACTGACAGCCAGCTAGACAAGTCATAGCCTACGTCCTCTTCATTGTCCTTTTTCCATACGCATGCCCGAATGTCGAAACCGTCTTCACTCTGAATGGTTACCTTATACCAGCCGTCTTTGCCTGTAACAGCTTCCACGGTAAAATAATTCTTTACTCCAGTAGACGTTCCATAGTTAGTCTCTTCGTCCCACGTGTATACAATAAACGGAGCAGGCTCCGGGTTATCATCTGTTCCCTCCTCTTCACCATCAGCCAGAGTAAGCGAATACGCATCATACTCGTTGTTAATATTCAGGTAAACCGCCTTCGCCTCCCCCTGATAACGTGTAATATTGTCAACGAGAAGATTGTCAGGTGTCTGTTCCGGTTCTGAATAAAAACCAATTTCCGGATAGTGTGCCTTGATCAGCAAAGGCGTCTCTGGGTGTTCCAGATCAGTCACTAAATAATAACCGGTTTGTCCGGCAGGGTCAAAATGCACGGAACCGTCTCCATTATCCGTGAGTACGGCTGCGCCAATCGGCTGCTCCTCCGGCAAACCGTTTTCTTCATACGGGTTCGGTTCAACTTTATCTCCATAATAGGTCAGTTGTAAATCCGAGGCACTAAGTGGTTCCCCCTCTTCGTTAGTCTCTTTATCTTTGTAAGTAATCTGCAAATCCCCGCCCGGAAGCCACATCCCGTACCAATCCATGTAAGAAGCATTCCAGTCCTCGTCATCGCCTTCCCATACAGGCCAGTCTCTTGCCACTACACCATAGACAGTGTCCGTTACTTCATCATAAGCGGCCTGTACGGTAACTGCACTCGCAAAGCCCACAACCATGCACAGCGCCAACGCAGCTGTAACCATTTTTGATTTAAATTTTTTCATTCATTACCCTCCATTTTCTTTTCGTAAATGACTGCATTTGGTCTTCGCAAGCCATTCCATTCCCTAACACGGGTTAGAGATATAGAATTATACCATGCAGGTGATTTTTATTGGTGTGCACTCCTGCCCACTTTACCGGTTTTTCCACCTAAAAAAGCACACCGAATATTCCTCGGTGTGCCTTTCCCTAATCTGCCATCTGACATGGCGATAGATATGAAATTTCGGATGCTTTGGCGCAGAACAGTCGCTGCCCCGTATTTGCTGTACTAATCCTCGATGATCTGAAAAAACGGATTCGGGTTAATCCTCTCAATTTCCGCCTTCTGCTCCTCATTTGCGCTGACAACCCGCAGGCTCCCGCATTCAAACAGCGGCGTATAATCTTCAATCGCTAAATCATTTATCTTGAAAAAGGTCATTTTGTCCAAATCCTTTATCGGCGAGATATCCATGACCACCGTGTTGTCAATGCATAGGGTATCCAGATGAACCAGCCCTTCTATGCCCGCTATGCTTTCCACCGTGCCGCTGCCTACAAGCAGGGATTCTAACCGTGTCAGTGGCTTGACAATGGACAAATCCGGTCCCACATAATCCCAGAGTGACAGTCCCTCAAGCCCTGTCAGCTTCGGCAGTTCCTCATAAAAACTATGCTGGTTGCTCTCCGAATACACATGCGTAAGCCCCGGCAGCTTTTCCAGAACCGAAAAATCATCATTGTTCACATGGAAACGCTCGATATACAGCGTTCCCACCGTGGAATTTTCGAGAAAATCCAGATTTTCATAAATATTCCAGCCCAGTGCTGCGACCGCCAAAGACCGGCACTTTGACAAATCCGGCAGTACGGCAACCGGATTATCGGCTATGCATAACGCCTCTAACTGCGTAAGTGTCTCTACTACCGAAAAGTCTTCAATTTCATTTCCCGCCAGATACAATGTCTCAATCGGCAGTCCCGCCAATGGGCTGATATCCGTAATATTCTGGTCGCACAGCACAACCTCTTTTAAATTCTTCATCTTGGAAAGCTCGCTTAAATCCGCTATTTTCCCTTTGATCGTATGATCTCCGGTCAGGCGGTGGCAGATTACCATTTCCATGTCCTGTAAATCGGTATCCTGTCCATAGATTTGATTCCCCATGACCACAATCTTGGTAATCCGGCCGTAGTCCTCCTCCGTAATCTCCTCTTTTCCTAACAGCACTGGCAGGACTTGTTCCAGCCCGCCATCAAATGTGGGGTTTTCCTCATCACTTTCGGAAACCACCGGTTCCTCTCCGGCCTCCTTCTGCGCCGCCGATTCTTCACCAGTCCCCTCCGGCGCCGCCATTTCATCTGTCTTTGCCTGCACTGACACCTCCTGCATGTCCACATTTCCCGCTTCTGCCGGATTTGCCGCCTGCTTTTGCCATTCCGCTTTCATCGCAAAAGAGGTGCACAAGAGAGCCACAGCCGCCACGGCTTCCACCGCGCCAATCAGGCAAAGCCGCCCTGCCTGGCGCCGTTCACCAACCCGGTTCATGACCTTTTCCAGCGCACTTTGCAGCCCGGAAACGGACTGATACCGGTGTGCCGGATCAAAGGCAGTCGCCTTTTGTATCATTTTCTGGATTCTGCGGTAAGCTCCGCTGTCCTTTATCCGCCTGCCGGCATTTTCATCATATAAATATTCCAAAACCTTGCCTATGCCGTACACATCGGTCCGCACATCACTCTGGGAATACCCATACTGCTCCGGCGCCGCATTGCCCTCGGTCCCGAAAAATACCGTGTCCTTCGTATGGTTCTCCTTATAATCCCTTGCCGTTTCAAAGTCAATCAAATGCACGTTGCCCCGGTAATCAATGATCAGGTTTTTCGGTTTGATATCCCGGTGCACCACAGGCGGTTCCAGCGCATGAAGCTTTGCTGCTGCCTGGCAAATCTCGATACCAATGCGCAGGATTTCCGCAGCATCAAGCACGCCATTTCGCTCCTGATAAGTTTCCAAATCCATTCCCTGTATATAGAATTTCAGCAGATATTCCAGCTCATTTTCCTTCCAATACCGGGAGGGTTCATAATCCTCCGGAAAGGCTTCCGCCAGCTCCTGTATCTTTTGATGTTCCACTTCCAGCACATTCCTGCCATCTTCACACTTTCTGATTTTCAGAAGGTATTTCTCATCGGTCTGCCAGTCTGCCACCATATAGCAGGATTTCTCCGCCCTCTCATACAGGCAGGATAGAACACGGTAACCCTCTAAAAATGCCGGAAGCTCTGTATGTTTGCCATTTTCCTTAAATTCTTTCAAAAAATCGTTTGCCAAATCCTGTCGGTTCATGTTCCCTTCCCCCTGCCACTTCCAGTATTAGAAGATCGCGAAACCCAAAAAAGTGAATTTGCATTTAGCAAATCAAACATTTCGCAATCGCCCAATTCCCAGTATAGCAGATATCCTTTTTCAACACAACTTTCAAAATGGGCAATTTTGCACACCCAAAAAGAAGCCACACATGGTATAATGAATTGCGCTAATGCGCAAGCAGGTCATTAATTTTCTCCGAAAATTGGTGACATATAATATAATAAGATTTAACTATGTTGACAGCAAGATCGTTTTCCACGAATCATCAAGGAGAAAGAAATGAAATCAACCGAAGAACTACTCACTTTACTACAAAATCTGGATATTGAAGAATTTAAAAAATCCGACTCCTTTCAAGATATGGACATTTCCAGTTATCTGAACGAATTACTGTCCCGCTATGGCCTGCAGGCGAAAGACATTATTATCAAATTGAACATGGAACGCTCCTATACTTATCAGATTCTAAATGGCCGCCGTCAGCCCACGAGGAATTTTTTGATCCGTATTGCATTTTTGTGCCAGTTATCCATTGAAGAGACACAGAAGCTGCTCTCCGCAGGCAGCCGCCCGATCCTATATCCCCGCAACCGTTTTGATGCCGCCGTTTTATACTGCCTGCAGCATCAGCTTGGCGAAGAACGGCTGAATCAATTACTGGAGGATATCGGCGAGAAACCATTGAGCTAAACCTACCGGCAGCAAAGGCAGCCCGCTGTTGTACCGCGGACTGCCTTTTTATTGTTATACTGGTTAACCTTAGTATTTGCCGAAGGCAAATGCTTAGTTTAACCGCATATACCGCGGTGAAATGTTGAATTCGGCAATCAATTTCGTTCGCGAGTATAAATCTGTTCCGGCTGGCAGATGCCAATACATCTGCCAGCAAAATCCCTATTTCGTTACTGCCTTACCTTGATATGCACTTCCCGAAGCTGCTGTTCCGTCACCTCACCCGGTGCCCCGCACATCAAATCCTGCGCATTTCCATTCATCGGGAACGGAATCACCTCACGGATATTCTCCTCATTGCGCAGCAGCATAATCATGCGGTCTACGCCCGGTGCCATGCCTGCATGCGGAGGCGCACCAAACTGGAACGCATGGTAAAGAGCGCCGAATTTCTCCTGCAAATCCTCTTCGGTATATCCCGCAATCTCAAATGCTTTGACCATAATATCCATGTTGTGGTTGCGGACTGCCCCGGAGGACAATTCCACGCCGTTACATACAATATCATACTGGTAGGCGAGAATCTCTGTCGGCTCCTTCTCCTCTAATGCCGCTAAGCCGCCCTGCGGCATGGAAAACGGATTATGGGTAAAGATAAACTTTTTGCTCTCCTTGTCATACTCATACATCGGAAAATCATTAATATAACAGAAGCGGTATGCGTTCTTCTCCAACAAATCCAACCGGTTTGCAATCTCCGTCCGCAGCTGTCCCGCATAATCCGCCGCCAGCTTCTCCACATCGGCAATAAAGAAAATCGTATCCCCTGCCTGCAAGCCTGCCAAATCACGGATTTCCGTCTTCATCTCCTCTGGAATAAATTTATCAATCGGACCTTTATAGCTCATGTCCTCCAATACTTCCAGATACCCAAGGCCGCCCATGCCGATCGACTGCGCATATTTTAACAGCTTCTCATGCTGTCCCTTGGAAAGCTTCGCATGCACATTAATCGCACGCACCGTTTTATCATGAAACGGCTGAAACGTACATCTGGCAAAGAAGTCCGTCACATCAATGATCCGGAGTGGATTGCGCAAATCCGGCTTATCCGTGCCAAATTCCAGCATCGCCTGCTTATAGCTGATAATCGGAAACGGTGTCTGCGTAATCTGTGCTCCCTGTGGCGCAAACCTGGTAAACGTCTCAAAAAGAACCTCTTCTCCCACCTTGAACACATCTTCCTGCGTGGCAAAGCTCATCTCAAAATCCAACTGGTAAAATTCCCCCGGGCTTCTGTCTGCCCTTGCATCCTCATCACGGAAGCACGGGGCAATCTGGAAATATTTGTCAATCCCGGACACCATCAATAACTGCTTATATTGCTGCGGTGCCTGCGGCAGTGCATAAAACTTGCCCTTAAACTTACGGGACGGCACAATATAATCTCTTGCCCCCTCCGGTGAAGAGGCGCAGAGAATCGGTGTCTGCATCTCCAAAAAACCCAGCTCCGTCATTTTCTCCCGCAGAAAGCTGATGACTTTTGAGCGGAAAACCATCGTGTCCTTTACTTTCGCATTCCGCATATCCAGATAGCGGTATTTCAGCCGCACATCTTCCCTTGTCTCCTTGGAAGTCATGATCTCAAATGGAAGCTGCCGCTTTACCTTGCCAAGCATTTCCACACGATGCGCCTCCAACTCAATCGTCCCGGTCGGAATTTTCGGATTATAGGTTTCTTCATCACGGTGCTCAATCACCCCTTCAATCGAAATGCAGTCCTCCTTGCTGATGCCTTCCAAAAGTGCGGTATCCCGCATAACCACCTGCAATACGCCATACATATCGCGAAGGTCAATAAAGGATACTCCGCCGTGGTCTCTGATATTCTCTACCCAGCCTGCGGCCTTTAAGGTTTCTCCCACATCGCCCTCGCCAATCTGGCCAATTACTTTGTTCCGGTAAATATTATTTGTGTTCATGTTCTGCTCCTTTCCACACAATTCGGTTATTCCATTAAAATAAGCCCGCCCCAAACGAAACTTCGCTCAGGACGGACTTCTCAATCCGCGGTACCACCTGAATTACTGCTTTCGCAGTCTCTCTCCGGTTCTTTCAAACCCTGCTGTCTCACGCGCAGCCCACGGCGCACCTACTGATTTCCCTGCTCTGCCATGCATCTACCTGCATGATAAACAAGACAGAAAATGTTCAGATTGCGGCTGGTAAAGTGTTATTCACAGAAATTCACTTTGCGGAGTTCTCACCATCCTCCACTCACTGGGAACGATAATTCCTGCTACTTCTCTTCGTCATCGCCTTTTCACAAGTGAGGCTATTGTATCTCACTCCACCCGAAATGTCAACTTATTTTTCCTTGTTTGAGCATTACCGACAGAAGAAAATACTTGAAACCCCTCATGGATTGTGGTATATTGAACATAAAGAAGGACACCTGCTGTAACAGGTGTCCCCTTAGGAGCCCCACTCCAAAGGTGGAGTTTCCCAAGCGGGTTTATTTACCTCTCAGTGAGAGGCGCCCATCCTGGTCTCAACAGGGTGGGCATTATTTTTTTCGTTTGTGGTCCTTATCTCTGTCGAGAAAGGCAAGCAACGCTATAACAAAGCTGCCAAAGGCAATCAGCAAGCCGATTATCCCTATAAATATCAATATGATATCTGCACCAGTCATCAGCGCCACCTCCCTTCCTATGTATTCCGGCACACCAAAGGCGTCCTTTAGGAAGCCGGTCATTAAGCTTGGGAGGCTACCACCCCTGTCATGGGTTCCATATTGGAATACTACCACAGTTCGACAGGGATTTCAATCCGATTCCCTGTTCCTCACTAATGCTTTTTTCTTGTCAACGCCTTTTCTTTTTCCAATAGGACAGCACCAACAATATACCGACGGAAATAAACAGTACGCTGATAACGAGGATAAACGGCATATAATCTCCTGTCCTTGCCTTTCCTCCCGTCGTTTTCTTACCGTCTGTATCTTTCGGCGTTTTCTCCTTTGCATCGTACATCGTAATGGTATTCTCCGCCACCTGTTTCTCACCGCCGTCTTCATCTATTGTATGCACACTGCCTTTCGCATCAAGATAAAACAGAATATCTTTTGCCAGTTTATACCCTTCCGGCGCCCGGTTCTCTCTCAGTGCATAAATAATCTGTTCACCTTCCTTGCTCGCCGTCAGCTTATCCGTCGGAATTTCCACTGCGCCGTCCTTTGTCTTCCATGTATAGACAACTGTGTCCGTCGTCGTATCCACAATCGACAGACTTGCTCCCGGAAGGAATTCCTTCGTCCCCTTTTCCTTCTTCGCCACCGTCACCTGCAAAACGTCATCAATCATTGTCACCGTCTGGTCGGTCACGGCCACGCCATTTACATATACAACTCCGTTATCGTCAATCCGAAAGACAATGCTCTCTGCGTAAGCGTATCCGTTCGGTGCAGCCTCCTCCGTCAGAATATAGTCGGTATTTCTCTTAAACAAATCCATATTCCAATTCTTCGGCGTATCCGTACTCTCCCATGTCAGCGGTACAAAGTCAGTGTCCTGCGTGGACGTAATCGTAAGCCTTGCTCCCGGAACCTCTTTTCCTCCTACATCCGTTTTGCTAAACGTTATTCCGCGGTACTCATCATACATGGTAATCGTATTGTCCGAAACTGCCTCATTATCCAGCCGCTTTACCACACCCGTCTGGTCAATCACAAAATCTATCGGCTGTGCCTGCGCATACAGCTCCGGTGCCTGAATCTCCGATAATGTATATACATATTCGTTGTCCTGGGACACATGGAGCTTTGTCACGTCCAGCTTATGCGGCGAACCGTCCGAAACCCACTGTTCTACGATATTGCCCTGTGCATCCTTTACCGCCAGTGTCGCCCCCGGCAAATCGCTGTTTGTCTTTAAAGACAGCTTGCGAATGATGACCTCAAAGCTCTTATTTTTTAACAGGATACGATTTTTCTCTACCTGTTCCCCGCCAGAATATACACATTCGTCTTCACTGCTAATCATAAAATCAACTGCGTCTGCATAGGTATATCCATTTATCGTCACACCCTCTGACAGCGTATAGGTAACATCCCGTTTAAACTGTGAATACTTAAAATATTTTACCGTGCCGTCTGTCACCCAGGCAACTGCTTCAAAATCTTCATCCTCCTGTGACGTAATCGACAAGGCTACTCCTGAAAGATCTTCTCCGGTTGCCGCATCAATCTTCTGGACACCTAACTGCTTTTCGTTATCCATAACTTCAATCAGGTTATTCTCAAATTCTTCTCCATACTGATCTCTTGCAATGCCGTTTTCATCAAGATAAAACAGCAGCGGCTCCACCATTTCATATCCACTCGGTGCTTCTGTCTCAACAAGCAGATACCAGCCATTCAGTTTTAAGTTCCTATAGTTCAGAACCGTAGAAGCCTCTGTCGACTGGAAGCTCTCCAACATTCTCCCTTTTGTCCCATTGGGATCGGATTCATATAACTCAAACGAAGCTCCCGGCAAAACAACAAAATCCTCTGTCAGTTTTCTCACCCGGACACTGATTGTCGTATTTCTCAGCGTAAGCGTCATCCGGTCATAGCTTAAGCTTCCCGCTTCTCCGCTGATATCCGTTATTTTCCCGCCTTCCACGGTAAAGGTCACTTCTTGCGCACAGGTATAGCCGTCCGGTGCCGAAGTCTCTTTCAATATATAAGTTCCGTCAGACAGCGCAATTTTCTTGGGTGCCGTCCCGCTAGTCCATTGCGCCACAACTGTACCGTCCTGTGCAGTCACTTCCAGTCCGGCTCCCGATACCCTCGTATTACCGGAAGCGTCCACTTTGTTGAAATACAAGTCGCTCTTTATCTTATCCGTCATCACAATCGGATTTGCAGCAACCGTCATCTCTGTGCCATTTACCTGATAAATCGTTCCGTCTTTGCCGATTGCAATTTGAATATCCTCTGCCAGCTCATATTCCAGCGGAGCACTCTTTTCATGTATCGTATAATAAGTATACGCATTCTCCTGCTCCGGAACCCTCAGCAAATGATACGGTATATCTTTTGTCGTGCCATCCGAAGTAAAGCTGTATACCACTGTGCCGTCAGCATCATCAATCATCTCCAGCAGTGCTCCGGTTAAACCGTTCCCCTGTTCATCAACTTTGCGGACAGCCAAAGCAAGCGGCTGGTCGCGCATGACAACGTAATTCTCACTGACTGCTCCGTCCCCCTCCAGATAAACGAGCGAACCGTCACTGTTAATACGGAATTTAACCGGGTCTGCAAACCGATAACCGTCAGGGGCTTTCCGCTCTGTCAAGGTATAAATCTCTCCAACCTTCAGCTTTGCAACCGGCAATCTATGCGCAGTGTCCGTAGTAATCCATGTATCAATCAAATTTTCATGGCTGTCATATACTGCCAGCTCAGCTCCTTCTAACTCCGTAATGCCATTTACCGCCAGCTTGCTGACAAGAACAGTAATTGACGTATCCACAAAATGGACATCAGCCACCGTATCATCCAAAATCTGAACGCTCGGTGCATATAAGGAATTCAGAAGATATCCATCCGGTGCACCGGTTTCTTTCACCACATAATAACCAATTGGCAGATTTTCAAACATGGCAATTCCGTTGTCATCGGTAACCGCCTGATAAGCCGTACCGTCTGCCTTTTTGTATACCGTTACTCCGTCTCGTTCATATAGCGTAAACTCTGCTCCCGCTAATCTGTTCTGGCTGAGCAGTCCTGTCTTTAACACGCGGATAGCCCCTAAAATTTGTTGGTTTTCATACGTGTCGATAACCGGCACATTGGAAAAATCTGTTTTCCATTCTTGATATCCTACCCTGTCCCAGCTATCTATCTGTGTCTGCGTGAGTTCTTTGTAGGTATATACCTTACTGCAATTTTCCGGGTCCAGCCGATAACCGGTCGGTGCCGCTGTCTCCTCAATCTTGTAGTTGACGGTTTCATCGTCCTCCCGAATCGCAATATTATGGAACTGCACAATTCCGTTTTCATCCGAATAAGCCGTGGCCATAGTCTCCCACACATCAGAGCCTTGTTCCTGTTTGGAAAGTGTAAACTCAGCACCTTTTAGCGGAAGCTGGCCATTGCTGCCGTCTACTTTCTTCAGATGAAACGCAAGGTACTCATCTCCTTTTTCCAGTTCCTCATTATCAATTTCCCCAACTGCCTCATTCGGTGAGAGCAGGCGGTAAAGCTCTTCATATGGTCCATTTCCGGTTACCTCAACCGTCCATACCGTATTGTCCAGCTTGTAGTCCTCAGGCGCTTTTGTCTCCCTTATCGTATAGGTGTCATAGATTAAATTGCTGAAGGTGACAATACCATTGTCATCGGAAACCGCCTCTGCCACTTTTAATCCATTGCTGTCATAGATCGTAAATTCGGCTCCCTTCAGGTAATTGGCAGTGTTTTTCGCATCTCGTTTCTTAAACGTAATAGTCGCACTTTCCTTCTTATTGACAAAAGTCTTCTCTACCGTCTGGTTCTTGTTTTGAATCTGTGTCTTATCAATCTCAAACACTTCATCTGAAACAATATATCCCTTAATACCAGCCGTTTCCTTTACATAATAATCTCCATATACAATATCGGCAAAGACCAGCTCTCCATTTTTATCCGTTTTCCCGTCCTTTACCCGCTTCCCGTCCTTTGTATACAGGACGAAGGTAACCCCTTCCAACGGCTTCTCAGAATCATCTGTTTTCTTCACTTTAACATTAAACTTTATCCTCTCGTTGATCACGTTGATTTTGCTGCCCTCAACGGAATTAACGACAACCGCAGTCCCGTCTGTCTTCGCCACATATCCTGCCTTCGTCTCAGTCTCTTTCACGACATAGCTTCCATACGGCAAATCCGTAAATACCGCTTTGCCGGTCGAATCCGTTGTGACAACATACGTTACACCATTTTTCTCATAGGGCGTCACACCATCTTCCTGATACAGTGTAAATTCAACTCCCGCTATCGGGACAGCCGGAATTGCATCATCGGTTTTCGTAATCTCGATGTAGCCGAGTGAAGCTTTATTTTCCACGGTAACTTCCTCGGTCAGGTTCTCATTCTCGGTTCCCTCGCCAATCGTAACGGAGTGTATTGCCGATTCTATTGCATATCCGTCCGGAGCCGATGTCTCACGATAGTAGTACGTTTTTCCCAATTCCAAATCTGCAAATGTCAATTCGCCATTTGCATCTGTCGTCTCGCGGCCGACAACGTCCGTACATGCCGCATCCTGATAAATCGTAAATTCGGCACCCGCTATCTTTGCTGTCTCCTCTCCCTCTTTCACTTTATGAAGCACCAGCTTTGCCTGCCCCTTTGTATTGACCACGGAAATTGCCTTTAACTCCCCGACAGTGATAACCTGTGCCTGACCATATGTCACCGTTCCATCAGTATTGACTGTTACCGGATAGACTGTCGGCGTTTCCTCTCTCACATATCCCGGCGGCGGATTGATTTCTTTGATATAGTATGTGACCGCAGCAGTGCCGCCATATTCCACGGCAAATGTGGCAATGCCGGCTTTATCGGTCACTCTCGCTGCCACCAAATCCGTACAGTCTACATCATTATACAATCCAAATTCTGCCCCTGGTAATATCCGGCCTTTTCCGTCTGATTTATACACGTTAATCTGCGTCTGCTGCTTAATCGGCTGATTTTCTATCACGTGCTCAATATACCGGACACCGGAATCGTCTGCCTTCAGCTCTGCATCCTTTATCACAATCTGCTCGTCTGTCTCCTGCTTAACATACCCATTCGGAGCCTCGGTCTCGTGCAGTGTATAAGTAATCCCTTCGTCTGTCGAACTGATACCGGAAAATACCGCAAAGCCATTCTCGTCTGTCACTGCCGTTCCGGCAGATACTCCCTGATAAAAAATTTCAAACTCCGCACCTGCCAATGCCTCACCGGTCTGCGCATCCACTTTTCTAATCCGCAGCTCTTTTTCCAGAACAGAGCCTGCCGAAGAAGATGAAAACGATACATTCTTCACTTCATCCGAGGTAGCCGAATCGGAGTATCCATCACCGGTAAAATCCACCGTATTCTTAATCGTCATACTCTCTAAGCGGTTATCGGATATATTGAATTGTGTCCGGAAAACAAATTCATAGGTATCCTTTCCGATTTCAGGAAGTTTAACGGTAATATGATTATTAATCACCACAACGGCATAATCCGCCGCAGGCACCTCCTGCCTCTGCCCGTTGACAACCTTGTACAAGGTGCCGGATACATAGTCAAAATAATCCTCCAGCTTATCTTTAATCACGGGATTCTTGACACTCGACATATCATAGCCTGCCTCGTTGATTTTCACGGTCCAGTCGACATAATCCTTACCACCCTGATAGGCATATTCCTTTTCGAGCGTTCCCCCGACAACGCCCTCTACCGTTTTACTTGCCGTGTCGGTTACTTTGACATCTCCGTCGTAATCCACCTCGATAAAAGCTTCGTTCGTATACTTCCCGCTGTCACCCTTATTATTCAGGTCCTTTAACCTTGTTTCATACTGAATAACAAAAGAATGGTCAATATAGTAAGCGTCCGCCAGCGTATCCCTGCCAAATTCATAGGATAACGTATTCGTTCCCGCATTATAATCCGGTTCCACCTTCATCATCTGACTGCTGTCCCACGCATAAGTATAATACATCAATTGAAATGTTCCCTCGACATATTCCATATCCGTCGGCAGCTGATCTTCAATCCTAATGCTCTCCTGCTTAAGCTGTGGCTCCTTTACCAGCAGTGTCCACTGAACCGTGCCATTTTCGGTGATTTTCCCGTCCTTATCCATCAAATCCGGTTTTTTATACTGAAAACCTTTATAGGCATCAGAAGATACGTGGTTATCCTCCCCCCACTCCAATTTAGCCGTATTCTTTACGGTATACCAGCCGTTGTCCGTCCAAGGTGTGTCTGTTTCATTCAACTGCGTGACAACCGTAATGACTTTTTTCTCTGTAATCGTTCCCAGATTAATCGCCGTGCCATTCTCCATGTCATAAGACGTACCGTCTGCACCCGTTGCGCTGACAAAGCTCATCTCCTTCTCCTCAAACACATCGCTAATCTTTGCGTCCATCAGCTCTATTCCCGCCTCGTTGACAGTAATCGTCCATGTAAACTGCTTCGTAATTTCATTATAGGATACACCCGCTTTCTGAAGCAGGTCCATCCCTCTGACCGTCGCCTCCACAGGCACATCATACTTATCACCGGTCAGCTTTCCACTATTCTTAAAATTCTCCTGTGCGATATCCGCCACCGCCGTTTTATAGGTCAGCGTAACCGTTTTGCGGTATGGCGCAGCTGGTGCAGTAAAGGTAAATCCGTCAGCCGTATTACTAATTGTTCCCTGACCGTTTGCTATGCTGACCGACGTACCGGGAGCCAAGCTAAGCCCCTCTCCAAATGTATCCGTATAGACCGTCCCCCCGATATCCAGTTTATCTCGGTTAATGGTAACCGTCCACGTAATCGTGGAATCCGATACGTCTAATGTACCGCTCTTTTCCAATACTGCCGGCACAATATGGGCAGTTCCGCTTCCCTGCACACTGGTCTGCGTCTCATTTTCCGGATTCACGGCTGCCGTATTATTTACCGTCACTCCGCTGCCAGTAATCTTATCCGGAAAAATACTTTCGTCATATCCGGTTAAAAAGGTAAGCTTCGTTCTCCAGTCCGGCTTTGAATTCTGAACATGAAATGTAACCGTACTCCCCTGGACAGCCTCAGAAACGGTACCGCTTGAGCCATAGCCCTCACCCGCCAGCTTCACCGAGCCCGGCACATAGGTAAGTCCTGCCGGAAGCACGTCGACCACATCCGCCGTCAGGGAATCCCTGCCATTCAAATCTACCTCTACCGTCCATTCAATATACGGTTGCCCGTTCCGTTCTACCTTTGTCCCGCTCTTATAAGTCTTTAATTCCCCCGGCTCATCGTCATCATCGTCTTTGTTGCTCTCGGTAATATCCACCTTGTAGGTAAATTGTCCAGACGCAGTCGGAAAGGACAGCTCATGTTCACCCAAATCCTCCTGCAGGTCCGAAGAAAACCCACCGGCAAACCTTACATAAAACGGTACATTGGGCTGTCCTTTTATCGCATCTTCATAAAAAGTAAAGGTCAGAGTTCCGTCCTGGGAAATCACAACACGTCCAATCGATTTATTATTAGCGTCCGTCAGTTCATGCGTATTATTCACATCGACGCGGATTCCGTCCGGAATGCGATAAACATATTCCTTGCTGCAGTCCACAGCACTTCCGTTTCCCATAACAAAGTTGAAATTCATGTCAATCTCTGCATCCCCCGGAAGAACCGTCGTTTCCGTCGTTGTCATATTCACCACCTGTTTTTTACCGTCCTCGTCCCGATAGGACGCTTCCAGTGTCAGCTTATCCAGGCGGATTGTCGTATTATCCAACAAATCCGCAGTCTCATCAGCAAGCCCCACCTCTGCGGCATCGTCCTGCAAAGCAATTGCGGCCTGTTCTGCCTGATTGGCAAAATCCTCCTCCGGCAAATCATCATCACTGTTCTCTTCTCCCGCCGGCAGCAGGCTGTCTGTCTCCGTTGTCTGCCCCCCAGCGTTCTGTTCATCTTCCACCTGCTGGTCCGCTGCAGGCATCCATGCCGGTGCATCCCCATTTACCGCTTCTGGCTCTTCCCCGGATATTTCTATTCTAGACGTCTCTGTTTCGGACGTTTCCGTTTCGTCTGTTGCCGTCCCCGACGTTTCCTCCTCCACATCTTGTTCTTCCGCAGACTGCTCTGTCCGGTCTTCCACAGAAAAGCCCCGTTCTCCTGCAATATCATAGTTTAACGGCATTATTGAGAAAACCAGAATCAGGACCAGCGTCAACGCAATCCATTTGTTTTTTGAAAATAACTTCATACCCCATCGACTCCTTGTATTGCTTTATCCATTTTCGTTTTATTTTCATTTTCAAACATATCTCACTTTACATAATATATTTTACCGAATATTGCTCCATTTTTCAAGACAATTTCAGGGTTTCATCCATATTCCGTCGCCACTGTTTTTCATGTGCTTACTGCCTTTCTTTTCCTTGCAGCATTAGTGCTTATTTCAATATATCTCCGGAATAAACTTTTTTGCCAGCCTACCTTTGCTTCCCTTGCCCTTGACATAGAGAAAACCGATAACCGAGAACACTACCGCACCGATAAAGTTGACAAATAAATCCTCCATTGTATCGTAAAGTCCGATATCCAGATAGCCCTGCGTAAGCTGCCGTTCCTCTCCGTTTTCCGTTGTTACCGTCACCGCATCAATGCCCTCGATAACCACGGGACGGTTTAACCCCTCCGGGTCAAGCGTCACGGAGGAAATCGTATGCAGCACGGTGTCCTTTTGCATATCTGTCTTAAAGCAGCAGTCCATAGAAAATTCAAAAAACTCCCAGAATACACCTATCGTCATCGAAAAACAGAATGCCACAATGGCAAGATACAGCGGTGACAGCTTAAACGAAAACTTATCATTGCGGTTTAACAAATCTACAAGGCTAAACCCGATAGCCGCCATCAGAAAACCATTCAGCGTATGCAGTATCGTATCCCATACCGGAATCCTCGTGTACATCGAGTGTATTTCCCCCAGAATCTCTGCCGCATAGATAAAGAGCAGAATAATCGTCTCCATTAAATCCGGAATACGGATTCGCAGCTTTTTCTCCACAAAAGCAGGCACGATGAACAGCACTAGGGTGAGTATACAGAGGAATACGTTTTCATAATTACGGTTTAGAAACTGGGCTATCAACACGCAAAAAACAGACAGCCTCAGCAACAGATAAATTGATAATGCCATTTTCCCATCTTCTTTTTCTGTCCTGTTTTATAACTATTCACTGTCTCTCCTGCATATGATGATTTTATCCACATAAAATCATCGCTGTAGCAAAAATGAGCAATCACTCATTTTCATTTTCCCAATGTGAGTAATTGCTCATTTTCAAAATATTCTAATATTTTTCACCTGTCCTTACCAAAATGCCAGCCGGTACATCAGGACAGCAGGCCGACCAGTATATGCTCGATGTCTAACAGCGGGTGAGCAGACACGACAAGCTGCAGGGATTCAAAGTTATTATACGAATGTTCAACTTCCTTAGAATAGGCATGCGCTACCCGCACCTGGTCCTCATTCGTAAACTGCTTTGCCTGCTTTAACCACAGTGCCGTATCCAATTCCATGATCACCAGATAGGAAACCACGGCAAATTTAACCTTCGTCAACGCATCACGGTCATAGGAAGCGCCGAGAAAATAGTTAAAGATATAGTATACCAGTATGTGCTCAAACTCATATTCCCTTTCCTGATAGTAAGCCGAAAATTCCCTGCCTGCCGATTCGTAACTCTGGCAGACGTCTTCATCATTTAACAGCTCCTTCCCGGCCTGCAAAAGCTCCTTCCACTCCTTTTTAATATTCTCCAATCCCTCAAACATATTGAGAAGCTGTTTCATCCACATCTTTTTTTCGGGTGTCCGGCTGCCGTACCGGGCAGACAGTTTTTCCTGCTGCGCCTCCAGTCTCCCTTTTGCCTCCGGCCTGCCCTTTGCCAATTCCTGCCGCAGCTGCTCATATTGTCTCTGGTCAATCCGCTCCTGCAGCTCATATGCGGACAAGAGAACCTCTGCCGCCCGGTCTTGGACCGGTCTTGTACGGTCCTGCAGAATTGCAAAATAATTTTCTCTCACGGCAAAAAGGATTTCAAAAAGAGGTTTATCTAATTTATTGGTATGCTTCCGCTTCCAAAAGGCAAAAGAATGTACCGGCTCCATAGGTTTTAATCCATACTCCGAATCGGTACCCTCCCAGCAGCAAAAAGTCATCTGCTGTTCCTTTCCCAGCATAATGCGGCTTGCCTCCGGGCAGGACATTGTAAGGCTCACTTCTTTTAAATCCTCAAATTCCTCGATATGCCGGGGAAAATTGGTACACGTTTCGCAAAGGCTTCCCTCTCCCAGTTCAATATAGATATCACACAGATTTTCTTCATTTAAAAAGGGACATCGTGTACCGTTTAAGATAAACTGTCTGTCTTTCACACGGGTACTGTCCCTTAATCGCTTTCCAAAATCTCCCCCCTGCTTCATGTAATGCTTAAGGGAGGCTTCGTCCAAATCAATCTCCCAATTCTCACAGCAGGAGTCTTCACATATTCCGCCGATACAGCGAAAATCATTATACCATGATACCGTTCTGTATTTCATGACAACCTCCAAAACCGTCCGATACTCCTTGTGGCAGCCGGTCTATCCCCTTCGCACAAACCATGTTCCCACATTTTCTCCCTCCATAATCCGGTAAAGATTTTCCGGGTCATTGCCATGGGCAATGTGCATATCCATGCCGTGAATGGTCGCATACTCCGCCGCTTCCAATTTGGTCACCATGCCTCCGGTTCCCCGGTTAGAACCGGTTCCTTCCGCCAGCCCCCGGATTTCATCATTGATCTCCTCCACCTTATAGATCAGCTTTGCCTCCGGATTCTCGTGTGGATTGCTGTCATACAGCCCTTCAATATCCGACAGGATAATCAGCCGGTCAGCCTCACACAGATGTGCAACAATAGCAGAAAGCATATCATTATCGCCAAAAATCTTCTTCTCCGATTCGATCTCTGCATGACTGACAGAATCATTTTCATTTACCACGGGAATCATATTGTTTTCCAACAGTGCCTCAAAAGTATTTTTGAGGTTCCTCCGCTTTGCCTTGACACCGATATCCTCTGCTGTCAGCAGAATCTGTCCGACAATATTTCCGTATTCGCCAAAGCACTTGTCATATATATGCATCAGCTCACACTGACCTACGGCTGCTGCCGCCTGCTTCATGCACACGTCCTGCGGCTTCATCGGCAGCCGCATTTTATTAATTCCCACAGCAATTGCCCCTGATGATACCAATATCACTTTATGTCCGTCGTTATGCAGTGCAGACAATACCTGCGCCAGCTTATCAATGGTACGGAAATTCAATGCTCCCAACTCTCCTGTTAAGGTCGAAGTGCCCACCTTAACCACAATTCTCTGTTTACTCATTATCTGTCTGACTCTCCTTTATCCGGAAATATTCCCTCTTACCGCTATCTGAAAGCAGTCTTTTTCTTCTCCTGAAGCTTATCCCGTTCCTCCCTGATTACCGAGAGGAAGCGCTCACGGATATAAAAATCCGCATCTCTGCCAAGCAGCTTGACCTTATCATTTGTGATAACACCGCCGGCCATGGAAAAGTGGCCGCCTCCGCCGCCAAGATTCTCCAATGCGCGCTGGGTAATCGTCCCGGCATGGTACACAGATGTCTCATTGCGCACGGAAAACTTATAGCCGCCGTTACGCATTGCATAGACCACGGAAAATTCCACGATATCCAAGCCCAAAATGAAATCCGAAATCATCGCAATCAAACCGTCCGGACAGTCAAAGGAAATTTTGGCAAATCCCACATTCTCATAAATCTTGATTGTCCGAATTGCCTCACCATATGCGTATAAATCTTCAATCTCCATATTATTGTTATACATGGAAATAATTTTCTGATTATCCGCCAGTCTGTGCAGACGGCCAAACATTTCAATATCAAAATCCGTAACGCCCCGGTTAAAGGAATCGGTATCCATTTTCAACCCGTATAACAATGCTGTCGCCGTATTCGTGTCCAAAGTGGTATCACTCTGAAAAAAATAATCCGCCACAATGGAGCAGCAGGCACCGCAAATGCGGATATCACTGTACTCATATGCGCATGGAATCATTGTGGGGTGATGGTCAATACATGCCACCTCGTCCCCGACAAAATCCGTAATATTGGAATTATATTTCTGTGCGTCAATCGTGACAATATAATCCTGCTCCGCCATGTGCGGTAAATCATCAATATGCACGGCTTCAATTCCAAATTCTTCAATCATGCGCTTAGTACTGTTTTTCTCTATCTTCCCGGCATAGCAGATTGTCGTTTCCACGCCGTTTGCCTTCAAAAACACCTGCATGCCATAAGCCGCCGCAAGTGCATCCGGGTCCGGAAAATTATGTGTCTGCAGATATACCTTGCGATTTTTCAGCAAATCAACCAGTCTTCTCCACTCCATATCATACCCCCATTTATCTCTTTGTCCATAAAACAATGTCCTTTGCAAATACAATTTTGTAAGGTAATCATAGCACAGGCTGGAAATATTCTCAACGTTTTCATGAATGGATTTATTATTTTTTTGACATACTATAGAAAACGAAAACCTGTAGCGGAACGGAGAAAATAATGGACCGGACAATCTATGTAAAAGCACCCCAATGTATTGAAATCACTACACCCAAGGTAGAGATTAAGGATTTCCTGACTGTCTATGCGGCCGATAAGGCATTGCAAAAACAGGTTGAGCATATTCCTTTTTATTCCTTTACCGAGGGCAGGGCCGAGCAGACAGTTGTGTCAATTTTAAAAATTATCGAAACGATAAATACCGTACTGCCGGATATCACTGTGGAAAACTTAGGAGAAGGAGACTTTATTTTATCTTATCTCCCAACAGATAAACACGCCAGAATCAAAGAATGTGTCTATACCCTTTTTATCTGTCTGGTAGCCTTTTTTGGCGGAGGTTATGCGATTATGGCATACAATACTGATATAGGGGCCAAAGAGCTTTTCACCTATCTTTCCACTCTTTTTACCGGCAATGCCAAATCCGGAGTGCTCTATATCAGCATTTCCTACGCCGTGGGTCTGGCAGGCGGAATGCTATTATTTTTTAATCATCTGGGTGCCAAAAAGATTACCTCCGACCCTACGCCGCTGGAGGTGCAAATGCGGCTGTATGAAAAAGACGTCAGCACCACCATTATTAAAGACATCAGCCGCCGGGGTGAAAATATTGATGTAACCAAATAACTGATTATCAGGGAAAGCAGGAATGCACTATGCACTGGATAAATTATACATTACTCATTATCAGCGGACTGTCGGCAGGTGCAATCACTGCTGCCGCATATGTGGCATTTATTGCCATGTTGGGGATTTTCCCAAAATTTGCAGAAAAAACAAAAACTGCCGATGAATGCATGCTATATGAAAACTGTCTGGTTTTAGGCGTACTGACCGCTACCTTTCTGCAGTTTTTCGCCTCATATTCATCAGCCGGATTAAACGAGAATCCGCTCCCGCCCCTGATTATCGGCAACCTCCTGCTGATTCTCATCGGTCTGTTCGGCGGTATATATATCGGCTTCCTCATCGGCGGGCTGTCAGAAATATTAAATGTCATTCCCATTTATGCCCGAATAACCCATATTGGCAAAAAAATTGGCTATATCATATTTTTTCTTGCTCTGGGGAAAGGAATCTCCACCATACTGCAATTTTGGGTACTGAATGTATAAAGCAGCGTTTCGCTCCACATACTAATCGGGAAATCGTGCCATAGAAAAATATACATGAAAAATAATTTTATCCGTTAGGAGGGATTACCGTGAAACAGAAACTCAGCAACGAAGAATATAATGAATATGTAGAACAGGTTACCCCCACTTACAGCGTATGGAAAAACTGCTTCAACGCATTCTGGGTAGGTGGCTTAATCTGTGTAATCGGTGAACTCATTTTTGCCTTTTTCACAACAAAGCTTGGCTTCAGCCAGGACGATGCCGCCAGCTTTGAATCCATGTGTTTGGTACTGTTAAGCGTCATTCTCACCGGACTAAACGCTTACGGCCACATCGCCAAGCTGGGTGGTGCCGGCGCCTTGGTTCCGATCACCGGCTTTGCCAATTCCGTCGCCGCACCAGCTATCGAATATCAGAAGGAAGGCCAGGTATTTGGTATAGGCGTAAAAATTTTCACGATTGCCGGTCCGGTTATCCTTTATGGTATCTTTACCAGTTGGATTCTCGGCATCCTCTATTACTTTGGCGGTATGTTCGGACTGTGGTAATTTATCGGTGTTTTTTGGCACATAAAGAAAGCTCCGCATAACGGATTCCAAAGAATCCATTCTATGCGGAGCTTCTTTTGCCTGTCAGCCAAAGAAATTGTACTTATTTGCTTCAAAAGCATCGGAATAGGAAACACCCTTGGCATTATACTGATTGGACGCACTGGCCAAAACTGTATCTGCATTATCTGCAATTTTGCTGCCGATAAATTCTGTTCTGGCGGTAAACTGGGAATCCTCACCAAATGCCGCTCTCAGTGCTTCATAATCTGCATTTTCCATGGTCTTGCTGTCAACAACCAAAGAGCCGTCCTTGTCCTGAGTGACGCCAACAGCTTTTAGCTGTTCTGCCGTCTGCTTGACCGTATTCTTAAGCTCGCTATGATAAAAACTGTTCAGAGAGCTATCCGTCTCCTTCAACAGCTTAAGCGTCTTATTATAATACTCTACCATGCTTTGAATTTCCGCAAGCAGTTCCTTGGTCTCCCCTGATTCTTTTGCCTTTCCAAACAGGGATTTCTCTCCGGTTTCTGTCAGTTTCGAGGCACTGGCAGTCAAACTGTCCGCCGCACTACCCAGCTCCTTTGCATTTTTTTGCAAAGCAGATGTCTTCTCGATATTCCGCTTACTGTTCAGCGCATCAAGCAGATCATTTGAACCGCCGCTCTGCTTGTTCAATACGTTTAACAGGCTATTCTGCAATATCGGAAGTCCCGTTTCCCTAGATGTCTGTGCCAACATTGATGTTGTAATTCTCATAATCTGTCCTCCTTATTTCACTGGCAGTCCGGAATGAGCCGTCAGTCAGCCGCACTGCCCTTTGACTTGTAATAATCCTCAAACAGCTTATTTGTAGCGGCAAGAGTGTCCTGGGAAATTCCCGGCAATGTGCCTCCCCATGCTTTCTCCGCCAGCTTATATCCCTTTTCCACTGCTGCCTGCATCTTTTTCATTTTTTCCACATCGTCTCCGGCAAGGGCACTCGCAAAATCAAACAAACGCTGTGAAGTCTGCTTAACTCCATAGTAGCCGTCCTCAGAAATATCCTCCTGTGCCTGAGCTTTCGTCTGTGCATCCACGGTATAATTACCGCTGGCAATAAACTGCCAGATGTTGTTTGCCTTGCCGTATGAGTTGGTCTGCTGACCAAGCATCTTGCTAACCAGATTGGTCAGATTCTGTGCTCTTGAATCCGCATCTGCCTTCAACTGCTGAACCAGTGCAGCCCTGTCGGCTTTGCTCATCTTTGCGACAGAATAGGTTGCTTTCTTCGTATCCGCTGAAGATTTCTCATACACAGCAGCCTCAGCCTGTTTATCGCTTACCGCCTCCTGATTCTGGGTTTCCGCTTTCTGTTCTGCTGCCCCCACAGCTGCGCCTGATGCTGCATAAGCACTTGTGTAGCTGTTTACATTGTTGATTCCTACTGACATCTTTCTCATCCTCCTTGATTATTATTGTAATCCCTTACTTTTTATCGGTATCCCATAATCTCCGAAGTAATCCGGAGTTCATAAGATACCGTTGAAAAACACTTTTGCAAGCAGTTTTTCCATAATGATTATCGAACAAAATATTCATCTTTGCAATACAGATGACACAAACAAACCATTCGACGGCACAAAATGACCAATCGCAAACGGTATTCCCATACATTTCCGGCTGCTATATCTCCCCTCGATATCGGCTGTATTCTTTCTTTACCTGTTGATATCTGGATTTGGGCACGGATAATTCCTCCCCTGTAGTCAGCCGCATGACATAACTGCTAATCCGGTCAATATACTGCATATTCACCAGGAAGCTCTGATGTATCCTCAGAAAATCCATACCTGCCAAATCCTGTTCGATATCGCCCAGCTTCCTGTATATCCGGTACAATCCTTTTTTCGTATGAAAAAAGTTTCTATGCTTATTTGTCTCAATATAAATAATATCGTCTGCCTCAAGTACGGTATCCCCCTCTACAAAGGAGAAACGTACCGTGCGGCTTTCTCGTCCTGCTTCCTTCAAAATGCCCCTCCGTATATTATTTTCCACATTTCCTATTTTATCGGTTAAATCAGTGTTTTAACTATACCGCCAAAGCACAAAGCGACCATTTAATGACATAAAACGACTATAAATCCGTTAAAGCAATCTGCACAGCCAGACTTTGAAATCAAACTTTTTGTCGATATATTGCATCGCCTGTCCGTCGCTTTCCTCCGTGCGGTCAATGAGCACGGCGTCACCGCCGCCGCCAACTCCCGGCAGCTTGAAAAATCCGCCAAAATACAGCAGCACCATCTCTTCTTCTATATGCCTGTCCGCCAGAAACTTTTCAACCCCCTGCCTGTCAATACATACTTCTCCAGCCTCAATCCGGATTACTTCCCTGAGGGCAATGCTGTCTTCCACCAGCTTTGCATTTCCTGTTATATTGTAAATCGTTACATCTTCAAAGTCCGTATATCTCGGATAGGAAATGCCGAATACCAGAGCAAGCAGCCCTGACAGCAGTATGCCAAAGCCGCAGGTGACCGCCGTTGCCGTCAACCTGCTATACGGTCTAAAATCTGCTATCCTTCTCATTCTCCGTCGGATAGCGTCATAGCCTTGTATTGCGGCAAAAGCTGCCGTTGGTTCTATTTTTTCCTGCCTTTTCTTCAACATCTGCATACTCTTTAGCAGAAGACTTCCGTATGCAGACGGAGACCGGCTGCTGTTCTGCATGGTCACACGATCACAGATATCTTCCATATCCGAGCGAAAAGCCGGCGTAGAAAGGTGCAGAAGCAAATTGGGCCACAGCAGTATTCTAAGCATATCCCAAATCAGAAAATACCATAAATGCCCCAGCCGGATATGCACACTCTCATGCATAAGAATCACACTCAATTCTTCCTCCGGCAAACCGGAAACCATCATCTGCGGTATCACGACAATCGGACGGATTAATCCTGTGGTAAACGGCGATACTGCATAATCACTGACGATAATCTGCGCTTTGGTCAGTCTCAGCCGCCGCAAAAAATCTGCGTCTTCCGATACCTGCTCCCTCTCCGGCATTGCCAAACGCAATTTGCGCACTTCCCGTTTCAAATGTGCCCGCCTTCTCAGAAGCACTGCTGCCGTACATATCATTCCAATTACATACGCACTGGGAACCCACCTGTGTATAATACATATTTCCTGCCACGGATATAGAAGCCTCACTCCGATATGCGTTTGATAAATCCATTTCATTTTTCCCATAAACGGTGCCAGCAGCAGTATTCCCCATATTGCTCCCCGCGCAAATGTCCAATTACCGGACACCCCTCTCCGGAAAACAGAAATGGCGATTAGCATACATACAGAGATGAGGACCGCTCTCCCCAAAAGGATCACATAGTATGTGAAAGCGAAATCGCAAAATCCGATCAATTCCAGCAAAAATTTTTCCAGTGACATTTCTATTCACTTCCTTTGCCTTTGTGGAGAATTTCCTCCAGTTCCTTTATTTGCCCGTCTGTCAAATCAAAGTTTTGAATCAGGGCTGCAAGTGCATTGGCCTTGTCTCCTGCAAAATAGCTGTCTGCAAATCTCCGGCTCTTCTCTTCAATGCACTCCTGCCTTGTCTTGACCGCAAAATAATGATATACCCGGGAATCCCTGTCGTCGACGGTATAATCGATAATCCCCTTTTGCGATAACCGGTTAATCAGAACCCTTATCGTCTTCGGCGACATTTCTTTCACGCTCTCTAAACGTTTGATAATCTCCATAGAAGTAAGAGAATCTCCACTCTCCCACAGTACCTCCATCACCAGCCATTCCGTCTCGCTGGGAGTCTTATCCCTTTTCAGCATAATCTAAAACCCCTCCTTATCTATGCCTGCCAGAAACTCATCATTATCAAAATCCAGCTGTACAATATAGACAATATCGTCTATTTAATCTATCGGATAACAAATGTAAATTGTTTAGCTTCTTCTATATAAAAATAGCATCTGCTGTCAATCATATTGCTCCCTCAGCTTTAACAGTATTTTCTTTTCCATGCGGCTTACCTGTACCTGCGAGATTCCGATTTCTTTTGCAATCTCTGTCTGTGTCCGGTTTTCAAAATATCTCATGCGGATAATTTTTTCCTCCAATTCTTCGAGCTGGCTGAGAAGCTCTTCTACTACCATCTGGTTCAAAAGCGTCTCGTTTTCATCTTCCTGGCTGGCAATCTTATCCATTAAATAGACCGCATTCCCGTCGTTCTGATAAATCGTCTTCTGAATCGACTCCACCTCTACATTCGCCTCCAGCGAGGCAACAATTTCCTCTACATCAATTTCTAATATTCTGGACAGTTCCTCCAGCCTCGGCTCTAATCCTGTCCGGTTTATCATTTCCTCTCTCGCCTTTTTCACTTTATATGCCGTCTCCTTCAACGTACGGCTCACTTTTATCATTCCGTCATCGCGCAGAAAACGTTTGATTTCTCCGCTAATCATCGGCACGGCATAAGTTGAAAATTTCACTTCAAATGATAAATCAAACTTATCAATACATTTCATTAAACCAATGCAGCCAATCTGATAGAGGTCCTCAAGTTCATGTCCCCTTCCAATAAATCTTCTGGCAACTGCCCACACCAATCCCAGATTTTCTGTGATAAGCTGCTCTTTTGCGTCCTGGTTTCCCTCTTTTGCAAGCTTTAATAATTCCAAGGTTCTATCCATGACGCCTCCCACTATTCTGTTCTATTATTTGAGCTTTCTCCTATACTCTTATCTTTCTCCTCCGTTTCCAGAAACTCGTCCCATTCATTTTCCTGTTTAATCACCTTTCGCATCGTGACCACTGTTCCCTCCCCAACAACAGATTCCACAAAGAGCTCGTCCATAAACGCCTCCATAAATGCAAATCCCATGCCTGAGCGTTCCAGCTCCGGCTTAGAGGTATACATCGGTTCCATCGCCTTCTCAACATCTGCAATCCCTACACCATAGTCGGTCACGATAACCGTAATCGTATCCTCCACGATTCTTGTCTCAATCCGGATTCTCCCATCCCCGTTTTCATACCCGTGAATAATGGAGTTGGTCACCGCCTCGGAAACGGCCGTTTTGATATCTGCTATTTCTTCCAGAGTCGGATTCAATCTCGACACAAAGGCTGCCACTACGACTCTTGCAAAGCTTTCGTTTTTTGATATACTGTCAAACTCTACTACCATTTGGTTGCTAAAACATTCCATACTATATCCCCTTTTCTTTTTATGCTATATATTTTAACCGTAGTTAATTTTGTTCTGCCTGCCTGTAACTTTAATCAAACAGCAAATATTTCGTCTATTTTTTCACAGCGTATTTTTCTTCAATATCAGCAAGTGCCTCCTCCACATCCTCCTCTCTTTTTGCCACACGGTAAAGTCCGGATATCTCCAAAATTCTGGCAATCTTGTCATTTACACTTACAATGTAAACATCTCCCTTTAAATAGCGTACCTCCCGATATCTCCCCATTACCAGTCCGATGCCGGAGCTGTCCATAAACTGCGTATTCTCGTAGTCAAACACTACATCGCGGATTCGTTTCCCGACAAAAAGAGAGTCGGTCTTTTCCCGAATGATTGCCGCAGTATGATGATCAAGCTCATCTGGCAGATGAATAATCAATGTTTCCCCTCTCACTTCAAATAAATTGTCCTGCTTCATAAATTATCCCTTCACTTTCCGATTAAAATAAAAGAAAGACAACAGGCTTTCAAAGTCTGCTGTCTTTTCTTTCGTGTACTATTCTTTTATCACAGGTATTCTAAGCACAGTAGACACTGTGTTTTTAACCGTGGTTAAATTTATCTACTCTGAGAGATAATCCGATATTTCATCTATATAATCGCTCTCAGGATAGTTCTCTTTGAGGCTTAGGAATGCAGCTTTGGCATTCTCTTCGTCCTGATTTCCCATGTACGCTCTACCCAGATTATAATATGCGTCTTCACCCTCCTGAATCTGCAGTGCAACATTGCACATATTAATTGCAGCTTCATATTTGTGTTCGGTAATGGCCTTGGCTGCTTCTGCACAGAGTGTCTCGTAGGTTGTATTGGGAATATTTCCTTTAATAATCTGAAAAGCCTCCTTGGATTCCTTTTCCCGGTCCTTTTCTTCATTCTCTTCTTTGCTTTTTTCCTCAAGCTGCCCTTCCAAATCACCAATTTGACCTTCCAAATCGGTAATCGCCGTGTTTTTCTTGGAAATCTCCTCACTGTAGGACAACTGTAAATCCCGGTTCTCCTTATTCGCTAAGTTCAGCTTGGTCGGCATAATCAACACCCAGAAGGTGAGGATTCCTACCAGCATCCCTACCACCACATACATCAGGTTAAACTTGTTGTGGTTAATCTCCTGATAAGAGCCAACGGACAAATCCGGGTCATCTAACTCCTGAATGCCTTTTTCGACAAAGGTTTGCAGCTCCGATTTGTATTGGTCTTCATCTGTATAGGCAGACTCCAAATCAATTCTCCTGCTATTTTCCTTAATGCCGATGACATCTCGCGGTGCAACCCCCATTTCAGCGAGGTATTTGACCGCAAGCGTATTGTTCTTATCAATTCTCAGCACACGCTTAATGGCTTTCTTTGCTTTGTCCGTATTGCCGCTGTCCATATACAGCAGTGCCAGCAGCAGATAACCCTTCACAAAATGCGGATAGTTGGAAAGAATACGCTTAAGCTGAATAAAAGCCAAATCCTTTGTCCCCTGTCTGGCATGCATCAACGCCTGATTAAACTGCTTGGCAAGCTGATTGGCCTCTTCCAGTTTAACCGGGTCAGCCTGCACCTCTTTGATGTAGTAGCTTGCAATATTGTTCTCTCCCGGATAATAACTGTTGCTAATCACCCATTGCGTCAATCCGGTTACCGTTTCCCCCATTTCATAGTAAATCAATCCCAAAAGATTGCGGGCATTAATATTTTGTTTGTTATACTTTAACGCTAAATTCAATGCATCAATTGCACCGGTAAGGTCCCTGACACTCGCTCTGTCCAGGCCGACATTATAATAATAATTAGATGTATTATAGGCCTTTGCCAACAGCTTATAGTTCATTCCGCAGTCGCTGCAGTGTCCGTTCTCCAATACAGGTGCTCCACAATTTAAACACTCCATATCTCTCACCACCTATTTCGTCTGCTTACCATTCAACTGTTGTAACATTTCCTCTAATACATCTGTGATATCCTTAACATCATTGTTATATATTGCATCCTCTGCCTGCGAAAGTTCCAGACAAGGCTTAAACTTGCGAATTTCCTCATCAAAATTAATCATAATCTATACCCCTAAACTGAGTAGATTACCTGCCAGATAAAGAGAACCTACACAAAATAAATACGAGTCCTCAACATGGCTTTTCCCATATGAAAAACCGGTCTCTATATCGTCAAAGGTGGTAATCTTACTACCCGAAAAATGTCTGAATGCTGCTTCTACTGTCTCCAGCCGTGCTGCTCTGTCGCCTCTATACCGGACAATGATAATCTCGTCAAACGAAACCTCACATAACCGCCTAATCATACGCCGGTAATCCTTATCCTCGGAGACAGCAAATAATAAAATCTTTTGTTTATCTCTGAACAGTGTTTCCAATGTTTTGCAAAATGCTTCAATTGCCTGCTCGTTATGTGCACCGTCTATGTAGATATGCCGGGCAACGCATTCCATTCTGCAAGGCCAGACCATATTCAGCAGTCCCGCCCTTATGATTTCTATTCCTGTATCGGTCAATCCGCAATCCACAGCCGGAGAATTCTCCGCCGACGAATTACAGATGCTATCTGTCTTGTTTAATATCTCAAATGCCTTTACCGCCATCATTGCATTATCGATCTGGTAAAGGGCTGTCTTTCTGATTTTTAAATCATTATATCTATAATAACCATTATCAAAAGAAAAATCAATGGTTTTTTCC
>JAMPAW010000240.1 GCA_023666975.1 Clostridium sp.
GTGGTTTTGCCATTCTAAGAAGTTTAGGATTCCGGGAACGGAGGATATGGTAGAGGCGTATCACGATTACTGGTTTCATTGGAAATGGTTTTTTCTGGGTTTGCTTGCGGAAATTCCGCTATGCATCGTCGTGGGCGGCTTGACGGCATTGTTTGCACTGTTTTAATGGGCGGAAAAACAAAGGTAAGGCAGTGTTATCATCAATAGATTTTTCGCAAAAATAATCGTCTGAATGGATAAGAATGGTCTAAATGGAGTAGACAGGAAAAAGGAGAGCCGCTATAATAAACATCAGTTAGTGATAACTAACCTTGCGGTCACGAGCAAAACTTAAGTTTGCACAACTGGGTTCTTGAAATAGTGAGTTTTGCTCATGGCTGCTAACCCTGTAAAAGGAGGTGCGTGGTTGGACGGATATCATCAGAAAAAAGACGGTATTTGGAAATTATTTGAGCAGATTGACATGGGCTCCAATGTTTCGCTGGCAGTAAATACAGAGGAAAGCAAGGTTTTGCGGCTGGAAGATGCTACCGGTGATGGAATCATGACGATTTATCAGGTGTTTGATGGGGTATTCCTTATGTATAATGATTTCCATCTTCGGGAATGCGCATCAGGATTTCAGGGTGTTGAGACGATCCTTGCCATCGACCACTGCCGTGAAGGACGGATCGAGCAGGTGAATGAACTGGAACAGGTTTACTATATGGAACCGGGGAATCTGCGTATTGACAGACGGGTACATCATGCAGGCCATGTATCCTTTCCGTTGTGCCATTACCACGGCATTACGATAGGGTTTGAGCTGGGGGCAGCCCAGGTTTCCCTGAAAAATGCAATGGAAGGGATTGCGATAGACCTGGAAGCGTTGGCAGAAAGATACTGTCCACAGGAGAAGGCTGCGGTCATTCAGGGCAATCCGGCAATCGAAGCGTTGTTTTATCAGCTCTACCGTTTTCCGGGAAATGCCCGCCTGGAATACTTCAAGGTAAAAGTCATCGAACTGCTGCTGTATCTGAATGGGTTGGAGGAAGCGGATGTACAGTTGGAAAAGCCATATTTTTATTCCAGCCAAATAAGAAAGGTTCAGGCAATCCATGAGCTGATTACGACAGACATGGCAGGACATTATACGCTGGATGAGCTTTCGGAACGTTTTGAGATTCCGCTTACATCCATGAAGCGGTGTTTTAAGAGCATATATGGCAATTCCATCCATGCTTATCTGAAGGAGTACCGTATTCATCAGGCAGCGATCCTTTTGAAAATGAAACGGGACATGAGTGTTTTTGAGATTGCCCTGGCAGTGGGTTATACAAGTCCTGGGAAATTTTCCGCAGCTTTTAAAGAAGCCCTGGGAAAAACGCCTATGGAATACAGGGAATCAGGTGCGGTAGGAGAATTAGGCTATAAAAAGTGAAAAACGGAAAGGTTGTGATTAGATGGAAAAGGAAAAAACACGTTCTGCCTGGAGCTGGATATTTGAATTTGCCGCAGAACGGAAGGCGCTGTATGTTGCCAGCGTGATAACAGCAGCATTGGGAGTGCTGTGTGCCATAATGCCATTTATTATCATGGGGCAAATGATTCAGAGGCTGGTAGAAGGAAACCGGGAGGTCTCCGCTTATATGACAGACTGTCTTATCATGGCGGCCCTGTGGACGGGGAAAGTGGCATTTCATGCAGTTTCCACTTCCCTGTCCCACAAGGCAACATTTTATGTGCTGGGGAATATCCGCAAGCGCCTTTTGGATAAACTGGTTCGCCTGCCGCTTGGGACCGTTTTGGATACACCGTCCGGTGGGCTGAAAAATACCATTGTGGAGCGGGTGGACAGCATAGAGGTGACACTTGCCCATATACTGCCGGAATTTACTTCCAATCTGCTTGCCCCAGCTGTGCTTTTGGTCTATCTGTTTACGATTGACTGGCGTATGGCACTGGCATCGCTTGTTACGATACCGCTGGGGCTGCTCTGCTATATGGGAATGATGGTCGGTTATGAGAAATATTATCAGAATACCATTGTCAAGACAAAGGCGTTAAATGATGTGGCAGTGGAGTACATAAACGGCATTGAGGTCATCAAGGCATTTGGCAAGGCGAAAAGCTCTTATGAGCGTTTTGTCGTGGCGGCAAAGGAAGGTTCGTCATGCTTTGTGGACTGGATGCGGAGCTGCAATGTAGCATTTACGGTTGCCATGCTGGTCATGCCAAGTACGATGGTATCCGTGCTGCCGATTGGCGGGCTGCTCGTAAAAAATGGAAGCCTGTCTCCGGCGGATTTCATTCTGGTCATTATCATTTCGGTAGGGCTGATTGCACCGCTGATTACCTGCATGTCTTATAGTGATGATTTACGCGCACTGCAGTCGATTATCGGCGAGCTGGCTGCGATTCTGACACAGGAGGAGCTGCAAAGACCGGAAAAGTCCGGCAGCCTGCCGGAGCATTACGATATCAAAGTGGAAAATATCCGCTTCGGCTACCACGAAAAGGAAGTGCTTCATGGTATCAGCCTGGAAATAGAGGAGGGTACGGTAAATGCGATTGTAGGGCCTTCCGGTTCCGGCAAGTCCACGCTGGCGAAACTCATCGCTTCTTTATGGGATGTGGATGACGGGAGCATTTCTGTAGGCGGCGTGGATATCCGAAAAATCCCGCTGGAAGCGTATAACCGGATGGTGGCGTATGTTTCCCAGGATAATTACCTGTTTGATGACACGATTCGGGAGAATATCCGTATGGGAAGAAAAGGCGCAACGGATGCAGAGGTGGAGGAAGCTGCAAAACGCAACGGATGCCATGCATTTATCATGGGGCTGGAAAAGGGCTATGATACGGTTGTAGGAGGCGCCGGAGGGCATCTGTCCGGTGGGGAACGCCAGCGTATTGCGATTGCCCGAGCCATGTTAAAGGATGCGCCGATTGTGATTTTGGACGAGGCAACTGCCTACACGGACCCGGAGAACGAGGCGGTCATACAATCCGCAGTGGCGAAACTGGTAAAGGGGAAAACGCTGGTTGTCATTGCGCACCGTCTTTCCACCATAGCGGATTCCGACCAGATTTTTGTAATCAAAAATGGAAGACTGGATGCAAGGGGAACCCATAGGGAGCTTTTGGCGGGGAATGGTTTGTACCGAGATATGTGGGAGGCGCATATATCGGTAAAAGACAGGGCAGACATGCCGGCAGAGATGGGAGGAATGGCAAATGCTTGAGATATTACGGAAATTTTTTGACTTTTGCGGTGGTGAGAATAAAAAGAAATTCTATCTGTCGGTCGTGTTCGGCGTACTGCTGGCTTTCTTTGAAGCCTTAAAGATTCCGGCGATCACTGTCATGCTGGGCGCGGTCATAGAGAATCATGTGACGAATGAAACGATTCTGGCAAGCCTCGGCATCATGCTGTTTAGCATTGCGGGCGGCTCGTTTGTCAAGTACCGTTCCACGATGCTGCAGACCGAAGCAGGTTATGATACCTGCGCAAATAAGCGAATTGAGATTGCAGAACATCTCCGTTATCTGCCGATGGGTTATTTTAATCAAAACAGCCTGGGCTATATTACTTCCGTGACAACGAATACGATGGAGAACCTTGCCAATGTGGCTACCCGTGTGGTGATGATGACGACTTCGGGGATTCTGACCACTGCCCTGATCGCAGCGATGCTGCTTGCCTACGACTGGCGTATCGGGCTGGTGGTTTTCGTGGGACTTATTTTGTTTTTCCTTGTAAACAGCGGATTACAGAGGGCATCCGGTGAGATGGCACCGAAAAAAATAGATGCAGATGCGGGGCTGGTGGAAAAGGTACTGGAATACATTCAGGGCATTTCGGAAGTGAAGGCATATAACCTGACAGGAGATAAGAGCGAGAAACTGAAAAATGCCATTGATGAAAGTGTCACTGTCAATACGAAAATGGAATTTCGGTTTATTCCGTATATGGCGCTGCAAAACTTTGTCACGAGAATGACCGGAATTGTTATGTGCGTATTGTCCCTGTATTTCTATTTTGATGGGAGCATGGAGCTTTTAAACGGTATTGTCATGCTGATTAGTTCGTTTCTGATTTATTCCAGCCTTGACAGCGCCGGAAACTATTCTGCCCTGCTGCGCGCCGTTGACCTCAGTGTGGATCAGGCGCAGGCAATCCTTGATTTAGAGCCAATGGATACGGACGGGCAGGAAATTACGCCGCAGCATTTTGACATTGATGTGGAAAATATCTGTTTTTCCTATGATAAACGGAAAATTATTGATGGCATTTCCATACATATTCCGGAGAGAACAACGACGGCGATCGTCGGTCCAAGCGGCGGCGGAAAAACGACTCTGTGTCACCTGATTTCCCGGTTCTGGGACGTGCAGGAGGGCAGTGTGAAGCTGGACGGGCTTGATGTGAAGGATTACAGCTATGACAGCCTGATGAAGAATTTCAGCTTTGTGTTTCAGAATGTCTATCTGTTTCAGGATACGATCGCCAATAATATCCGTTTCGGGCAGCCGGAAGCAGA
>JAMPAW010000241.1 GCA_023666975.1 Clostridium sp.
CGTATAACGTAGTCCCCCAGCCTATAATTACATTGTCTTCTATCACAATTTCATTACATGAGATCAGGGTCGTTCCTCCGGCAATCTCTACATTCCTGCCTACAGAGATTCTTCCGCCTTCACCTTCGAACACAAATAATCCGTCTATAATACTTCTGCCGTCCACCCTAAGATACTCTTTCCCTGTAACAGGCGACCTTAAATCAACCGAAAAATTATCAAGATAATAGGAATCTTCTGAAAGAGAGACAAACGGAGCAATTTCCTGCATCATAGTCTTTCTTTTTATTTTTTTCAAAACACGAGTCAGATTCATTTTATCTTCCCTTCGCTTTCACCTTTCCCCAAACATCCTTCACGATGCTCCAAAAATATTGAAACCGTTTGCTCCTGTAATAGATCGCAGCAAAAATAACATTTGGAATTACCGTGCTGTGTACACATTTCACAACAAACTCCACTCTCATATCTGCGAGAGAAACTTTCTGTACGGCCATAAAAGTAATGACTCCGGCTAAAATAATAACCACATTGTACTCCGCATATCTGCATACATATTTTTTAACCGATTCTCCAAAGTATTTGTGAAAAAGCCGATACGCTCTCCTGACTGCCTGAAACAGATAACAGGCTGCCGTCCCAATCAAAATACCGGTCAACCCCAGACTTCTGCCGAGTACAACAGAGATCACCAGATTGACCAAGATCTCTGCAATAGGAGTTCTCTTATCTTTCCGATAGCATTCCGAATAGTAGTAAGCGTCATTTACAGTATAATTTAGTATCGGTAAATACAGATTCAGCACAGTAAACACTATCGGCATATAGTCAAGCAGATATTCTTCTCCCCAGATCAGTTTAATAAAGGGATTTAGCAGCGTCAGAAGACATATGGCGCAAAACCCGCTGATCCAAAAATACAGGAAATTAATCTGCTCTATTGTGTTTTTAACCTTCTCCTTATCTCCCTCCGCCATTAGAGTCCTCATGGGATCTTTTACAGAAGAGGTTAACTGATTGATGAGACTGCTTATTTTCTCAACAATCATTCTATAATTTGAATACAGGCCGTTTACTGTCAATCCCACCAATCCTGTAATAAGCAAACTGTCCGTATATCTGATTGCAACGTTTGACATGGAGTGGAAAGCCATTCCAACCAGATTCTTAAAATCTCTCTTGTCCTCCTTTTCTATCCTGAGTTTTCCTTTCAAATAAGGGAAATAATTCAGTCCCACCTGTCGGCTTATGATTCCTTTTAAAATTTCCGCCAGAATATTCACTGTCAGGTATAACAAAAAAGTACGAAAGCGAAACAAACAAAATATATTTATCAGGGATTGCAAAATCTGAACTGTCCCTTGAATTATCACAAGAATATATCTTTTCTGGATAGTTTCCAGAAAAAATGTGTAAAAAATTATTGTATAATTCGCAGCTGTCAGAACTAAATAAATTAAATAGCACCTTTGTATATATTCCAGCGGAACTGTCTCGCTTTCTGCTAACACCGGTAAGAAAAAGTATATGATACCTCCTACCACAAATACTGCCAGCGCACGAACGCGATATACCAACCTGATCAATGCGAAGACCGACTTTACGCGTTCCTGATCATCATCTGCCAGCGGTTTATAGATGCGAATAAATACGCTGCTGGAAATTCCGCAGTCCAGAGCAATCAGTATGCCAAAAATATCCGAAAACAGGGCGTTTACCCCTAAATAATCTACACTGAGATTTTCCAGAAAAACCGTGCGGACGCCAAACGCAAGCAATATCGATATAATCTGATAGACAATCCCAAATAATGTCCCCAGAAAAGCATTTTTCTTTTTCATGATGTGCCACTTACCCAACGTACATAGTTATGTATTCCCTGCTCAATAAAAACATTCTGTACATACCCTAATTCTTTCAACCTCGAAATATCTGCACACCAGTTATTGGGATTCCCTTCTCTGACTGCCTGTGTAAACAGAACCTTATCCTCCCCCTGACCAAAATATTTTAAAAATATTTTTGCCGTTTCCTTGATCGAAATTTCTGTTCCGTTGGCCACATTATAAATTTCATAGTTCGGCGCCCTGTCCGTAGCCAGCAACATAATTGCCTGAACCAGATCTTCTTTATAAATAAAGTCTCTCGTTTCATTTCCGTTTCCAAACAACTCCAGTCTCCCTGTCGCTTTTAACTTCTGTGCCATATCCCAAAAAAGCTGTTTATGAAGTCCCGGACCATATGCCGAAAAAATCCTCGCTATAACGATATGAAATGTATAATTACGGTTAAAGTACAGGCAAATCTCCTCTGCCATCCTTTTGTGCAGCGCATAAGGCGATATCGGCGCCAACGGTGCTGTCTCGCGAACAGGCAGTTCTACCGGCTGTCCGTAAACCGCCGCGCTTGACAGGAATATCACTCTTGTATCCATAAGCGCACATGCTTTCATATCAAACAGAAATCTGTGAAACGAAAACACATTTCCCTGAAAATCCTCAATCGGATACGTCACTGAAAAGTTGACATCCGCGCATCCGGCACAATAGACCACAATATCCGGTTGAACCTCTCGCAAAATATCTACCGTCGAATCTCTGAGCAGATCCAGCGCAAAGGTTGTGTATGGGGAACTTCTTTCAACCCTGTCTATCCCATAGACGGCAGCACCTGCCGCGGAAAAGCCCTCCGCCACTGCAGCTCCTATAAAACCGTTAATCCCTGTAATCAATACCTTTTGCACAATTTACCTCTCACAAAAGACTGCTTCTAATTGTCTGGAATATTCGTATGCTTTTTCCCGCGTCAGCTCTAACCCTCGCTCCGGCGATTCCTCGCTCGGATTCTTTAACGCCGATTTCAATTTGTCAAGCAAATCCAAAGGATTCTCTGCCTCGAAAAGAATGCATTTGTCGTTCTTTTGTTCATGATGAACCGGAATATCGGAAAGAATCACCGTCTTATCCAGCACCTTTGCGTCCTCTACCACGGTTCCCCAGCCTTCAAACAAAGAGGGCTGAATCAGCAGCTCCGCATGCTTCATCACAACAAGCTGCTCGGCTCTGTCAATAAAGCCGAGGATCCGTATACGTCCCTTTAGCTGCTCCATATCCATATAAGCCTTTAATTTAAGATAGTACTCGGTATTCCGATAGTCCCTCAGTTCACCTGTAAACACAAACTCGTATTCATTCAACTCGCCTTTTTCTGCCAGTATCCTGATCGCTTCAAAGACAACGATATGATTTTTATGCTGCCAGAATAAATTGGGAATATAAATATATTTTCTGTTCAAAGCATATTTTTGCAAAACCCCTTCTTCCATCGGCCCTGTCAGCTGCACCAGCTCGTTCTCCAGATAGGAAACGAAATGCACAACCTTTACTTTACAGCGATGCTCCGGATATTCCCGCATAAAATCAGCATAGCAATCCTCACTGCTCAGTATCAGCCAATTGTTGCTCCGGGCTATGTTGCCAAATATCTGCCTGCGTTTTTCCAGCTCATCTTTTTCGAAAAACTGAGAATATCTTGTGTGTTGAAAATCCGGTATCCAGTATATTCCTATATTTTTAAACGGAACTCCCTGTTTCCCCTGCGGCAGATCATAATACCACCTGATACGATATTTTCTGACAATCCGAAATATTTCTATCAGCCGCATCCACTTATCGGAGTTATCGACCTCTATTAACAGAACCTTGTCTTTCAATGAGTCAAACAATTCCTTCGTCTGTTCATTGACCAATACTACCAATTCATATTTTTCCGTAATTGCTTTATTTAAAGTGCAGCTATATATAATACTTCTGCTGTAATAAACCCCTCCGATCCAGTTTTTCTTCATATAGACGTCAAAAAGTATTCCCGGTCTCCTCGACATAGCTATACCTCCATCCGGCCCCGGTATGCATCGCATGTGCCGGACCGGGTATGTAATTCTTTAAACCGACTGTCGGACGCAACTATGCCATAAACCACCCAGTTTAACAAGTTAGTATAATACCCTCCCATAACCTGATATGCCGCAATAAATACCAGCAGCGCCACCCGAAAAGCACATCTCGTTCTTTTTACCCTTCCGACCAGATAAATCAACTGAATCGCCAAAATAATCGCGCCAAACACTCCTGCTTCGCCTAATACATGCAAATATGAATTAGGAAATGCAATTATTGCCGCTGAAGTCCCCTGTGAAAGACCATATTCATACAACAGGGACACCCCCTGATCGGAGTTCATATTGCCAAACCCCAGCCCCAGCAGCTTTGTGTCTCTCAAAAGCGGGGAAAGGACCAACATCGGCACTGTAAACCTTCCGTACAGGGAACCGTCGTTTCCTTTCATTATTGCCTTCAGCCTCAGCGCAACAGAAAAATCGCTGGATAAAAACATGAGAACCGCAACGACCACTGCAAATGTCAAAGGAAATAACATTCTGGGAACCAACCCACGTCGAAAATAATCTCTGTTTTGATAAAGTGTTCCGACGGTAAACGCCAATA
>JAMPAW010000242.1 GCA_023666975.1 Clostridium sp.
CTATACAATTATGGCAGAATATTTAGAAGAGATAGGTTGGGCAGGGTTGGATGATAAAATTCGCGATATGGCAAATTATGAAGTGATAACTTATGATAAGTGGCATTTGGGGAGTAATGGACAAAGAACAGGCATTGCTTATGCAGGGATTGACGATTTTGATTTAATTCTTCCCAAATTTGAAACACATATAGAAAATTTAAACAATGGAAATACAGGAAATTTTCAGGAGGTGTGTCTCAATATGTCTGCATTGTCCAATCGAAATTATGCTTCACGATACACATATGATAGCGTAATGGGGGGATCGGCAGGAGATTTTCATAATGATGATGCACAATGTGACAAGAAAGTCCTAATTCTTGGTGATTCCATGTCTAGTGCGGTATGTCCTTATTTGATTTTATCTTTTGGTGATATCAGGTCAAGGGGAAACTACCTGGTGCCTGTGGTAAGCCGTGCTTATTTGGATGAATATCAACCGGATCTAGTAATTTTAATGTATTATCCTGATCGGATTAGTGAGAGAAGCGCCTTTGATTTTGATTTATATTAGGAAATTTTTATGTGAGGAACGGTATGATGGGAGCATTGAGAGTAAAATTTGTGGACTTCCCCGGAGATGACATGCGCAATATTACATTGCCTATTTTAAAAAAAAATTTTGGGCATGTGGAAGAAAGTGAAAATCCTGACTTTGTTTTTTATTCTGTTTTTGGTTATGAACATATGAAGTATGATTGTGTACGTATATTTTGGACAGGAGAAAATTTACAGCCGGACTTTAATATATGTGATTATGCCATTGGCTTTGGCTATCTTGATTTTGAGGATCGTTATAGAAGGATCCCGCTCTATTATTTTTATGCGTTGGATTATGAAAGAGCAATTAATAAACATAAAATTTCGGAACAGGAAATTAACTTACGAGAAAAGAAGTTTTGCAATTTTATATATTCCAATGAGGATGCAAGACCAGAAAGGGAACAGTTCTTTCATCTTTTAAACCAATATCGTCAAGTAGATTCAGGAGGGAAGATTCTGAATAATATTGGGGGGGGGACTATAAAAAATAAGTTTGAGTTTCAAAAAAAATATAAATTTTCTATTGCATTTGAAAATTCATCGACCAGCGGATATACAACAGAAAAAATATTGCAGGCATTTGCTGCAGGAACAATCCCAATTTATTGGGGAAATCCTCATATTGAAAGAGATTTTAACCAGAAAGCATTTATTAATTGTCATGCATTTGATTCGTTTGAAAGGGTGATTGAGAAAGTAAAGGAAATAGACCAAAATGACGAGCTATATAGGGAGTATTTGAGGCAGCCTATTGGGGATGGCAGCCTTTTCCCGATGAATCCGTTGACGGAATATGAAAAATATCTTGTTTATATATGTAGCCAGAATCCTGCCGAGGCAATACGAAGAAGTAATACTTTTTGGGGCAGAAAATATCAGGAGGAATTAAAAAGCATTCGGTTGCCTCAAAAAAGAAATTGGTTGGTTCAAAAAACATGTAGAATCATGGAAAGGATAAAGTTAAAATGATTTTAGCTATTAACTATGCGGATCGGACATTTGAAAGAGCACAAATAATGAATTCAAAATCGGCATTCAAGTTTGGCGCAGATCATGTAATATGTTATGGACCAGATTCGATATCGGAAATGTATAAACAAAAGAATATAGAAATATGGAGCCGCAAAAGGGGAGGAGGATATTGGATTTGGAAACCATACATTATAAAAGATGCCCTATCTAAAGTGGAAGATGGGGATTATGTCATTTATACAGATTCTGGAGCTGCTTTTATTAATAAAATTGATTTCCTGATACGAGATATGAATAGGGCAAATACAGATATAATGGTGTTTTCCCTGCCCAAATTAGAAAAGCAGTATACAAAAAGAGATGCATTTATCCTTATGGGATGTGATAAGCCGGAATTCACGGATACGCCTCAACGTTGTGGGACATATTTAGTCTTGCGCAAATCTATACGCACAGAAAAATTTATTGATGAATACCTGAAGTATGTACAAGATAAACGTATTGTAACAGATGACGAAAACGTAATGGGAAAGTCAAATTATGAAGGATTTATCGAGCATAGGCATGACCAGAGCGTTTTGAGTCTTTTATCCAAGAAATATAAGATAGATGCGTTTAGGGATCCGTCTCAATATGGATTGGAGGGGAATATAGGTCTGGAAGAGGTGTGTGAAAGAAGCACATATCCCCAAGTGCTGGATTCTCACAGAGACAGGAATATAACTACCAGCTGGTTTATATATAAGCATACGCCAGCTAATATAAGACTAAGGTTGGAAGAACTTCCTTTCAGATATGTAAAAAGTAAAATCAAAGGACTGGTTCAAAAGAGTTTGAAGCTGTGCAGACAGGGATTAAGAAAACATTGAATGGGGCAAAGATTCCGAATAAACAGAAAGGTATATTATGCAGAAAAGTGACCGAATATATATTTTAAAAGGTCTTAGCATTGTCTCGGTTGTATGCGCACACATAGCATATGATACTTCCGAATGTTTTACTGAGCAGATTGCCTTAAATCTTCTTAATACCATAGGTTCCATTGGTGTGATTGTTTTTTTATTGATTGCAGGATATCTGTTTAGTTTTAACCAGGACAGTTATGCGGTGTTTTGGAAAAAGAAATGGCGTCACTTAGTGCTTCCATGGATTTTCTGTGGTACTTTAGTATATTTACAATGTTTTTCTTTATGGAATTTTCATAACTGGGACTTTTGGTTTGAAGAAAATATAAAAGCGTTTGATTTAAAAGATTATATAACATATCTTGTGGGGGGGGGCAGTTTTTATTATTACATGACAATGCTGCTGTTCTGTTTTTCTGTATTCGGTTTTATCAATAGAGAGAAAAATGTCAGTTTGTATATAATCATAATGCTTATATGGATATTTTTTATGAGAAGTTCTGTTTATAATTCCGAAACACCCTATATGGATCCGAAAAATTGGGTAGGATATTTTGGCGTTGGAATATATTTGGGAATACGTTGGAAGCCTTTAAAAGAGCGTTTTCAAAAAGTGTTTCAAAAAACAAGGCTGATTATTGTGGCCTTTGATATGTTTTTGCTTATATATTTATCATACAAAGGCTATGTGATGAGTTATTGGAATAAATTTTTTTTGCCTTTTATAATATTGCAGGTTATGGGTTGTTGGCATATTAGTATTTGGATTGAGAACAAGACACGTTTGATCAAAAGAATTTTGATCGAATGGGGAAAAGATTCATTTTATATATATTTACTCCATATGTTGATACAATCAGTTCCGGTTAAATATTTGAGCGGTTTTGGAGCAATAGGGATCTTGGTAAGACCGTTTTTTATGATTACGCTTGTGGACGCTGGCATCAGGCTTTTCCGCTTTATGATCATAAAATTTGGCGCAGGTATTCAAAAAATGCCGCATAAACAGAAAGGATAGAATGTGGTTTCAGGTATAAGAAAAAAAATATCATTCGAAATGAACTGGCTCAGAGTGTGGTATATGGTATGTTTTTTTGCGCTTGGTATCATTGACCAACGGCGTGGAAGCGCTCTGGGACAAGTACAAATGGCAGCAGCAAATCTGACGGGTGTGGTGATAGTCGGGATGCTTATTCCTTCTTTGGATAGGAGGCGGTTTAAAAATCGGATATATTGGTACTGGTCAGTATTTTCTGTTTTGGGAGGTATTATTGCGGGGATATGGGGATGGCAGTCCTGGAATTATAAAGAACAGTGGTTCACTGGGTTATTGAATGTCATCCTATGGGGTTATCTGGTGATTTACATGATAAGAGAACGGAAAGATCTGCATGTATGGGAGAAAATAAAGAATCCTCTTTTTATGATAGCGGCGGGTATGCTTCTGATCATGTTTTTTTCCGTACATGAAGGTATTGCACCTTTGTGGCTGCTTTTGTTGTTTGGGGGATTTTACCTGATTGGGGTTCATGGCAAGGACAGGGAAGATTTTTTTCAGGGAATGCTTAATGGCATGATTTTGTGGTTCTTTATACAGCAGATTGTTGCTTTTGGTTTTCGGCCTTATGATTTTTTTCGTTATAGAGGTTTGTATTCTGGTGAAACTCAAAATGGTTTGTTTTACATGATCGCATATTGTGCGTTTATGTTAAAATGGATATGGCTGAAAGAGAATAGGAAGAGTAAAGTCTTAACATGGCTTTGTTTTCTGCTGTCGGCAGGATGTGTCAGCTTTATATTTTATACTGGGGGTAGGGCGCCTCTTCTGGGAGCCGGTATCGCTTCAATCGTAATTTATATATGGTATGATATTGTATATCAGAAAACATTTTATAGACTGGTGGGGCACTGCTTTCTGTTTATGCTCTGTGTTATGCTCACCTTTCCGGCAGTATATGGATGTATCCGGTATCTGCCCGTTATTTTACATCATCCGATCTGGTTTGAAGGAGAATATATGGAAGATCGCAGTGTAAG
>JAMPAW010000243.1 GCA_023666975.1 Clostridium sp.
CAGGTATCAAAAAGTATAGAATTTATTGAAAAAAACACTTGACTATATGGAGAGGGCATTACTTGAGTCATTAAATGGGAAATTGAGCAGGGGAGAATTGTTGGAAATAAGAGAATATTTTTATAGAGCTGATGATTGGGAGAGAAGACAAATTGTCAAGTTAATTGATGAAGGTTTTTCTAGCGGAGAAAAAAGACCTTTTTATAAGGATATTAGTATATATGCAGATGATATTTGGTTGAAACATATATTAAAAAAACAGATATAGATAAAGCCTAAAATACCACCCATAGTATACCACCCTTGATTTCTGGCACACCAGTCAATAGTTCATTTCCCTTTTCCATATTACCCTATAGCCATAAGGAGGTGCAGTTCTATGGCAGGCAAAGAAATCACAGAAATCCCACTATGGCAGAAATACACCCTGACAGTGGAGGAAGCCTCCCGCTACTTTCGCATTGGTCAGGCAAAGCAGCGCAGGCTCATCAGTGAAAATGAGGATGCTGATTTTATCCTGTGGAATGGGAATCGGCCGCAGATAAGGAGAAAACGGTTTGAGGAATTTGTTGACCGGTTAAGTGTCATTTAGGCGTGGTGCAGGGAGTTTTGGCGCGGTATAATGGTTGTATCGTACCAAATCTCCCGTTTTTATGAAAGGAGCCTCAGAGAGTTTCATTATGATAAAATAATCCCCACTGGTACATTAATTCTTACAAAACCGTAAGGATAAAGCTTCTCATAAAATTCAGTATTTATAAGCATTGTAAAAGTTGCGAATGGGAAATTTACACGATATTTACACAAAATCAAAAGAGTTCTGATACGATAACAAAACTATACGAAGGGGGAGAAATGGTACGCTCCTTCCTTTCGTATAGTTTTTAATTTTTACATACAATCCATTGTTAAGCTGGGAGTTTTGTATTGTATTTATGTTATTTGCTGTTGCCAATGATTTAGTTTTGGCAGGCTGGCTTCCAGATAAGTACGAACTTGTTCAGGAGTTCTGTTTTCATTCGCCATATGCTGTTCCAGAAAACAAATTAATTCTTCAAGGCTTGCATACGCAAATTTCCCATCAGAATAACACCATTTACAGTATTCTTCATTAAATGTCCCATCCGTTTCTTTGCTGATAGAAGAATCATCCAGCGGCATGCCGCAACATTGGCAAATCAGTTGTCTTGGAGAACCTAAAAGCGTATTGATAGAAACATCAAAAAATTTCGATAACAATTTCAAAGTTTCTGTATTCGGTACGGTTTCGCCATTTTCCCAACGCGACACTGCCTGACGGGTAACGAACATTTTCTCGGCAAGCTCATCTTGGGACAAGCCTTTTTTGGTGCGAAGTTCTAAAATGATTTTACTTGTTTCCATAGTTTGTCACCTCCGAAAATATCATAACATTATCGGTTCAAATGAACAAGCAACTCGCTGTTGCTATGGAGTGTGGTTATATCGTAGGAAGTGTGCATTAGAATAACAACAAAAACGAATTAGTCAGTTTATTGATGATTTCTTATAAAAATGCCGGATTGCTTCGGCAAAAAATGCCGCAACGCCTTCTCCATATTGCCCGTCACATTCTTCCTGTACCTCTTTGTTGTTCTGGTATATATCTGCCAATTGCAGCATGAAGTCTTTTGCATATTTTATGCGGAATAACTGTTTTTGGACAAATTCATATTCTGCAACCACTTCCCTGATTGCAAAGGAATCCAAAGTAAATCCCCCTTCTTTCCGTTTGGCTAATTTATCCATAACAGCTTCCTGCCGCAGGCGGAGTGCATGAAGCATTTCTTCCCCTATGGGATTCTTTGCTGTTTCTAAGGCATCCTCTTTGCTGCCATGCCATTCGATGAGTTTCGCCCAACTCTTCTGTGTTTCCTCCTTTGCGGCATCTTCCATAAATTGGTTATGGAATCCGTCAATGCTGCCAAATTGTTCTGTAAGTGCGTTTTTCTGTTCCTTATTCATGTGCTGAATCATGGAATCAAATATTTCTTCCACCTCTGTTTTGCTGAATACTTCAAAATCCATATTGTTCTCTCCTTTCAGAATGTCATCAATGCTGGCAATCAAACGCTCCAAGCGTTCCTTTTTTGATGTCAGCATCGTTCGCTGCATTTGCAGAATCTGCTTTTTATCAAGAGCCGGATTTTCCATGACAGACTTGATTTCCCGTAAAGAAATATCAAATTCCCGAAAGAATAATATTTGACGCAGAACCTCTAAAGCCTTATCGTCATAAAGCCGGTATCCCGCTTCACTCCTGCCAGTAGGTGCTAACAAGCCGATTTCATCATAATAGTGAAGTGTGCGCACGCTGATGCCTGTGATTTCTGCCAATTCTTTTACTGTCCTCATCTCGTATGGCCTCCTTGCTCTTGATATAATCACTTTAAGCTATGACGTTCCGTGAAGGTCAATAGTTTTTTGAGATTTTTTCATTATACCAGCAAAGGAGGATTTTCGTAAATGTTAATCTGCTATTTCTTTGAGAAATTATCTACTGGGATTTTTCTTGCTGAAAAAACATTTTTTGCAACTGTTATGGTGTTTAACACTCTTGGAAAACCAACATATGGAATACACTGGATAAATGTTTCTGTGATTTTCTGTGGGGAAATCCCGACATTCAAAGCACCGTTAATATGTACTTCTAATTGTGGTTCACATCCGCCTAAAGTCAATAAGCTTGTTATCGTTATCATTTCCCGCTCTGGCAACGACAAGTTTTCTCTTGGATATATTTCCCCAAAAGCAAATTCAATGATAAACCTGCCAACATCGGGTGCGATGTTCTCCAATGATTTTATGACATTCTCCCCGCCGATTCCGTCAATCTTCTTTAATTGTTCTATTCCTGTTTCAAAATGTGTCTGTTCCATTTGATGATACCTCCTGTTTTGGTTATAATGTGAGCATAATGCTTAAACCATAGTTTAAGTCAAGAACTTTTTTGGGAGGTCCACGATGACAATCGGAGAAATGTCTAAAAAAACAAGTTTGCCCGAAAGCACTTTACGGTATTATGAAAAAAAGAAACTTTTGATAGTGGAACGTGATAAACATGGCAGACGTGTATATTCAGAAAGCGATGTGGAATGGATTAAATTTATCCGGCGATTAAAAGAAACTGGTATGCTTCTGAAAGATATACAGCATTATTCTGAATTACGTTATTCAGGCAGAAAAACGATGTCTGAACGGCTTGCAATGCTGCAAATACACCGGGAGTATGTTATGGAGCAGCAACTAAAGTGGAAAGAATATCTGCAAAATCTGGATAACAAAATCGAATGGTACAAGAAGTCTATAAACAATGATTAAGTCTTAATTTTCTATTTAATGGAAATCAAAGAGGCAGTTTTCAGACGTTATCTGACAAAATGCGTATCTGGCAATGTGCCTGAACTATGGGAGGGGCACATTTAAGGCATAGGGGGAATTTTGCCCATGGTATAGATTGGAAAAATTCAAAAAGACGGCTGGCCTTTGTAAAGAAGCACGGTATAATGCAGTCAGATAAACATTATTTTTATCCATAATAAAATTGAGAAGGAGGCAGAGCTTATGGGAAAAGAATTACCAAAAATTATTGTGGAAAATGGAATAGTGTACCATCTAGCGGAGAATGAATGTTATTATCCGGATATAAGTGCTGAACAAAATACGGATTTTCCGGTTGGCAAATACGGTATAATGAGAGGGGAATATCTTATGAAGAATGACAGACATAGATATTTCGGAATGTAATTGTAACAGAAAATTGTGGAAAAGTGTGTGGTGGTATGGTAAGATTATATATAAGTATCAAGGGGTTATGGTGGGTTGATTCAGGAGGAATATTGCATGGCAAATCAGTACAAGATAATAGACGAAAAAATATGGGAAAGAGTTTTCGATTTTTGCGATAAAAGGTACTGGTCAAATAGGGAAGCAAAGTGATTTACTTGTTATTAGGGATGTGTTCTATACGAAGTTGAAAGAGGTGAATTGTTTTGGTGCAATATATGAGGGCTGACAGGACAGATATAGAGGCATTAACGGAAATGCGGCTTATTATTGAAAAAACCATCGAATCCCCATTTTATAAATGGAAAAGTTGGGAATGTATTGAGTGTCTATACACTTGAAGGATACAGGCATCAGGGAATATCTACCAGACTAATGCAGGAAATTATTTTATTTTCAAAAGAAATAGATTTAGATTTTATTGAATTGAGTGCAACAGAGAAAGGACATCCATTATATAAGAAATTGGGATTTGAAGAATATCAGACACCATATGTGTCCATGAGATTTAATTTGTAATATATTATTTTGTTAAGGAGATGATGGTTATGACGATGAAACAGATAGAAATCAATGTACCGGAAGCAGTCGTACCATATGCAAATGTGGAGGGGGAAAGAGCGGTTTTGCTTAGAAATGCCATGCTGTTATATCCATATATAAAGAATGACAC
>JAMPAW010000244.1 GCA_023666975.1 Clostridium sp.
ACATATCAGCACAGCTTGTAATGCAGAATTTTATGTTAGAAAGATTGTTGGAACGGATATCCGTTTCAAAGTATCAGAAAAATTTTATTCTGAAGGGTGGGTTTTTGATTGCTGCGATGGTGGGCATTGATGCTAGAGCAACGATGGATATGGATGCAACAATAAAAGGATTACCCGTAAATGAACAAATTGTTCGGGAAATGTTTGAAGAAATCTGTAAAATGGAATTAGATGACGATGTGACATTTAGTTTTCGTAGTATTGGCGAAATTCGTGTGGGAGATGAATATACCGGTTATCGAGTTTCAGTATCTGCAAATTACCCGCCTATGGCAGTTCCCTTGAAACTGGATGTTACTACAGGGGATAAGATAACTCCAAAGGAAATCGAATACCGGTTCAAACTTCTTTTGGAAGATAGAAGTATTTCGGTGCTTGCTTACAACTTAGAAACAATAATGGCGGAAAAATTGGAAACGGTAATATCCAGAGGCGACCAGAATACAAGACCGAGAGATTATTACGATATATACATATTGGCTAAGCTGCAATGTTCAAACATAAAACCTGATGCATTAAAGGCTGCATTGAATGCAACAACGGAGGAACGTGGTTCAAAGACGGTGATTAAGGATTATTGTAGAATTATGGATACTGTTCGAAGTAGTGAAGTTATGCAGAAACAGTGGAATAATTATCAAAAAGATTTTGAATATGTGGCAAATATTGCGTTTGAGGATGCGTGTGATGTCGTTGTAAAATTGTTGGATGAGGTCTTGTGATATTAAAATATGTGTGAGTAATGGATTGTTATAGATCATAATTTGGGAGCAAAATATGTGGACTGAAAGAGAAAGAATCTTGTGTAATAAATATGATATAGAGAAGTATTTAAAATCTGTTGATTATTTTCATGATTACAAATTAGGGAATGTTCAGTTTAATAAATCCGCTAATTTAATTACCATTGAAGAAGATAAAAATAGTATTAGTAATCAGGGTGCACATATATGGGATTTTACATTTGAATTAGTATTGAAATTGGAAATTGAAATGGATTCGATTTTGACTCCTTATATATATGAAGTTAAAATCGATGATAATAAAATTTTGTTTGAATTGACAAATGGGTATATACTTGTCGATGCGAGTGAAATAAAATTAGGTATTCCTACACAATGATAGATGTTAGCTTATTACATTGTTTACTACACCATTTGCCCGTAAATTTGCGTAGATTTATAACGGATTACACAGGTTAGGGGTAAAAAACCAAAAATGAAAAAAGTGCCAAAAGGCCTGAAAAATCAAGGTTTGTAGGCTTATGAAGGGATATAAAAGATATGATTAAAATATTATTTGTGTGCCACGGCAGTATCTTGAAGTATTCCGAAAAATCCTGTAAAATCAATGATTTCATGGTAAAATAAGGCACTTACTACACCACTACTACACCATTTTAGAAAGAGCCTTGAAATGACAAAAAGCAGAAAATAACAAACGACAGTTTCCAATCGTAAGGAAGCTGTCGTTTGTGTTATAGATGTTGCGTTACAGTAATAGGTACATCAAACAGAATATAGGGCAGGAACACACTGAAAAAGAGGATTGCAGAGGGCAGTCCTTTTTTGAATTGTTTATAAAATTTTTCTTGACATACAGTGAGCATGATGCTACACTCAATAAAGTCCTATTTAGAACTGTTCAAAAAAGGAGGATTTTATGAATAATTATTTTCTTCACTGTATCGCCGTGGAGAACCTGTATGAGAAGATAGTTACTTCTGTAAGCGAGCGATATGGTTTAACCTACATGGAGCTTACTATCCTGCTGTTTCTCGCCAATTACCCACAATATGACACTGCCACTGAAATCATAAAAGTCCGAAAGCTGTCTAAATCCCACACATCGCTTTCAATTCGTTCCTTGCAGGAGCAGGGATTGCTGGAAGGAGAGCATCAGGGAGGAGACCATAGGACAATTCATCTGCACACAACGGCGGCAGCGGCAAAGATAATTGAGGATGGGCGTGCTGCACAGGCACGTTTCTATGAGATTGCCTTTGCGGGATTTTCAGAGAATGACATGGCTATGATCCGGCAGGGGATGCAACGAATCAATCAGAATATTGAAGATTTTACAGAAAAATCAAATATGAAATAGGGAGGACATTATGGAGCAGAATAAAGATTTTCTCGGAACAGAACCCATTGGACGGCTCTTGTTCAAGTTGGCGGTTCCGACGGTGGTTGCGCAGCTCATCAATATGCTGTATAACATCGTTGACCGCATTTTTATCGGACATATCCCAGAGGTGGGGCGGCTGGCTTTGACTGGTGTGGGCGTGTGTATGCCTGTCATTATGATTGTGTCAGCCTTTGCATCTTTAGTCAGTGCAGGCGGTGCGCCCCGTGCCTCTATTTACATGGGAAAAGGTGAGCATGACTCTGCCGAAAAGACACTTGGCGGCTGCTTTGCTTTGCAGGTAGTGGTATCTGTTATCCTGACGGCAATTTTGCTATTGTTCGGAAAGAATCTCTTACTTTTATTTGGAGCCAGCGAAAATACCATTGAATATGCTGTGTCATATATGAATATTTACGCACTGGGTACGCTGTTCGTACAACTGACGCTGGGCATGAATGCCTTTGTTACCGCTCAGGGTTTTACCAGAGTGTCTATGATTTCTGTGGCATTAGGCGCAGTTATGAATATTATCATGGATCCAATATTGATTTTTGGGTTCAATATGGGTGTACGGGGTGCAGCATTGGCAACAATTCTTTCACAGGCAGCGTCTTGTGTACTGGTGGTAGGTTTCCTTTGCAGCAAAAAATCTCTGCTCAACATCAGGAAAGCGAACTTGACTATCAAACCCGAGATTGTTTTACCATGTATTGCATTGGGTTCAGCCGCATTTATCATGCAGGCTGGCGAGAGTGTCATTTCTGTATGCTTTAATTCCTCTTTGCTACATTATGGCGGGGACATTGCCGTGGGTGCGATGACTGTCCTGACCAGCGTGGTACAATTTGCCACACTTCCCCTGCAGGGACTTTCTCAGGGCGCTCAGCCCATCATCAGCTATAACTACGGTGCCAGAAATGCAGAAAGAGTGAAGAAGGCTTTCCGTGTACTGTTGGTCTGCTGTATAAGTTACGCTGCTGTGTTCTGGGCTATGGTGATGGCTGTACCGCAGGTTTTCGTCGGCATCTTTACTCCTGACACTGCACTGATTGAATTTGCATCTAAGGCTCTTAGAATCTATATGGCAGGAGCTTTCATGCTCGGTATTCAGGTAGCCTGCCAGATGGCATTTACTGCGCTTGGCAATGCAAAAAGCTCAATCATTGTGGCAGTTGTCCGCAAGTTTGTGGTGCTGCTCCCACTAATCTATATTGTACCTCATCTGGTTTCCAATCCAACTATGGGCGTTTATTTGGCGGAGCCGCTGGCAGACTTCTTTGCAGTGGTATTCACGGCGATCCTGTTCGCATTCCAATTCAAAAAAGCATTGAAGTCCATTGAAACGCAGCCAGCTTAAAAGAGAGTATTATGGAATCTATGCCTGACCTATATAAAATTGTGTTAGGTGCCGGCTATAAATTCAGTGCATAAGTACCGGAGAATGATGATTGATTGACTGTCATTTTCCGGTATTTTCACTTGTAATTATATGCGGATTTATGGGGTAACAAATGGATTTTTGCTGTTCACATTTGGAAAAGCATTTGCCGTTTTATTTCCTAAATGTAAATGAAAATCTTGCGCTAAAAAAACTCATTTTTTACAAGGGGGTTAGGGGGATTTATCCCCTTAGTGCAAGCTAATTTTCGCAGATGTTCCGCAAGGAAAAATCTGTGAAAATTCTGCCTGTGGACGTCCATAGGCAGTGCTTGCTATTCCGGTATTGGAATGCAAGCGGTTTTAATCTGCATAGGCAGATTGTCTTAAAATCAATACGGGCATTACTGTCCACACTGACAAAAAATTCTGAAAAAATTTTTGTAAATAGGAAGGTTTTTTGCATATTTAACAGTTACTATATTATTGGGGCTGGCTGAAAGGAGGGACGAGATATGAATGCCGCAGACCGCAGAATGGAGATTGTCAGTATTCTTGTGGTCAGCGGTCACATTACGGCAAGGGAGCTGGCGCAGGAATTTGGCGTCTGTATGCGCACGATACGCAACGACATTACAGCCCTCTCCTATGGCTATCCTATCTATACAAAGCCGGGGGCAGGCGGGGGAATTTTCATCATGGAAGGATACAAACCATATAACAATACACTCACTGCATATGAGCAAGAAAAACTCAAAAAAATGTATGATGCAGCAGAGGGGGAAGATAAAAAAATCTTGGAGCGTGTCCTCCGAAAATACGGAGCATATAGGCTAAAACTTTAGGACAAGCATATTAAAAACTGAATACATAAATCCCGTATATGATTCTGCAATTCTTCCCA
>JAMPAW010000245.1 GCA_023666975.1 Clostridium sp.
CCCTGTCAGCTCAGAGAGAGATTGTCAAGTGTGTTTGTAAACTTTCCTTATAAAATAAGCAGAAAGTGTTATGCTGACCTTAACTGGAAACTGGGCAACCTCAACCAATGCCTCTCGACCACATTCCGGAGCAGTCGCAGCACACAACCAAAAAGGCAGATAAAGGAATAAATTTCCCTTAAAATCAACACCGCTAAAAAGGCAAACCACAAGACATTTTCTTTCTCCCTTACGTTTTGCCCCTATTGATGCAAAACCCCTTATTCGCTTTGATATCTCTCTTATCTATAATCTTATTTTCTTTCATATTTTCACTCACTAAACCTTATTGTTTAATATGGTTGTCCCATTTTCCCACGGGCGTGTGCGATGGAAATTGTAGAAAAGGAAATCATCTTCGCATAGCAGACAGGCGACAGGATGTAAAAGCTCTGTCGCTTTTCTTTTCGGAGAGTTATGATTAAAGTTTATTTATACCATTGATACAGTTCGCGTAAACGGATATACTATAGCAGTACATTAAGGAGATCGAAATATGTTTGAATATATGACGGCACAGGAAACCGCTGAAAGATGGAATGTTTCGCATCGGTGGGTACAGCGGCTATGTAAAGAAAATCGGATTGAGGGTACGATAAATATCAATCGGGTTTGGCTTATCCCTAAAAACGCCAAAAAGCCGTTAGACGGGAGACTTAAACTGAATAGATTACAGAACGGAACAAATAAATATGAATAAAATTTTGAAATTCACAAAAATCCCCCTGCGTAACGTATTGCTCGTGACGCTGCGTAATGAAGTAAAATGAGAGCGAAAGGAGGTGAAAGCTATGTCAAAATATACGACTGGAGAAATTGCAAAACTCTGCGGTGTATCCGTTAGAACGGTACAGTATTATGATACCCGTGGTATCTTAACGCCCAGTGAACTCTCAGAGGGCGGCAGACGACTTTATTCGGAGGACGACTTCAAACGAATGAAAATCGTCTGCTTTCTTCGTGATGCAGGTATCTCAATCAACAGCATAGGAGAATTGTTGTCTGAAGATAACCCCCGCAGCGTTATTTCTGTTTTGCTTGAACAGCAGGAGCAGCTTCTATGTAAGGAAATAAGTGAAAGGCAATCAAAACTTGATATGCTCGATGGAATTAAACGAGGGCTAAAGAGCGTGGAAAATTTCTCTGTTGAATCTATCAGTGATATAGCTTATGCGATGGAAAACAAAAAGAAAATGAGACAGCTTCACACTATTCTGCTGATAACTGGTCTGCCACTCAACATAATTCAGTGGATTTCTATCATTCTTTGGATTACAGCAGGAACATGGTGGCTTTTTGTTGGTTATATCGTAATTGCAATTATGTATGCGGCGTGGGTTACAAATTTCTATTTCAATAGGGTTGCATATATCTGTCCACAGTGCCATGAGATATTTAAGCCGAATTTCAAAGAGGCTTTTTGGGCAAGGCACACTCCGATGCTTAGAAAATTGACTTGCACCTGCTGTGGGTATCATGGTTTCTGTGTGGAAACTTACGGAAAGGAGGAAAATAAGAATGGATAAGATTATGGAATTCCTTCCATTTTTGATTCCGCTGGCAATCGCCGAGTTTGCTCTGCTGGGTTACACGCTTCATCACATTTTGACTCATAAAAATTACAAAAGAGGCAATCGCACTTTATGGCTCGTTGTTACGATTATCGGCATGGAGTTTATCGGTCCAATTTTGTACTTTCTGCTCGGCAAGGAGGAATGATATGGATGTATTAACGATACAAAACCTAAAAAAGAATTTCGGCAGTAAAGAAGTGCTTTGTGATCTTAATTTGTCCGTACCTGAACACAGCATTTTCGGTTTTATCGGTAAAAACGGCGCAGGTAAAACAACAACGATGAAAGCAATCCTTGGACTTTTAAAATCGGAAAGCGGCAAAATCTCTGTCATGGGTGAAAAAGTACATTTTGGGCAGACCAATACAAACCGACACATCGGTTATCTGCCCGATGTACCGGAATTTTATTCCTATATGACACCAACTGAATATCTAACTCTTTGCGGAGAGGTTAGTGGGATGGATAAGACCGACATTGTGACGAGAAGTAAAGAGTTATTGGAACTTGTCGGTCTTGGACATGAGCATCACCGCATTAAGGGATTTTCAAGAGGAATGAAACAACGCTTGGGAATTGCACAGGCACTTCTAAACCGCCCAAAGCTTCTGATTTGTGACGAACCGACATCAGCACTTGACCCCGCTGGGCGCAAGGAAATTTTGGATATTCTTCTTATGGCAAGAGAGCAGACCACGGTGCTTTTTTCTACGCACATTCTCTCGGATGTTGAGCGTATCTGCACTGAAGTCGCCTTTCTGAACAATGGGAAAATTGCCATGCAAGGAGCTATTGCAGAACTGCGAAACAAGCGGTCATCTGATGGATTTATCATCGAAACAGGGGAAAAAGAGGCTGCTGATACTCTTATAAAAGTATTTGGCAATCTCAAACGCACAGGGAAAAATACGTTTACTTTTCATGGCTGCGAGGACTTTTTCTTTGACATTATGCAATATGTGGCTGAAAACAAATTACCCATACAGAGAATGGAACGAATAGAGCCAACGCTTGAATCGCTGTTTTTGGAGGTGACAACATGAAATCTCTATTTAGTTTTCTGAAAAAAGAATATCTGGAAACTGTGCGGACAGGCAAACTCGTTATCCTCATGCTGATGTTTGTGCTGTTTGGTATTATGAATCCAGCGATTGCAAAACTGACACCGTGGATGATGGAAATGCTTTCTGATGCAATGGCAGAAAGCGGATTGCTTGTCACAAATATTCAAGTGGACGCAATGACCTCATGGACACAGTTTTTCAAGAATATTCCTATGGCTCTTATCGCTTATGTACTGATTTTTAGCGATATATTTACCAAAGAATACAAATCGGGAACATTACTGCTTGTACTGACAAAAGGTTTATCGAGATACAAGATTGTGCTTGCAAAAACCATACTATTACTGTCGTTCTGGACATTTGGTTACGGGCTTTGCTTTGCCATTACCTATGGCTACAATGCTTATTTTTGGGATAACGGTATTGCGAATAGCTTATTTTGCTCAGTTGCTATTTGGTGGCTGTTCGGCGTATGGGTGATATGCCTTATGGTTCTGTTCTCGTCGCTGTTGCAAAATAACACAGGTGTTTCTCTGTGTACCGGTGGGGTAGTGCTGTTGGCATATTTATTAAGTATCATACCGAAAGCAAAGCCGTATTCACCCGTTGCATTGATGAATACCAACTCGCTTTTGATGGGTGTGGAGACAATAGACGCATATATAAAAGCTATTTTTATTGCTGTTTCCTTATGTATAGTATGCGTTGCGGTTAGTATTCCAGTTATTAACAAGAAACAGCTTTAAGATGTAATGAACTATGAACACGGAATGGATACTATGCCCCGTTTGCGGCAACAAAACTCGTAACAAAATAAGAGAAGATACAGTTTTAAAGAACTATCCTCTCTTTTGCCCGAAATGCAAGTAGGAAGGTTTGATTAAAGCAAAGGATTTACAGATAACTGTCATCAAAGAGCCAGACGCTTTAGACGCAGAGCCAATGAACAAGTGAACAATCACTGTTTGTCGGCTCAATCCCCCTGCAATCCCGATTTCATTCAAAATATCGTTTGTACTGGTATTGTCAAAACCTTTTGTCACAAACAGCCTTTCCACTACATCCAGTATTTCATTCCTGCCCTCCTCTGCTTCCTTGACAATCCGCATTTCTTCCCACCATCCTGTGTTTACGCTGCCGACAAGCTGTCGATTGATATTCAATCATAACAAATAAGAAAATACAAACGGAATAACTGTAAACTCGACAAAAGAGACAGAAAATATAACAATATGTTGCAATTCTATATATCTTCCTCATCTGTCTCGAAATACTCCAACAGTGAAAAATACAGTTCTTCCGGGCGTTCTGGCAGATAGTCCGTATAGCCGGAAGTGTCCTGCTCCGTGTGGTTTGAATATTCTACCTGCACTCTCCATCTTTCTGTCTTGCCGGAAGTGTCCTGCCCGCCTCTCTCTCCTTTACGATCTGCTCTTTTTGCCTGATTCTCTCTCTAATGCTCTTAGCATCCGCCACTTTTTCTCCATAAGTTTTTTCATAATCTGTACAAGCCGCCTCATAATCATGGTTCTCTCTCTTTGCCACATTAAATTCCTTATAGAATGCTTGGACAGAATCAAATTTATATTCCTTCACAATGGATGAAAGCCGCTTTTTCATATTGGAAATCTGGTTGTCAAGACTGTCAATTTCCTGCTGTAACTCCTTACGTCTGCCGCCTTTGAAGATGCCTGTACATTCAGATAATTCTTTTTTCAGCTTATCACGCTTTTGCTCACGCCCGAAAATTGCTTTGTTTTGTTCTT
>JAMPAW010000246.1 GCA_023666975.1 Clostridium sp.
TTCAAGCTCCATCGGAATTTCAAAGCTGGTTACAGCGCCTGTATGCATGGTATTAACTGTCTTCTTGTATTTATGGGTGGCCAAAAATGGTCTGAAGGAAAAATACGGTCTTTGCAAATTTCAGGGCGAATGCAGGCAATATCTGTATTTTATTCCTCTTGTATTATTGGTTTCTGTAAATCTCTGGTGGGGTTTTCGGCTACAGTTATCCTGGCTGGAGACGGCACTTTCTATTTTTAGTATGCTGTGTGTGGGATTCTTAGAGGAAGTAATTTTCAGAGGCTTTTTATTTCAGGCAATTTGTAAGAAAAATGTGAAACGTGCCATTATCATTTCCGGCGTTACCTTTGGCTTTGGTCATATTGTAAATTTGCTGAACGGAAGGGACATTCCGGAAACCTTACTGCAGATTTGCTATGCGACTGCTATCGGAATACTTTTTACGATTATTTTTTATAAAGGAAAAAGTCTGTGGCCATGTATTATCACACATAGCGTTATTAACAGCTTAAGTGTTTTTGCGAATGAAGATGCCGGAAACATGTATCACAATATCGTGTCATGTGTTTTTCTGTGTGTGGTTTCGATAGGATATACGGTTTATATTCTGAAAAAAGAGGAAGCTGGAAAAAAAAGGCGTCCTTGAATAATTGATATCTCTTTTTCGGGGTTGTACAAAAATTGGATTTGAGATAAAATTAATACAGTTGTTTACAATTTTATGGAAAAAGAGGTAGGAAACGAGATATTGTTTTCGCCGGTTTCAAAAGAGTAAGGAGAAACGGATGAAGAAAAAAAGTATATTCAGGCAGCTGCTATTGCCGATGATTGCGATTGTATGCTTGCTGGCAGTATGTCTGACGGGAATTGTTGCAGTAGTTTTTACGAAATCGTATGAAAAAGAGATTTACAGCAAGGGACAGGATAAGTCAAGACTTGTGTCAGGAGAGATTGCGACATTTCTGGACGGCGCATATGGCGTTACGGAAGAGTTATCTGTGAATCCGAGTATCCTGACGATGGAAACGGCAGTTCAGACGCCGATTTTGGAGGACTGTGTCAGGCGAAACACGTATCTGGAGCTGCTTTATATTCAGGGTACAGACGGAATGCAGACAGGGCGTTCCTCCGGCGAGCTTGCAGACCGTTCCACGCGTTGGTGGTTTGTACAGACGATGGAGGAGCAAAAATCTTTTGTTTCAAAATCGTATTATTCGGTAAATACAGGAATGCCTTGTGCATCTATCTTTTTTCCAATGTATAAAAACGACGGACTGGTGGGAATTTTTGCAGTTGATTTGAAATTGGATTATCTGCAAAGCTTGATTGAAGAGTTCTCGGATGTTGAAAACGGGGAATATTCCTTCGTTATTGACGGTGAAGGCGTTGTGGTTGCTCATCCTGACAGTATCCAGATTGAAGAGCTGTATAATTACAAGCAGCTGACAAAGACTGTATCTAAAAAGGATGAGGCAGGAACGCCGTTGACAGACGCTGACGGAAATATTTTGACAGAGGAACAGAAACTCTCTCTATCCGAGGATTACCAGAAGATTATTTCGGAGGTTATGGATGGAAAAGACGGAATCGGCAGAATAAAAAATGAGGGAGAAGCTTATTTCGTGAGTTATGCGTCAATATCCCTGCCGGGAGAGTCGGATTCCTGGTCCGTTATCACGCTGCAAAAAGAAGCATCGGCAATGGCTATTGTGTATCGGGTTATTATCATTGCAGCGCTTTTAGCCTTACTTATCATTGCTGTTGCAATATTTGTAATTGCGTTGTTGGCGCGCAGATTGACGAAGCCGATTGTCTCCATTACGGAGCTGATTGGAAATGCCTCTGAAGGAGATTTCACCATGCGCGCAGAGGAAAGCAGTAAAAATGAAATCGGGACACTTTCGAAGAGTTTTAACAAAATGACGGGGAAAATATCGGGAATCCTTACGAAAATTACGACATTTACCGGCGAAGTGGTGCAAAGCTCCGGGCACTTAAAAGCAATCGAAGAGAATGTAGAGTCTATCAGTCAGGCGGTCAGGGAAATATCGGACGGTACGGATGCTCAGAATAAGGATGTAAACCAGGTAGTCACACGTGCGGCAGAGCTGGAAGAAAAATTCGGTCAGCTAAGGGAGAAAAGCCGCCTGCTTTTGGAGGACGTCCAAAATACCATTCTTTCAGGGGAAAGCGGAATGCAGAATGTAGGGGAACTGAAGGAGCAGAGCGAAGTTACGGCCCAGCGAATGGCGGAATCCTACGCAAAGATTACGACATTAGAAGAACAGTCCAGAAAGATTTCCAGTATTGTAAGTACGATTAATGAGATATCTTCACAGACAGGACTTCTTGCGCTAAATGCTACCATTGAGGCGGCGCGTGCAGGAGAGCAGGGACGAGGATTTGCAGTCGTGGCAGAGTCCATCGGGAAGCTTGCAGCGGACTCCACTGAGGCAACGGCAAATATAGAAAGCATTATTGTTGAATTGTGCCGGGATATTGCGGATACGGTAACCAATATAGAATCCATCCGAAACGGAGTGCAGGGACAGGCGCAGGTAGTGGATAAGGTTCAGGAAACCTTTATGGATTTTAGGACATTGGCGGAAAAGACGAGAGAATCTGTCAGCGGCATGGAGGACCTCGTTGTAGAAATGCATAAATGTGACCGCTCGATGGTACATGCTGTTGAAAGAATTCACAATATTTCAACAAATACGGCGGAGCTGACGGAAAAGGTTGCGGATTCGCTGGAGGAGCAGTTGAGCGGAATCCATCTTGTGGCAAATCGTATCGATAATCTTTCAATGGTTTCAGAAGAAATGGAGCAGGAGATGACGAGGTTTAAGCTCTCAAAATAAGCATAACGGTTCTGGTTTTCAGCCGCATAGCAGGGAGTGATACTGCAAAAAGCGACGGAAGGAGAAAAAATTGACAGAGAAAAAAGAAGCAAATAAAAAAATCGTTATTGGCGTCATTGTACTGGTTGCTCTCATCGGGGTGTTTGCAGGAATCTTTTTTATGTTTCGTGAAAAGCCGACAGCAGGCAGTAAGAGTATTGTAATGGAGGTTGTGAATAAGGAACAGGAAAAGGTAACCTATGAAAGAAAAACGGATGCGGAATATTTGCGTCAGGCCATGGATGAAATAGACGGATTTAGTTATGAAGCTACAGACGGATTCATTGATACCATAAACGGTGAAACCGCAGATTACAGTATCGACGGTTCTTATTGGGCGATTTATGTGAATGGTGAATATGGACAATACGGTATCAATGAGCAGCCGGTGAAAGATGGAGATGTTTATCGGTTTGCATATACCGTTTATGAAGAATAACCGAAGTATAATCCGGTTAAAGAAGTGATTGATTTCTTTCGGGAGAGAAGGAAAACGGGTGGATATCGTTGAAGAAGCTTACACTCACAAGGAAGGATATTGCATTCATCGGCATGATGGTGGCGGTCATAGAGGTTTGTAAAATGGCTCTGGGATTTCTGCCCAATATTGAGTTGACTACCTTCTGGTTGATAATATTTACCTTATATTTCGGGTGGAAAATGATATTTGTGGTGCCGGTTTTTCTTTTAATAGAAATCAGTGTGTATGGCTTTCAGCTCTGGGTAATTATGTACCTGTATATCTGGCCGCTTCTAGTGCTGCTGGTGTGGATTTTCCGCAGGCAGACCTCCCTGTGGTTCTGGAGTATTCTGTCCTCCTTATACGGTCTGTTTTTTGGCCTGTTATGCAGTATTCCCTATGTGGTGATTGGCGCTGCCGGAAACGGAATTTTAAGCGGCCTGCATGCGGGTTTTACCTGGTGGGTGGCCGGTATTCCCTGGGACTTGGTACATGCTATAGGGAATTTTGTCTTGATGTTTGTTTTATTCAAGCCGGTCAGGGTTGTTATAGCGAGAATACAAAATCTCGGAAATCCGTAAGATTTCCGAGATTGTTTTTTTACTCGCCTTGATTTCTGTCATCCTTTTTCTTTAAGAGGAAGGAGGTATCTAAGGTCTGAGCGGCAGCAGTTTTGGCTGACTTTTTGCTTTTCTTTTTTGAGGGAGCTGCCAGGGTCTTATCCTCCGAAGCATTCTTCGAGGCGGTAGAATCTTTTTCTACAGAATGCTCTGTTAAAGGAGAATCCGGTATATTTCGTCCCCTGAGGCGGAAGAGTCGTAGCCATTTAAGGCTTGGCACATACTGGAATCTTCTCATTGCAATATCCGCCAGGAATAACAGGAAACCAAGCGCCAGCAAGAGATTAGTCAGAGGGTATTTTTCCCGGTTTCTGGTATCAATTTTTGTCCAGATAGTTTCATCGGGGGTAATGATTTTCCCGTATTTCTGTATAAAGCTTACATAGGTCTCAGCGCTCACATCAAATTTGTATTCATCAGAGAACTGCACAGCGGCGGCCGTGGTCATATAGTTTGTGAT
>JAMPAW010000247.1 GCA_023666975.1 Clostridium sp.
TTTTCTGAGAAATATTCAAAAATTTCTGAAAAAGTATTGACAAACATTTGTTTGCTGATATATAATAAGATATTTTTTTCGGAGAGCTACAACTAAATATTGACTTACACAGATTTTGAAGGACGGCATAAGCCGACAATGCAGCAGTATGCTAACGAAAATACTGCTACCGTATCCACTGCCTTTTGCTTCGGGCGGAAACGGGAAAGGACGAAGCACGACTTTGAATTTCAAAGCCGGTACATGAATGTGAAACCAAACACACCAAGGGGAAGTTCTACCCTCTTGATGAGTCGGTACGCATTTGTGTGCCGGCTTTTTTGTTGTCCAAATGCCGGTTACAACTGAATGACCGGCTAAATGGGATATGTTTTTTCGGGGAAGTACCGCCAAGATAAGAGCGTGCCAAGAGAACCGAAACGCCGCCATAGACGGGGCAGGAACTGCATTCAGGCAGAACAGCAAAAACACCCACGGGAAAGACAGCGGAGATATCGTATACCGTAGCAAGCAGGGAACTTGTACGGCAAGTTCCAACTCAAAACAGGCGTTGCCGACCGTTTTATCTTTAGGGACTACTGTCCCTAACACCCTATTTTGAAAGGACTGGTAAATCTATGAACAGAAATCCAAAAGAAAAATATGCATGAATTGATATTCGGGCAAAACCGAAAGATAAGGACAAAATCAAAAGGCTGGCGGAGAATTGCAACCTTTCCGTCAGCGAATATATGGTGCAGAGAGCTTTGGGCTATGAGCCGAGAATAGTTCCGCCCGATGTCTTTTATGATTTATACGGCAAACTATGCGAGGTTTGTAATACGGAAGGTGTATTGTCTCCCAAAGAAGAAAATAGCCTGCTTGACCTGATAGACCGTATTAATTCAGAGTTGCTTCTGCCGGGAAAGGAGGATTTGACGAAATGGCAACCACTGGCTTCTGGCCTGTCAAAGACAGGCTGAAAGAGGTAATCGACTATGCGGACAATCCCAACAAAACCACCGACAAAAAGTATCTTGATGTGGATTTATATGCCGCCCTGCGGTATGCGGTAGATGACGATAAAACCGATAAGAAGATGTATGTATCCGCCATCAACTGCCCTGCAAAAAGAGCATATGAGCGTATGATGGCAACGAAAAAACGCTTTGGGAAAATGGGCGGCAATGTGGCGTATCACGGGTATCAGAGTTTTCAAACAGGCGAAGTCACTCCCGAAGAAGCGCACAAAATCGGTCTGGAATACGGAAAAAGCATTTTGAAGGAAGCGGATTTTTACGGCGGCGGTAAAAAGGAATATTGGATAAAGCAGAAAGGCAATCTGTCGCACAGGGAAATTTTGAAAGGCGATATTGATACTGCCCTTGCCCGGTCTACCAATTTCAAAGCCTTTGAAATCCGCTTGAAGGATATGGGCTATGAAATATGCCGTGATGAACGCTTCGCCCACTACTCCGTAAAAGCCCCCGGCTGGCAGAAAGCCGTCCGCATAGACCGCTTTGGCAAGGAATACACGCCGCAGGCAATCCGTGAAAGGATGCCGGACAATCAGAGGTATGTGGGCTATGTTCCCTTTCAAAAGCCGAAGTACGCACCGCTGCTGACGCTGGAAATTGAGTACAACAAAATGAAGCGTATGGACGGTATACAGATAATTTTCGCCCTTGTGATCGAACTTTGCAGGCTGATTATGGGGAATAATGTCACGAAAGATACGCCCCGCCCGCTCTCTCCCGCAATGCGGCAGGAGGTTGTAAACTTAAATAAAACGCTGAGAGAATACAAGTTCCTATGTGAGAATTACATTGATTCCCCGCAGGAGCTTGTTTCATTTATTGAAGAAAGGCGGGGGCAAATTTCAGTGCTGGAAAAAGAGCGGCAGTCCATATACAACCGCAACCGCCACAAAAAGAGCGGAACATTAAACGCCGAAGCAAGGGAAATCTCCGCTAAAATCAAGCCTTTGCGGGAGGAATTATCCCTTGCCAAAGCGGTTGCGGAAAAGATTCCGAAGCTGAAAGAAGTGCTTGAAACCGAACGGCAGGCAGAAGCCGCCGTTCTTACGAAAAACAAGGAAAGAAGGTATGCACGATGACAAATACAATTTTGATAGAAAACCCACCGAAGAAAAAGGCGGCGAATATCCCCACAGATAAGCTCCACACCTTTGAGGGGCACCCCTTTCAGGTGATCGATAACGAAGAAATGGACAATCTCACAGAGAGTATAAAGGCGCAAGGGATTATCTCCACGCTGATTGTCCGCCCAATGGAAGGTCAATCAGATGAATATGAGGTCATATCGGGACACCGCAGGCTGTATGCGGCAATCAAAGCAGGACTTACGGAAGTTCCCGCATTGATTTATCCCTTTGACCGAAATCAGGCGATTATCGCTGTAGTGGACAGCAATCTGCACCGTGAGAAGCTGCTCCCATCGGAAAAAGCCTTTGCCTACAAAATGAAGCTGGAAGCGATGAAGAAGCAAGGCAAGCGCACCGATTTAACCTTGTCGCAACTTGCGACAAAGTCTGACTCCGCCGCTGAAATTGGAAAAGCAACAAACGAAAGCCGAGATCAGGTATTCCGATATATCCGCCTTACAAATCTTATTCCAGAACTGTTACAAAAGGTAGACGAGGGTGCGATAGCGTTCAGCCCAGCCGTGGAACTCTCCTATCTCACTAAAGAACAGCAGGAAATCCTGCTGGACGCAATGGCATTAAACGACTGCACCCCTTCCCACGCACAGAGTATCCGACTGAAAAAGCTGGCGCAGCAGGGCGCTCTTTCTTCGGACAGTATCTATGAAATTCTATCCGAGAAAAAGGCAAACCAGCAGGAGCATATCCGCTTTAAGGTGGAGGATTTGCGTGGTTTCTTCCCGAAGAATTATACCGCAAAGCAGATGACGGATACCATTTTGAAACTGCTGTATGACAATCAGCGCAAAATGGAGCGCATCCGCCGTAGCCATGAGGAAAGGTAGGTGACGGTATGAAAAAGATAAATGATTTCACGGTCAATCCGAATGTAATATGGATGCTACCGCCTGAGCCAATGGATGAAAATGAGCCTGTCAACTTAGCGCAGGCATTAACGCCACGCTGCCCCGATGTCCGTATCGAAAGCGAGAAACTGGTGCGTTTCAGCGGCGAAAACGATTTTTCCCTGAAAATCGGCGGCACGGCTTATGAGGTCAGTACCCATTTCAGCAGTAAAGGAAAACAAAGCGTATTGGAACAGTTTAAGGAACTGATACTTTCCGAAAAACTGATTTAACATTCGCACAATAGAAAATGACTGCCGGGCATAGTAAACTAATCCTGCCTTTGCTATGCCGGTTGTCGGAAAGGAGAATTATTTATGACAACAGCAGCAAAATTAAATGGGCAGACAGATGAAAAAATCACAGCGCTTTACTGTCGCTTATCGGTAGATGACGATAACAAGGACGAGGAATCCAACTCCATCACCAATCAAAAACAGATTTTGCAGGACTTCGCCCGAAAAGAGGGATACACCAATACGATGTTCTTCGTAGATGACGGTGTATCGGGAACGACCTTCCAAAGACCTTCTTTTCAGCGTATGGAGAGAATGGCGGAGAACGGAGAAATCGGCACGATCATCGTAAAGGATTTATCCCGCTTCGGGCGTGAACAGGTAGAAATGGGCAGACTGACGCAGGTGGTATATCCATCGCTCGGTATCCGCTTTATCGTCATACAGGAACGGGTGGACACGCTGACCTGCGAGGGTGTGGAGATGATGCCTTTCCACAATATTTTCAACGAATGGTATGCGGCGCAGACTTCCAAGAAAATCCGTGCGGTATGGCAGTCCAAAGCGGAACACGGCGAGCGTATCGCTTCTATCGTACCCTATGGCTACAAAAGGTCAGAAGAAAAGCCCAAGTAATGGGTCATTGACGAGCCTGCGGCAGAAACTGTTAGAAAGATTTACGCCCTGTGCCTTGCAGGGAAAGGCACGATGCAGATTGCAAGGCAGCTTGAAAAAGAACAGATTCTTGTCCCCGTCGCCTATTTTGAATCCGTCGGCAGAAAACACGCACAGAAAGTCCCGAAAAGCCCTTACGGGTGGGAACAGGCTACCGTTGGGTATATTCTTGAAAACAGGCAGTACACGGGCTGTGCCGTCAATTTCAAAAGCACTACCGTCAGTTACAAAGTCCATAAGAAAATCCGGCACAGCGAGGAAGATTACCAAATCATACCCGATATGCAGGAAGCCATCATATCCGAGGAACAATGGCTGCGGGTGCAGGAGCTTCGGAAACACAAGCGCAGACCGACAAAAACAGGCAGGACAAGCCTGTTTTCGGGACTTGTGTACTGCCCTGATTGTGGAGCGAAACTGCATTTTTGTGCAGCCAAAAGCCTTAAACGCAATCAGGAGTTTTGGAGATGTTCCAAGTA
>JAMPAW010000248.1 GCA_023666975.1 Clostridium sp.
CGGTGAAGGAGTTTGACCGCATGGAGGCAGGCTGTGACGAGGCGTTAGCGCAGATCGAGGAGCAGAACTATGCGGCAGTGCTGCATAAGGAGGGATACCGGAACATCCGGAAATATGGAATCTGCTTTTACCGGAAGGAGTGCATGGTAAAAGAGGGGTAAGACGATTACAGCATTTAAGCGAACAGGATAAGTTCTGTTTTAGAAAATTTTCAAAACTTGCGCATTGCTTTTTTCTATGCTAAAATGAATAAATAATTGCAAAATGCAGTATACGTGGAATGCTTATTGTGAATCGATACAACTTTTCTCAGCTGACGTTCCGAATGCTGTTGAAAAGTTGTATAGATTCAAAAACGCAGATTCACTTTTTGGGTTTTGCAATGACCTTTGTTAGAATCAGGAACAGGATCAAAAGGCACTTGACAGGAAAGGCAGGTAAAAATATGCTTAGAGCAGAGCAGAGCAGAGCAGAGCAGAGCAGAGCAGAGCGTTAATTGTGCTTTCTTAGGGTGCAAAAAATTATATCGAAAAGGGAAAGTGGCACAACTTAGCAGCAGCGGGTTGTGTTATTTTTGTGCCTGTTTTTGAGGTGGAATGTCTATCGAAGGACAGATAGCCATGAGGAAAACGCTGTTCTTTCAACTGGGTTTTGGAAATGTGCGTTTTGTTCATGGAGATAGGGAAGGGAGGTGGCAGCCAGAGGGGAGAATGCTGCAGTATTGGACAATACAAAAAGAGCAAACCAACAGAAGAAAGGAGAATCAGAAAACATGAGAATAACGAAGAACAGGAAACCGGCGGACAAGGGGAAACGCTTAGCGGCAGTGCTGCTGTCTGGGACATTGGCGGTTACGTCATGCCTTGCCGTACCGCAGGTGGCGGAAGCGGCAGAAACTAGCAACAGTGGACTGCAAAATCCCAGAGTGGAGATGAATACCTGTGATACAGTATATTTCGGAAGCTATTGGCAGGAGGATACGAACGGGGACGGTGTGGCAGACCAGAAAGATGAAAAACAGCCAATCCGGTGGAGAATCCTCTGGCAGAATGAGGACGGGACAGATGCCTATGTGCTTGCAGACAAAGTATTAGACTGCCAGCCGTATAATACAGAAAATACAGAAGTTACATGGGAGACCTGCAGCTTGCGGAAGTGGCTGAATGCAGATTTCCTGGACAATGCTTTTACGGAAGCGGAACAGGCAGTGATTTTGCCGCAGACACTGGAAAATGCGGATGTGGTCAATCGATATTATGATGATGAGGGAGAGCATGCTCATCAGACACCGGGCGGAAATGACACGGTGGACAAAATCTACCTGCCATCGGTTGCAGATATGGGGGATGCAACATATGGATTTTCAGAGAATTCTAACTGGGATGATCAGGCAAGAATTGGCAAGGCAACGGCATATGCCAGGGAGCAGGGAATCGATATAGACGGTGGAGAGAGCAGTTGGTGGACGTTGCGTTCGCCTGGCGATGATACGAGTCATGCATCGTATGTATACCTTGATGGCAGTGTGAATACCCTCGGTGACGATATCTACTATGATGGAGGTGTTCGGCCTGCTTTGCATATTAATCTTTCCTCTCCTCTTGTCCAGAAGGGAGAAAAGCTCGATACCTCGCTGAAAAGAGCGGAATGGGATCTGGTGGAACTGGGAACCTATAACGAAAAATCAATCCGCTGGAGGGTACTTCATACAGAAGGGGATGATGCATACCTGCTGTCTGACAGGGTTCTTGCGTATAGGAAATATCATGAAGAGAGTGATATACCTGTTACATGGAAGGACAGCACCCTGCGGAGCTGGCTGAATAGTGAATTTTATGAACAGGCATTTACAGAGGCAGAAAAAAATGGAATTAGGCAGTACACCTATAAAGATAGTGATAATCCATGGTATGGTACCGAAGGAGGGGAAGCGACAGAGGATTACGTCACGATTCTGTCCCTGAAGGATGTTGTGAATTTAGAGTATGGTTTTCCGACAGATTACTGTTTTAAACATAGTGCATGGAAAGCTTATGGACAGGATGGTGTGAGGAATTGGTGGTGGCTACGTTCACCTGGCATTAATGAGTTTTATGTATCATCTGTCCATAGTGACGGTTATATGGATCCCGACGGTGGCTATGTCGATAAACCTATGGGAGGTGTTCGGCCCGCTTTGTATGTCAATCTCTCCACTCTCCCTCTGCAAAAGGTGGGAACGGTAAGCAGTGATGAGATGGGAAATGCAGGAGATAATCCAGACACACTGGAGGAACCAACCGAGAAGCCGGATATTACGCCAGAGCAGCCGACACCGCCAGAGACACCGGTTACCACGCCGGAAAAACCGGCTGTTACACCGGGGACATCAGCCGAGACACCTTCTGCCACAACGGAGGCACCCGCCGGACAAACCGCAGGGCAGGAAGATACTTCGACAACCGCCAATATCAAAAACAAGAAGACCTACAAAACCTCTAAGAAGGTTACCATTAAGGATTCCGACGGGATTAAGCAGATTAAAATCAACAGCAAGACGATTAAAGTAAAGGGCAAAAAGAGTTTTACCTTCAAGCTGTCCCAATATAAGAAATACCTGAAGAAGAAAGGAAAATGGAACAAGCTGGTCATTACAGACAAGACCGGAAAAAAGACAACGATCAAATTCAAGACAAAGTAATGGCATACAGGCAGGCAGCCGGGACAGAGCCGGAGGCCTGCCTGTATTAGACACGAACGATAGTGAAAATCCGGTTGCTTTGTCAAAACACCTAAGGTATAATTAGGATACAGCCTGACAGGGTTGCAGATAACAGAGATATTTCAGGAAAAGGAGAATGCTTTGGATACAGAGGTGAAAAATGCAGTGCGGGCAGCCGACCGGGATGCCCAGTACGATGAAAGTGCGAAACGGTTATTGGGGAATAAATGGATACTTGCACATATACTGGTAAAGACGGTCTTTCGCAGATTATCATCAATATAGAAGCACAAAGAGGATGCGCTCCTGCTAAAAGATGTGCCGGGGCGTTATTTCAGTGAGATTGTATTGCAGCTTACCAAAGCGACGGCTTCGAGCGAGGAATGGGACGGGAACTGGAAAAAGCTGCGGTAGGCAAAAATAGATTAGAGAAAGAAGCAGACAAAGATGAATTTATCAGATTTTTATTATGAATTACCGGAGGAGTTGATTGCACAGGACCCTCTGGCAAAAAGAAGCGATTCCCGCCTGATGGTGGTAGGACGGGAGGACGGGAGTATCACGCACAGGCATTTTTACGACATACTAGATTATGTAAACCAAGGTGACTGCCTGGTGGTGAATGATACAAAGGTAATTCCGGCAAGGCTTATGGGGGTAAAAGAGGACACCGGCGCATCGATTGAGGTTTTGCTGTTAAAGAGAAAAGAAGAGAAGATATGGGAAACGTTGGTGAAGCCGGGAAAGAAGGCGAGGGTTGGTGCCAGAATATCCTTTGGCGGCGGGCTGCTTGTGGGTGAAGTCGTGGATATCGTGGAGGAGGGCAATCGTTTAATCCGTTTTGCGTATGAGGGAATCTGGGAAGAGCTTTTAGATGAGCTTGGCCAGATGCCGCTTCCGCCGTATATCACGCACAAGCTGCAGGATAGAAACCGTTACCAGACCGTGTATGCCCGACATGAAGGCTCGGCAGCAGCACCTACGGCCGGGCTGCATTTTACGGAGGAACTGTTGGCACAGTTAGAGGAAAAAGGCGTAGATATTGCACATGTGACGCTGCATGTCGGCCTCGGAACCTTCCGGCCGGTCAAGGTTGATAATATTTTAGAGCATCATATGCATTCGGAGTTTTATATGGTGGAGGAGGCAGAAGCCGCAAAAATCAATGCGGCGAAGGCCAGGGGAAACCGGATTTTCTCGGTTGGAACCACCAGTACCAGAACGCTGGAATCGGTGGCAGATGATAACGGCATTGTGCGGGCGGGAAGCGGCTGGACGGATATTTTTATCTATCCGGGGTATTCATTCAAGGTCGTAGATGCGTTGGTTACGAATTTTCATTTGCCGGAGTCTACGCTGCTTATGCTGGTCTCTGCGTTTTCCACAAGAGAAAAGATGTTACATGCCTATAAGGTGGCAGTCGCAGAAAAATACCGCTTTTTCTCTTTTGGGGATGCCTGTCTCATACTGTAAAACCAGAATCGCACTTTTGTGAAGTGAAAAATGTTGATTGGAATATTGCAATCGAGAGTTGCATATGCTATAATGCCAATAGGCAAAAAGTTATGATGTTCCATTGTGGACGAAAGAAACGAACCCCCTTACCGTGTTACCGCACAGTTTGGGGGTTCTTCTTTTCTTTTTACAGTGGCAAAGCACCCACCAGGCTATTCGTTGTCCTTATGGTCTCTGTCTAGCCATTTGATGATGTAGTGGCAGGCTACACCA
>JAMPAW010000249.1 GCA_023666975.1 Clostridium sp.
CTGCAGATATGTAAAAGAACACATTCCCCCTGATGCGATTCTCCATGTGTGCGGTGATAGTCAGGTGTATCTACACTTTTCGCCAGAAGGAAATGCGTTTTCAATAGACCATGATCCGCTGTCTGATTTGCCGGAATATGAAAATTGCAAAGCCGGGGAATTTGGAACAGGGGAGGCGGCATGAACAGGCAGTATGGATATTGCCGCATTTCCACTGGCAGGCAGAACATAGAGAGGCAGATCAGGAACATAGAATCTAAGTTCCCCGATGCGGTTATCGTGAAAGAAATCTACACCGGAACGAAATTTCAGGGAAGAAAAGAATTGGATAAAATTCTTGCAAAAGTGCAGTCCGGCGATACGATTATCTTCGATTCGGTAAGCCGTATGAGCAGAAATGCCGAGGAAGGTTATACGCTTTACGAAAAATTGTTTCGTGAGGGCATATCGCTTGTATTTCTGAAGGAGCCGCATATCAATACGGAAACCTACAAAAAAGCCATGACGAACCAGATTTCCCTTACAGGTGACAAAGTGGATTTGATATTGGAAGGCGTCAACCGCTATTTGATGGAGCTTGCGAAAGAGCAGATAAGGATTGCCTTTGAACAGGCAGAAAAGGAAGTATCTGATTTGCACCAGAGAACGAAGGAGGGGATAGAAACAGCACGCCTTAGTGGTAAGCGGATAGGACAGGCAAAAGGGGCAACCTATGAAACCAAGAAAGCAAAAGCCGCAAAAGAGGTTATCCGCAGACACAATAAATCTTTTGGCGGTTCCCTGACGGATGGGGAGACTATAAAACAGGCGGGTATTTCACGCAAGACTTTCTATAAGTATAAAAGGGAGCTTCGGGAAGATACGGCATGATAAGAAATGAAATAAGGCAGGACGGTACTCTGCAAGGAGATCAGTCCTGCTTATTTTGTAACTCAACGTAGATTTGCAGATAGCGGTTCAGGCGGTCTATATCGCCATCACTGCCAGTATTTAGTATCTTAACAATCTCGTCCGGCAGTTTGGAGAGGGCTTCGTTGTTCTGTTTCCCAAAGATAATGTAATCAAAACTGCAGTCAAAGATTGTGCAGAGCTGTATAAGGTTCTTTAATGAAAGGCTGGAAGTAGCGTTCTCAACGTGGCTGATATGCTTTGGGCTGACTCCGAGCATATCGGCAAGGGCTTCCTGTGTGACTTTATGCTGGCGGCGTATTTCCGCTATCCGTGTACCTATGGCTGTTAAAATGTCATTTTCCATGCTTGTCTAAACCTCCTGCGTATAGTTTATGGTGAAAAAACGGATCTCATAACGCATTGAAAGGTACTGTTTCTATAAAAAGTATACTTTTTAGGTTTGATTGTTTGGTGGAATAGTGATATAATATTTGTCAAGTATGTGCAAATTACAGGAAAAGCGACATTAGAAATTTTTACATGATGGAAAATATGCGAGCAATATGTATGAAATGTAAATTTTCAGAAGGAGGAAGAAAGAAAAATGTTGGTCTGTGGTGTTGAAGTTGATATGGAGGCTCTTTATCAGAAATATAAAGAGCAAAAAGTGAAAATGATAGCGGAAGTGCGGCAGCTTTCAGGAGCGGGATTAAAAGAAGCGAAAGAGGCAGTGGATATTTTTTGGGCGCAGAAAAACGGAATCCCTGCAGAAAATGGGGATATTTCCTCAGAAAGTGGAAAAGAGTCGTCTTCCGATGGGGAATTGATGCAGATGGTCGGTGCGAACGGAATACTGACATTGTATAAGGACAGGGTTACTATTAAGAGGCGCGGCATCCGTGGTGCTCTTGGGCATGGTTTTTTTCAGGGTGAAAAGGAAATCATGCTGTCCAGTATTACGGCTATCCAGTTGAAGAAAGCAGGATTTATGACTGTTGGATATATCCAGTTTTCCATTCTTGGCGGGGTAGAGGCAAGGCGGGGATTGAATGAAGCGGTCGAGGACGAGAATACGGTTACGTTTGATTCCGGTCAGACGAAAACTGCAGAAGCAATCAAAAATAAGATTTATGAGCTGCAGAATCAGGCTCGGACTGTCGGTAATGGCGGCGGGATTGTTCAGAACATTGTGAACGAGGTTTCAGGGGCAGATGAACTTTTAAAATATAAGCAGCTCCTTGATGCCGGAGTGCTTACACAGGAGGAGTTTGATAGAAAGAAACAGGATATTTTATTTGGCGGTAAGTGATTTCTGTGTATAGAAAAGGTTGATTGCAACTGGAAGAAAAGGAGGCAGACGAGTAATGAAATGGGCTAAAAGAGCAGTGATTATCGTAGTGATTGCGGTGGTAGTGGCTATAGCAGCAGTGGTTTTGTGGATGCTGTTTGACTATGCCGGATTTAAGGCATTTCTGAGAGGATGAAAATATAGCGAAAATGTATATGCGGCTATATAACGAATATTGAAATTTTGGAGGTTAATCATGGATAGAGAAAAGAAAAGCGGAGGATTCCGTAGAATAACAGGTGTGGCTGTAACTTTGGTGGTTAGCATTGCGCTGCTTACGGCGTGTGCAGACAGTTCTGACAAGGCATCAGATCAGACGCAATCTTCACAAGAAAGTTCAGTTGCAGATACAGGGCTGACGGAAGAACAGGAAAAGGTGCCTGATACAAATGGTACAGTTGTACAACAGGATGGAGTTGCAGAAGGATATGAGATGATGTCGGTTCAAGTGCCTACAGACCAGATCATTAGCGATTACCATGAAAAAGGGTATGTATCTGTATGGCTGACTTCCCATGAGGTCAATAAAGAAGACGGAGAAATCGGAGAAATAGGAACAACGGATACGGTTAATATGCAGGTTACATATACTGATCCGAATGGCTTTTATCAGATTACGGAAGAAATTGGAGCTGTCTATGCTTATTGGGGATCGGAAATGGGATGGAAAAATAATTATGATGCCGGAACTCTGGTTGATTACGATATTACCGGGTTTAATGGAACACGTTGGAAACTTGTAAGCGACTCGGATATTGATTATGAGGGTTATAACTATGAGATGGCGGCTTCTTTAATAGGAAATGATACCATGAGCCAGTATGATATTGACAGCAGTACAGTAAGTATTTACTTTGCATTGGAGAATTTTGATATTTTCACGGTGGAAATAGAAGATGCGAACTATTGTAACAAAATAAGGTTTTATGATGATCCTTTTGCAAAAAATGAAGTGGGAACAGTTACCGTAGTTGTGGATGGGAATGTGTATAGCAATCCTTTGAATTTAAAAGGTGCATCAGGAGATAGCTACCATTCAAATCTGTTGGTTGCAGAGGGAGCGAGCTTCTATTTTGATTGTGCTGAAAGGTATGATGAATGTAATGTTACCTATTCTGTTAATGGAGATTCCAATATGACCTTTATCTCTGCGGAAGAATACGAGGCTGCTCTAAAAGGACAGGTGCAGAAAACATCAGTGGCAGATGGAGAAGAAAAAGATAGTGAGATAGGTGATATGCGGGAATGGCTGACAGCGTTCGGAATGGATATTGCCAATATGACGGATGAAGAAATTCAAAATAGTTACCGTGGGATTCAAGCCAATCTGTCAGAATGGGGAAAGAGTATGGATGAAATGAGGCAGTTGGTATACAATTACAGTGTAACAATTACGTCTCAGGAAGAACTGGATGCAATGTCTGATTATGAGGTATATATGGAGTATGGCTATCTTGTCGATTCGGGAACATTTGTTACGGATGCGGAAGAAGATATGTAAGAAAGTTAAAGATCAACATAACGAGAGAGAATCCGAAAAGGGTTCTCTCTTAATTTTTGCCCAAATGAAGGGAGGTGTCTAAGGATGGAAGCAGTTTTGAAAGCGGTTGTGATAGGTATTCTTACTGTGGTGATTTCAGTATTAAATCAGGAGGATGGAGATTAAGAAGAGTTAAATGTAGTTGGGTATTGTGTGTATATTCAGGCAGAATGCTTTAATCTGCCTGAATATTCCATTGCAAAAAAACAGAAAAACCGAAATTCGCTTATAATAGCAGATATGAAAAGTTGTTTTTATGTTTCCTTTAATGACAAGCCGGAAGATTGCTTTTTGAAAATATGTATTCTTCTACGGCAACTCGTGGGATTTTCCAAATGCGACCAATTTTAAAAGCCTTTATTTCACCGGAACTAAGTAGCTGGTATGCGGTGTTATATCCTATAGAAAGTATAGTGCATAAATCTTCAATGGAAATTATATCATTATAATCTTTTAGCATAAGAGCCTCCTTTTGTTTAGTGCTTTATTTTTTATACTTATGTGGGAATGAAATTATTTAATGAATAAAAAATTTATTAACAGAATGATAAAGGAAGAAAAGAGATTGACAAGGAAGGGGAGCTAAAATAATGCTACATAATGATTGAAAATGTAAATGGGAGAGGTGTGTGACATTTT
>JAMPAW010000024.1 GCA_023666975.1 Clostridium sp.
CAGTGACGTATCTGTGCGTGCTCGTAAGGGTGTTTGAACACCATGCAGCAGTTTGCTTTTCAGAATCATGACGATAAAAAATATTAAGCGATTGCCCTAGTTATTTTTATTTTCATAGTGACAAACATTGGAAAACATTTTATAATTAAGAAATGTATTCTTGGGATAAAGGATAATCGAATCGAATTTGGAGGACAAAAGGCATGAATATACTATCCATTTTACAGCTTTTAGGCGGAATCGGACTCTTCCTGTATGGTATGAGTCTTATGGGCTCTTCCTTGGAAAAACTTGCAGGCTCCGGTCTGGAACGAATTCTTGAGAAGCTGACCACCAGCAAGAGAAAAGGGGTCGGCTCAATCAAAGGCTGGGGACTGGGTGCCGCTGTCACTGCAATCATTCAAAGTTCTGCCGCCACCACGATTATGCTGATCGGTTTTGTCAATGCCGGAATCATGAAGGTTTCCCAGGCAATTCCCGTTGTCATGGGTTCTAATGTCGGAAGTACCATCACTGCCCAGATTCTCCGCCTTGGAGACCTCGGCTCCGACAATCTTGTTCTCCAATTGTTAAAGCCTTCTTCGTTCGCACCGATGCTGGTGGGTATCGGCGCTTTTACACTGCTGTTCACGAAGAATAAAAAGGCCAAAGACATTGCCGGGATTCTGGTCGGCATGGGAGTACTGTTTTATGGTATGACCACCATGGAGGAGGTATTTATGCCGCTACGCGATTCAGCGGCCTTCCGCAACGCATTTACCTCTTTCAGCAATCCTTTGCTGGGCATACTTACCGGTCTGATTATCACTGCGATTATTCAAAGCTCCTCCGCTTCTGTAGGTATCCTGCAGGCATTGTCGGCCACTGGAAGCATAACCTATGCCACTGCCATTCCGATTATCATCGGACAAAACCTTGGTAAATGTATGACGATATTCTTAGGTTCTATCGGTGCCAACAAAAAAGCCAAAAGAGTCTCTCTCAGCTACCTGCTTTTCAATATTATCGGTGCGCTTTTGTTCGTGGTTGTCATCTACGGCACTTATTATACTGTGGGGATTTCTTTCTGGAACAATACCGTAAATCGCGGTAATATAGCGAATATCCACCTTGCCTTTAACCTAGTTACCAGCATTATCCTGATTCCCTTTGCCCAGCGGATCAGTAATCTCACCGGTAAAATACTTGGCGAGGAGGAGATTTCCAAAACCGACAGAGAGCTTGCCACGCTGGACGATATGCTGCTGAACACGCCTACTATCGCTCTGGAACAGTGTAAAAATGTAATTATCTCTATGGCTGACGCCATCTACGACAATTACAAAATTGCCACCGGGCTGATCTATAATTACGACCCGGCCAAACAGGAGCTTTTGGAAGAGAACGAATCGTTCATCGACAAATGTGAAAGTGCCCTTTCCGCATATATTGTCAAAATCAACTCCAAGCGTCTGTCTGCTGACGACCGGCTGGTGGTAGCCGAAATTCTCAACTCCGTCAGCGACTTCGAGCGAATGGGTGACCACTGTATCAATATCTTTTATGTGGCACAGGATAAAAATGCACAGGACATTCACTTTTCACCTGCCGGCCACAGGGAGGTCGACACGATTATCGCTGCTGTTGACAACGTGTTAAAAACGACTTTTGAGGCGTTTAAACATGATAATGTCGGTGCGGCAGTCCGCATTGAACCGTTAGCGGAGACGATTGATAAATTAAAGGAAACCATTAAAGCGCATCATGTAGAACGTTTGCAGACTGGCGACTGCGGTATCGCCGGAGGCATTGCCCTCGTGGATTTGGTAACCAGCTTTGAGCGGATTTCCTCCCATTGTGCCAACATTTCTCTCCATATTGTCAAGCGCGTCGGAAAAGACCGCAATTTTGACGAGATGCACGGTCATGCCAATGACAGCTTTAGCGAGGAGTACAAGGCACTCTATCACTACTACGAATCCCAGTATATCTCTCCCATAGTGACAAAAGATGTCCAAATACCGCCTGCGGAGGATAAGAAAACAGTGGAAAAGAAAACAGCCGAAAAGTCAAAAAAGAAAAACGAGGAAAGCAAAAAGGAAAAGGCCAAAGCTGTCGACAATACCAAGAAAGAGCTTCCTAAACAGGACAAGGATAGCAGTGCAAAACGGACGAAATCCTCTGCGGAAAACAAAAAGATTTCTTCCTCCAAGCACGGCAAAAATGATACCGACACTAAACATGGTAAAAACGATACGGATACCAAACACAGCAAAAACGATACCGCTGCCAAAAAAGGCAAGATAGACAATAAACACAAGAAAAAATAGCAGGTACTTAATCTCTGCTTTCCATAATCAGCAGCACACCTTCAGCCACTTTGATTACGGCCTCCTGTTCCGTGATTTGGTTGCTGACAGTGAAACTGCTTCCCTGCCGGATTGTTCTTTCAGCAAGCGGATACATTACCCCGCTGATTGTCAGCCCTTTTACCACGGGTGTAAGGGGAATCAGGGAAAGATACTCCCCGTGCTGTTCCTTTCTCGCTATACGGCATTCATTACCGGGACAAAGCACACGCACACGATTATTTTCATCGACAATCCGACACTCTATAGCCTTCTCTGCCGGCAAAAGCAGCAATCCCAGATTAGCCAGCATGTGGTCTATCCGGCTTCCCGTTGCCGCTAACACAGTAATTTCATCTGGTTTTTCCCCGATTGCCTTTCTCATCGCCAGCTCCGTATCCGATTCATCTTTCTTTGCCGGATAACGTTCTATACAAATGGGAAGCTTTTCCTTCTCCACTCTCTCCCTGTAACTTCCCAGCAATTCAGTATCCACTGTATCAAAATCACCGATAATATAATCCGGCATAATGCCCAGCTGGCAGGCATATTCCAATCCCCTGTCAACAGCAAAGACCTTATCCACTGACAAGGTCTTACAATATTGGCGTGCAAATTCCAAATTCAAATATCCACCGGTTATGATTAAAATATGCTTCATCTCTTCACTCCTGTATCGCACGTTTAGAGCAATTTATTCAGCATGCGGACATTTTCCCCCGCATCACCGCTAAAGACAGCCGAGCCTGCAACCAAAACATTAGCCCCGGCTTCTTTTGCCGTTGCTATATTATCAAGCCCAATACCGCCGTCTATCTCAATCCATAATTCTTTCCTGTGATAACGGGCAGCCGTCTCCTTCACTTCCCGTACCTTATCAAGACTGCTTTCAATAAAGCGCTGTCCCCCAAAACCGGGATAAACACTCATGACCAGCACCATATCGGTCAATGACAGATACGGTTCAATCACGTTGGCCGGTGTATCAGGGCTTACCGCCAGCCCAGCCTTCATGCCGGACTGTTGAATCAGGGAAAGCGTTTCCTCCACATTCCGGCATGCCTCATAATGGACAGTCAGAATATCTGCACCTGCCTTCTGGAAATCTTCCAGATAACGAACAGGCTCTTCAATCATCAGATGTACATCAAACAGAATCTTCGATACCTTTCTCACGGAAGAAATGACCGGTGCGCCGAACGATATATTCGGCACAAATCTGCCGTCCATGACATCTATGTGTATCATCTTTGCCCCTGCTGCCTCAACGCAGCGAATTTCATCACCTAATATGGAAAAATCTGCCGATAAGATTGACGGCGCCAAATAATTCATATCCAATCCCTTTCTCAAAACCGTTTCTGCTCTTTTAATTCCTGAAAAAAAAGTTTGTAATTCTCATAGCGGGACTGCGAAATCTTTTCCTCCGCCACGGCCTGCTTGACACCGCAATCCCTTTCTCCTACATGGTTACAGCCGCCGAACTTACAGTATGGTTCATACGGTTCAAATTCCCGATAGTAATGCTTTAACTCCTCTGCTTCCATATCCTGAAAATATAAGGAACTAAATCCGGGGGTATCCATCAGATAAGTATTCTCACCGATTGGCAGAAGCTCGGAATGTCTGGTCGTGTGTTTCCCTCTTTCTATCTTCCGGCTGATTACCCCTGTATCCATGTTGGCGTCAGGATTAAGCATATTCATAATCGAAGATTTTCCGACACCCGACGGCCCTGCCAATGCCGTGGTCTTATCCTGCAGGAATTCCCGCAGCTGCTCCGTTCCTCGTGCCTCATAGGTACTCAGGTAAATGACCGGATACCCCGTTCCCGCATAAATCTTCTCATATTCGGACAGCTTTAGCTGTACGGTCAAATCCACCTTGTTAAAGCAGATTACCACAGGTATGTCCTGCTTTGCCATCATAATCAAAAAACGGTCTAACAGATTAAAATTCGGCTCCGGCGCCGCTGCCGCAAACACAACCAATGCCTGGTCCACATTGGCAACCGCCGGCCGGATAAGCCGGGAACTTCGGGGCAGAATCCGCTCAATATTGCCCACTCTCTCCGCTTCGTCGAGAACAGTAATCTCTACGTCATCACCTACTAAGGGTTTTATCTTCTGATTGCGAAATATCCCCTTTGCCCTGCATTCATATATCTGCTGTCCTGCATATATATAGTAAAAACCTGCAATTCCTTTGATAATCTTTCCCTGCATTTACTGCTCTACTTTCTTAAACTTTGCCTTTATCGTGGACGAAAAGCTGCCGGTAATAATGCTGCCGCTATCGGTTTTCACACTATACTCTAACACACCGTCATTGCTGTTTAATCCCTCTATCGCCGGAACAGAGGACACATCAACCGGAAAATCCGCTGCGGTATAATAATTGCTGATAATCGTATAGCTTGCATCCCCTATCTTCAGGATAAGACTTACATACACAACCTCTCCCTCTGCAAATACATATCCGTTATTGGCCAGGGAACCGGAGAAGGAAGCCGTATAGCTGATATCCTTTGGTTTCTTTCCCTTGCTGATTGTAATGTCAATCGTACTGCCTTCCTTTACCTCCATACCGGATTTCGGTGTCTGTGCAATTACTTTTCCCTCTTTCACATTGTCATCATATTCCTGATACACTGTCCCCAGCTTCAAATTGACAGCCGAGAGTGCCTCCTCTACCTCCTGCACCGTCTTATCTTTTAAATCGGGAACCTTGGCAACCTTGACCTCTTCACCCTTGCTGATGACAATGGTAACGGTAGAACCCTTGGCAGCAGTGGTGTTTCCGTCTGGTGTCTGGCTGATAACGGTATCCTTCTCGACTTCCTCATCGTATTCCTCCCGTTCATCAATCACGAAACCTGCCGCTGTCAAAAGCGTTTTCGCTTCTTCCACAGGCTTGCCGACCACATCAGGGACATTCATTTCCTCAATTCCCTTGCTGATAATCAGCTTCACCCGGTCATCTTCCTGCAGAACTGCCTCGTCCTCTATACTCTGGCTGATTACAATTCCCTCTTCAAACGTCTCTGAATATTCACGCTCGATATCGTAGGGAATCCCTTTCTCCCGCAATGCGCTAATCGCAGCTTCCTCCGTCATTCCCACCACATCAATCATTTTCAAAAGCTCTTCTTCGGTACTGATTTTCTCCGTTGTCGTCTCCTTATGCTTAAATCCACCGGTAATAGAAGCAATAGCGACAATAATGAGAATTGCGATAATCACGGTTGCAGCAATTGCAGCAATGGTCACGATCTTCTCGGTCTTTTTATCGAGCTCCCCACTATGTCCGTCGTCATCATCGTCAAGATAATCTTCATCATCCACGTCCTCGTCAAAAGACCGGCTGCTGTACCCGTCATCTTCATACAGACTGTCCAAAGCCGCATTTGCCTCGTCTAACTCCGTATTCTTTTTGTTAATCGGAAACATGGAAATTCCTCCGGCTGCCTCTGCCGAAGAATTTTTAATCGCCGTCAGCTCATCTTCCGAAATCTGAATTGTCGGTGCATTGCTGGACATTACCGGCATTGTCGTCCCCACATCTGCATTGGGATCAACGGCAATCTTTCTCAAGTCTGCCAACAGCGCATTCGTCGTCAGATATCTGCGCTCCGGCTTCTTTTGTGTCGCCTTTAAGACAATCTTCTCCAATCCTACCGGAATATCGGGATAATATTCCCTCGGCGGAATCATCTCACTCTGAATATGCATTAATGCGACAGTTACATTGTTCTCTCCTTCAAACGGCACCCTTCCGGTCAGCATCTCATACAGCGTGATACCGAGGGAATAAATGTCTGACCGCTCATCGGAATATCCACCCCTTGCCTGTTCGGGTGATATGTAATGTACGCTGCCCATGGCACTTGAGGCAATCGTATTGGAAGTCGCTGCCTTAGCGATACCAAAATCCGTCACCTTCAGCGTTCCGTTACGGGAAACGATAATATTCTGCGGCTTGATGTCACGATGAATGGTGTGATGTTCATGTGCCATCTCAATTCCCGCACAAATCTGCATAATAAAATCAAGTGCTGTCTGATAGGGCAGTCTGCCGTTTTGCTGGATATACTCCTTAAGCGTAATTCCCTCTACCAGCTCCATCACAATATAGTAATAGCCGTTTTCCTCTCCTACATCAAATACATTGACGATATTCGGGTGGGACAGACCTGCCGCCGACTGAGCCTCAATCCGAAATTTATTGACAAAACTCTTGTCATCGCTAAACTCCGGTTTCAGCACTTTAATGGCAACAAAACGGTTAAGCACATGGCATTTGGCCTTATAGACCACGCTCATCCCACCGGAGCCGACTTCTTCAACAATTTCATATCGATTCTGAATTATCATTCCCTGTTCAAACATATTTTCACACCTCATTCAAATCCTGTTCTATGACTACAACGCCTATATTATCCTTGCCACCATAATAATTGGCTCGTTCTATCAGCTGCTCACATATTTTATCCAAAAAAATCTTCTGCATAACGATATCCCGTATTTCATCATCTTCTATCATATTCGTGAGACCGTCCGTACATAACAGCACTTTTTCATTTTGCCGCAAATCAATTTCAAAAAAGTCCGGCACAGCTTCATTGCCTGTTCCCAATGCTCTTGTGATGATATTTTTCTCCGGGTGAAATCTGACCTTGCGCCGGTCAAGCTGACCGGTCCTGATTAATTCTTCCACAAGCGAGTGGTCTAAGGTAATCTGCCTGGCCTCCTCTCCCATGACATAGAGCCGGCTGTCACCGATATTGGCCACATACATTTTATCCTTCGTTATCACCGCTGTCACAAAGGTAGTTCCCATGCCCTTGAGCTCTCTATGCTCAGATGCCTGCTCTAAAAGCAGGTCATTTACTTTTGCTATTCCCGTCTTTAAAATGGTAATCGGATTGACATACTTACAGTCTTTTATATAATCAACAAACCAGGAAACCGCATGTGAAGATGCGTAGTCTCCCGCCTGATGTCCTCCCATCCCATCTGCAACAATATATAAATTAGGAAGGTTGCCGATGTCTTTATCGGAAAAGAAAATGCTATCCTGATTCATGCTGCGAACCATGCCGATATCTGTTTTTCCATAGGATATCATCAAAACCCTCCTTTACGCCTGTTTTTCCATATAAGCCTTCCGAAGCTGCCCGCAGGCGGCATCAATATCTTTGCCCATACCTCTTCTAATAGTAACATTTATTGCATTTTTTTCAAGTAAAACTTTAAACTTTTCTACGGAATCCCGGTCAGCTCTCTTATAATTCCGCTCTTTAATCGGATTTACCGGAATCAGATTCACATGGCAGGGAAAATCTTTTAACAGGACACTAAGCCTTTGCGCATCCTGCCGGGTATCATTTTCTCCGGCAACCAACGAATATTCAAAGGTAATCCGCCTCCCGGTTTTGGCAAAATAATAGTGGCATGCCTCTAACAGTTCATCAATACTGTATGTATTGGCAATCGGCATCAATGCTTTCCGCTTCTCGTCATTGGAAGCGTGAAGCGAAACGGCAAAGGTAATGGCAAACCCCTTATCTGCCAGTTCATAAATGCGCGGTACGATTCCACAGCTTGAAACGGTTACATTTCTCTGGCTGATATGAAGTCCGTCCGCATTCGTCAAAAGCGTGATAAACCGGCAGAGATTGTCAAAATTATCCAAAGGTTCTCCGGTCCCCATGACTACGACATTAGATACCCGCTCTCCCATTACCCTTGTTATCGCATATATCTGTTCCAGCATTTCCGAGGCCGTCAGGTTCCTGCTCAGTCCCGCCAGCGCAGAGGCACAAAAATGGCAGCCCATGCGGCAGCCTGCCTGCGAGGAAATGCAGACAGAATTGCCGTGCTTATACGGCATAAACACACTTTCTATGACATTGCCGTCCGAAAGCCGGAATACAAACTTATTGGTTCCGTCCACTTTCGACTCAAGGCGTTCAACCATTTCCAGAAACACCATGTCACCCGCAATTTTTTGCCGTATCTCCTTGGGTAGATTACTCATTTCCTCCACATTCCTCGCCAGCTTCACATGACACCAGTCATAGACCTGTTTTGCCCGGAATCGGGGATACCCCTGATTCGTTATGTATTCTGTCAGTTCTGACAGAGTCATCGATTTGATATCCATTACCGCTCTCTTTCTTCAACATAAAATCAATCCAAAACCCTGCGGAATTTGGCAACAAAGAAGCCGTCACATTTCACCTCGCCCGGAAGGAGCTGTAACATATTTTCTCCGATTATTCCGTCTTTCAGCCCGCCTTGAAGCGTTTGTTCGATACTGTCCGCCTCAAAGGGAAAATTCGCCAAAAACCATTCTGCATTCTCCCTGTTTTCTTCAGGGTTAATCGTACAGGTGCTGTAAAGCAGAATACCTCCGGGCTTCACATATTCCGCTCCGTTCGCCAATATTTCCCGCTGAAGAGCAGCAAGCTCTTCTAACTGGCTCTCCTCTATGCGATACTTTATATCATTCTTTCTTGAAATACACCCCAGACCGGAGCAGGGCAGGTCGGCAATCACGATATCCGCCCACTGCTTTTTTGTCTCGTCCGGCACAAGTGCGTCCCACACACTTACCTGCATGTTGGATAACCCAAGCCGCTTTCGGTTTTCCTCAATCAGCTCTGTCTTTTGTTCAGATATGTCTCTTGCCTCCACGACAGCTCCTTCTCCTAGCCGCTGGGCAAACTGCGTCGATTTGCCGCCGGGAGCCGCACACAAATCCAGAATGTGCAGTACCTCTCCGCAAGCCGCCGTCTCCTCTATGCCGGCTATCTGATATAACAGCATTGAGCTTTCGTCCTGAACAAAAAATTCTCCCTCCTTAAATCCGGGAATTTTTCTGACATAATCAATGTTATCTAAATGAAGTGCCTCCGGCACATAGTTTCCTTTGCGGACGCAGATTCCTTTCTCTCGCAGCTTTGCCGTCAGTTCTTCGGTACTGATTTTATCCGTACTCACCCGAACCGTTAAATCCGTTGTCTCAAGGCATGACTGAAAAACGGTCTCGGCTCTCTTTTGACCGTACCATTCCGTCATCTTCTCCGCCAGCCAAAACGGCACGGAATAACTGACCGAGAGAAAGGACAGCCAGTCCTCTTCCTTATCGGGAAGTGGAAGACATTCCTTATTTGTGGAAACCGTCCTTAACACTCCGTTGACAAATCCGGCAAGATTCCCAAATCCCTTTTTCTTTGCCAGCTTTACACATTCGTCACAGGCCGTCCGATCCGGTACACTGTCCATATATAACATCTGATAGACACCCATGCGCAGCAGACAGCGGATTAGCGGCTTGCATTTGGAAACAGGTGTTTTACTGTAAAGGTTCACGATGTAATCCAGTCTCACACGGTACTCGGTTACGCCCTCCACCAGCCTGGTAATAAATGCCCGATTCTGCTTACTCAAAAACTGTTTCTGAAAAAGCAGCTTCTGCAGCGCCTCCTTGACAAAGATATTCTTTTTTTCCGCTTCCACCAGAATTTCCAGTGCCAGTAATCTGGTGTTTACCTGCTCTTGTTTACTCACCTAACTTCATCCCCACGCAAATATCATATCCTCTCAAAAATGCTTCTGTATCCATACGTTTTTTCCCTTCCAGCTGCAAATTGCGGACACGGAGGGCACCGTTTTGGCAGCGCACGGTAAAACTTGTCTTATCCACGGCAATCACCGTTCCCTCCGTGTCAGTCAGTTGATTGTCCTTTAACGCTTCGACTGCCGATTCCTCGTCAACGATATCTGCGGCAAACACCTTGAGCGTTTTTCCGTTTACTCTTGTATAAGCACTGGGCCACGGATTCAAGCCGCGGATAAGGCGTTCCAGCACCACGGCATCTGCCGTGAAATCCAGCAGTCCCATTTCCTTTGACAACATGCGTGCATAGCTTGAACGGCTGTCATCTTGTTTTGTTCTGACAGCCGTTCCCTTTTCCAACTGTTCTAATGTAGTAACCAGAAGTTTTGCTCCCTCCACAGCCAGACGGTCAAACAGCGTTCCGCCGGTCTCGTCTGCCGCAAGCTTCAGCCTGCTCTGAGCGATAATATCTCCGGTATCCATTCCCTTATCCATATACATCGTCGTTACGCCAGTCTCCTCCAGACCGTCAATCACAGCCCACTGGATAGGTGCTGCCCCACGATATGCCGGAAGCAGGGAAGCATGAACATTAATACAGCCGAATCTGGGAATACTTAAAATGCTTTCCGGCAGCAGCTGGCCAAAGGCCACAACGACAATCACATCTGGACTAAGTTCCTCCAATTTCTCGATAAATTGCTCTTCTCTTACCCGTTGAGGCTGTACAACCGTCAGGCCATACTCCAATGCCTTTTCCTTAACCGGTGTAAACATCACTTTTTTCCCGCGCCCCTTTGCTCTATCCGGCTGGGTTACCACCATTAAAACTTCATGTCCGGCATTGACTACAGCCTCTAGCGTAGCGACTGCAAAATCCGGTGTTCCCATATACACAACTCTCATATTCCGCTCCATTCCGCCTTCCGGCCTACTCCTCCGCATCATCCTCATACACCACATCGTGAAGCGGACCGTCTGCTACATCTTTATAGAGAATACCCTCTAAATGGTCTAACTCATGGCAGATCGCTCTGGCAAGCAGCCCTTCCGCCTCAATCGTAATCTCCATCATATCTTCATTAAAACATCTGCATATTACATGGTTTGGTCTTGTCACCTGCGCAGACTTGCCCGGCAGACTGAGACAGCCCTCCTCTCCCGTCTGCTCACCGTCCTTTTCCACCAGTACAGGATTAACCAGCACATACGGAGTCTCCCCGTCCACATCAATGACCACAATTCGCTTTAATATTCCAACCTGCGGAGCCGCCAGTCCTACACCGTTCGCATCATACATCGTATCAAACATATCATCAATGAGCGTCAGTGTCCGCTCATTCATTTCTTTTACTTCCTTACACTTTTTCCGCAATATATCGTCTCCGTCAATCCGTATCTGTCTAAGTGCCATGACTCCTTCTCCTTTTCCTATAATCAGTATTCCAAAAACATCAAACATTATAACATATCCGATAATACAATTCCACTAGTTTCTTTTAATACCCAGGGCAATCGCTTAATACCCGTGTACAGGGTCAAAATCAAAAGAAACATGGCAGTCCTTAAATTCTGCATTCCCCTCCAGATATCTCTCCGCCTTATTTTTTGCCTCCACAAGCCGGTCATATTCCTCATGCTTTAAATAGATTACTCTCCGATACCGGTCATTGACTTTGGCAATTGTCGCATCACACGGTCCAATACTCCTTACCGGGTTGTCCCCGTCAAAAATGCCTTTTAATATGGCGGACAGCCTGCACAGCTCTTCATACCGGTCATGTTCCATAAATACTGCCAGCACATGGCAAAACGGCGGATAGGCAAGCAGACTCCGATAAGCCTTTTCTTCACGGTAAAACGCTTGATAATCCTGCATTGCCGCCGTCTCGATAACATAATGCTCAGGATTATATGTCTGGATAACCACATCACCCTTAAGGCTCCCCCTTCCGGCTCTTCCGGCCGCCTGAGTGAGCAAATCAAAGGTCCGTTCGGCAGATTTATAGTCGTTATCAAACAGCGTTAAATCTGCCGCAATCACCCCGACAAGTGTCACATTGGAAAAATCGTGCCCCTTTACAATCATTTGTGTCCCCACCAATATGTCCGCCTCTTTGTCCGCAAACTGGCTTAAAATTTTTTCATGGGCATCTTTATTCCGGGTGGTGTCCATATCCATGCGCAGCACCCGTGCTGTCGGAAACAGCACCTTAACCTGTTCCTCCACTTTTTGGGTACCGATTCCGAATCCGGCGATATATTTCGATTGACACTCCGGGCACACGGCCGGCTTTTTCTGCTCATAACCACAATAGTGACAGACCAGTTTTTCCCTTGGCGTTCCCGAAAAGTGTTCGGTCAACGACACATCACAATGCGGACATTTAAACACATGTCCACAGCTTCTGCAGGAGATAAAACCGGAAAATCCACGGCGGTTTAAAAACAACATAATCTGCTGTTTTTTTTCCAGCCGGTCCGCCATCAGCTCCTGTAGTTTTCTGCTGAAAATACTGCGGTTTCCGCTCTTTAACTCCCGGCGGAGGTCCACGACAGAAACCTCTGCCAGCTCTGCCTCCTCGCTGGCGCGTCTTGAAAGCGTCAACAGTTCATAATCTCCCTGCAGGGCATGGTAATAGGACTCCACAGAAGGAGTTGCCGAACCGAGCACCACCAAAGCCCCTGCCATTCTGGCCCGCTCTATCGCCACCTCCCTTGCATGGTATTTCGGCGGATATTCACTCTTATAAGCCGCTTCATGCTCTTCGTCAATCACAATGATACCGAGATGTTGGAACGGGGCAAAAAGCGCAGAACGCGGACCAATGATAACCGATACGTCCCCGTTTTTGGCTTTCTCAAACTGGTCATAGCGCTCTCCCTTGCTCAGTCTGGAATTCATAATGGTCACCCGGTTTCCGAATCGCTGCCGGAACCGTTTCACCGTCTGATAAGTAAGGGCAATCTCCGGAATCAGAACGATAGCCTCCCGGCCCATAGATACAATCCGGTCAATGATTTCAATATATACTAAGGTTTTTCCACTTCCGGTAACCCCTTTCAACAGATAGGTACCCGGATTACCACATTGGTATTCCCTGACCACCTTATCAATCACTGCCTGCTGCTCCTCATTCGGAACAACGATCCAACCGGCGGCCTCTCCCCGCACAACATTGCGATAATATCCCTCCTCCTCCACAACAATAACCTGTTCCTCCTGCATTGCCTTTAAGGTAGCGGCAGAAATATTGAGCTTGCCGGTCACTAATCCATAGGGAATCACACTGCCTTCCAAAAGCTCTGTCAAAAGCCGAAGCTTTGCTCTGGCATTTCTCTTTTGATATACCGATAACTGCTGCTTTGCTTCTTCGTCCGACAATAACAGCCGCACCTGCCGCCGGACAAGTCCCTTTACCTTATCTTTGACCGGCATCACTGTCTTTAACGCATTAATCATTGTCGAGCCGTACTTTTCCTTGATAAATGCTGCCAGTTCAATCAGGGAATCCTGTGCGGCAACCCCGCCTTCCCTGATTCCCGCAATCTCCTTTATCTTTAACTCCTCAAATGCCGGTGTTTCCGAAAAAGCCACGACATAGCCGCTCCGCAAACGGTTTCCACGTCCAAAAGGGATAGACACCTGCGTGCCTATCCTTATTTTTGCTGCAAGATTTTCCGGAATCCTATACTGAAAAGTCCGGTCAATTGCCTCATGCGAAATATCGATTATTATATCCGCATATCTTGGTGACATCTTCTTCCTCCAATACTTCCCGAATCAAATCCCGTTCATCCATATGGTACTTTTTCCCCTTGATTTCCTGATAATCCTCATGTCCTTTTCCTGCCAGCACAATCACATCACCTTTTTGCGCATTCATAATGGCATAGCGGATAGCCTCCTTGCGGTCGGCAATTTCCACAAAATCCCCGTCGGTTTTTGCCATGCCAGTCTTGATATCCTCGATAATTGCCTGCGGTTCCTCATCTCTTGGGTTATCTGAGGTAATAATCGTCAAATCAGCCATTTTCCCGGAGACCTCTCCCATCTCATAGCGCCGTACCTTCGAGCGGTTACCGCCGCAGCCAAACAGGGAGACAAGCCGTTTGGGATGATAGGCCTTAAGTGTTGTCAGAATGCTTTCCAGACTCATGGCATTATGGGCATAATCGATTAAAACGGTAAAGGCATCGGAAATGGAAATCAGTTCCACCCTTCCCTTTACATGAATATCCTGCAAAATCTCCAGAATCTTCTCCATGGGAACGTCCATTTCCTTTGCCACGGCAATGGCGGATAGGGAATTATGTACCGAGAATTCACCCGGCAGGCTCACCGTAACCTTTTCCCTGTATTTGCCCTCTAAATCATAGGTAATCCCAAGACATCCGTCCTTTTCGTAGAGCTGCAGATTGCTTGCCTGATAATCCGCCCCGTCCTTCATTCCGTAGGTGATCACATCACAGGTATGTCCCTTTAAAATATCCCCGCAATATTGGTCATCAAGATTAAAGATTCCTGTTCTGCAAAGGGTAAACAACTTGGCTTTCCAGCCGAGATACTCTGCAAAATCCTTATGCTCGTTAGGGCCTATATGGTCCTCTGACAAATTGGTAAATATCCCATAGTCAAAAGATACGCCTGCTACACGGTCAAGCATCAGGCCCTGTGAGGAAACCTCCATCACCACACTGTCTAATCCTTCCCCGGCCATTTCTGCCAGTGTTCTCTGTATAACAATGGATTCCGGAGTCGTATTATTGGCAGGGGTAACCTTGTCACCGACAATACTTTCAATGGTTCCAATTAATCCCGTCCGATGACCGGCAGCCTCTAACATCGCTTTAATCATATAGGTGGTCGTCGTCTTGCCTTTTGTCCCTGTAATACCGACCACAGTCAGTTTGTCAGATGGGTTACCGTAAAAAGCCGCACAGATTACTCCCATGGCATGACGGGTGCGCTCAACTTTTACCACAGTTACCTCCTCATTGCCGCCAAGCTCGGCCTCTCTCTCTACCACAATGACCGACGCCCCTTTTGCTGCAACATCTGCGGCATATTCATGTCCGTCAAAAACCGCTCCGGTAATGCAGAAAAACAGTGCCCCTGTTTTTACTTTCCGGGAATCATTTTCCACTGCCAGCACTTCGGCCTCAAGACTTCCCTGCAGCAATGTATATTCCAAACCCGTCAACAGTTCTCCCAGTTTCATTTTCACTCCTCCTCTACCTAAAATCTACCGTCAACCCAAATACCCTTTATACGGGAAATGGCAGGCAAAATTGCCTGCCACTAACATTTATCCTTCGTCTTCATCATCGCCGACAATCTTAACTTTGCTCTCATAAAGCTCTTCTACGGCAATCGACAACGGCTTTTTCTTTTCGTCAGCTGCTATCAAGGGCTCATCCCCGGCAATAATCTGCCTTGCGCGCTTTGCCGTAGCCAGCACAATCGAGTAGCGGCTCTGTACAACAGGATGTTCTCCCTGCTCTACTTCACTGTTTACGACTGCCATTAAATCACTGTAAGATGGATGTATCATAATAAAATCTCCTTTCGAATATCATATAATTCCTGTTTCATATTATTTATATAATCCTCATGCTTTGACGCACGGAAGCTCTCCGCCTGAATTACGGAATGAATATCCTCCACACAGACATCCAAATCATCATTAACGACCAGATAATCATATTGTGGCATATCTTCTGTCTCTTCATATGCGCGTTTTAACCGCTTGGAAATGGCTTTCGCATCCTCTGTCCCCCGTCCCTCCAAACGCTGCTTCATCGTGTGCGCATCCGGTGCTGTAATAAAAATCAGCACTGCGTCAGGGTACTGCTCCTTAATATGCATAGCCCCTTGTACTTCTATCTCCAATATAACATGGTTCCCCTTCGCCAGCTCATCCTCCACAAATTTCCTCGGAGTACCGTAGTAATTCTCAACGTATTGCGCCCACTCGATAAATCCATTATAGTCAATCAGATTGCGGAACTCTTCCACAGTCTTAAAATGGTAATCCACACCGTCTACCTCACCGGGCCTTGGCGCTCTTGTAGTCGCCGACACGGAAAGACTATAGTCATACTTGTCGACCAGTTTTCTGACAGCGGTTCCCTTTCCCACACCGGAAAATCCTGAAATGACAATCAACACGCCTTTTCTCTCCATATTCCCACACCCTTTACTCAATATTCTGTATCTGCTCCCTGACCTTTTCTATCTCGGTTTTTAAATCAATCGCCTTGTTGGAAATATCGAGTGAATCGGCCTTAGAAAGTATCGTGTTCGCCTCTCTGTTCATCTCCTGTGCGATGAAATCCAGCTTCCGTCCCACATTGCCGCCCTCTGCCAAAATTGCCATCGTATTCTCAATGTGGCTGCGAAGCCGTACCGTTTCCTCATCCACGCAAATTTTATCGGCATATATGGTCACCTCTGCGGCAATCCTGTTCTCATCAATTGTCGAGTTTTCCAGCAGCTCTTTTACCTTATCCTCTATGCGCTTTCGGTAACTGTCAATCAAAGACGGCGACACCTCTTCAATATAATCCACCATCTCCAGCATGCCTCTCAGTTTATCCATCAAATCATTTTTCAGCGTTTCTCCCTCTTTGATACGCGATTGGACAAACTGTTCGGCCGCTTTGTCCAAAACCGCTACAAATTCTTTCCAGAGCTGTTCCTCATCTCCGGACATTTCCTCAAGGGTCAGCACCTCCGGATATTTGGATAGAACAACTGCCGATAAATCGTTTTTCCGCAGGTCAAACTCATTCTCCATCTGCCGGATATATTTCACATATTCCGCTGCAATCTCCGGATTATATTTGACACAGACATTATTCTTAATATAGTCCTCATAGCTGATATAAATATCCACTTTGCCTCTTCCGATATATGTCTTTAAATGATTTCGCATAACCGCTTCAAAAGCATTAAATTTTTTCGGCATCTTAATGCTGATATCACAATATCTGTGGTTCACCGACTTCATTTCGATGACAATTTTGCGCTCGTTTGTCACACTCTCGGCTCTGCCAAATCCAGTCATGCTTTTTATCATGTGTATCACCCGCTTCCCATTATTTGCATTCACTCATGAAATAACTAATCAATTATAACCGAATATTGGAAGAAATGCAACCGCTTTCAGACAATACGCCAGGGCAATCGCATAATATTTTTTATCGAAACTTTGATAGCGATAAAAAATATTATGCGATTGCCCTGGCTAATATACCTTCCGTTAATCTTTGACTTCCCGGATTCCACTGATGTCGGGAAGTGCAACCATCGAATAGTTGGTGTGGTATATCACATATCCCGGATTGGACTGAGGCGGCTTTTTCAGACTGCCTCTTCTCGTATAATCAATTTCGACCTTAGGGCTTGTCTTACCGGAAGAATAATAAGCGGCAAGCCGTGCGGCCTCTTCATAGGTTGCATCCGGCACATCTTCTTCTCCCTCCAGCTTGACAATGACATGGGAACCGGGCATTTCTTTTGCATGAAACCACAAATCCTTTGCATTGGCAGTCTTAAAAGTCAGCCGGTCATTCTGCAGGTTGTTTTTTCCCACATACATATGAAATCCGTCCGAAGAAACATAATGCAGCGGCTTGCTCTTTTCCTGCCGGACACCGTTTTTTCTGCCGGGTCTCGCCTTGATAATTCCCGCCAGCACCATCTCCTCTTTTATTTCAGCCAAATCAGCCTCCGACTCTGCAATCTCAATACTGTTCTGCAGGGAAAGCAAATGGTCAAGCGCCGCTTTACTCTCCTCTACCAATTTAAGCGAGGCTTCATAGGTGCGTTTCAATTTATTATATTTGGTAAAATATTTGTTGGCATTCTCTAAAGGCGTAAGCGTATCGTCTAACGGAATCGTCATTTCCTCGTCATTGTAATAATTGGTTACGGTGATACTCTTATCGCCGGGAGCGGCCTGATAGCCATATGTCTGCAGCAGTTCACCGTAAATGCGGTATTTATCTCTTTTTTCCGTATCCTTCAACTGTTTCCGCTGCAAGTCATACTTCTTGGAGGTACGCTCGACAGCCGTTGACAGAACCTTCCTTAAATCCGTAGACTTCTGATGTATTCTGGCATAAATATCCTTTTGGGCATAATAGCGCATTAATAATTCCGAGATGTCCTCAAAGTGCTCCTGTGTCAAATCGTCATACATCATGAGGGGGACTGCAGCAAAAGCGGCAGGCTCACCACCGTCATAGACGATTACCGGTTCATATCTGCCTTCACGGACCCTCGAAACCAGTCGTGTAAATGCCTGCCAAAGGGCTTCCCGGTTACTCCCTGCCAGACTGTCGGTACTAAAATCCCCGTCTACGTCCGCCTCATAGCAAAGCTCACATGCAATATCCTTGGAAAATCCTGTTACAGAGGTATAAATCGCTTTTGCTGTACTCATCGGTTTTGCCAAAATAATGGTTTTAAACTGCTCCTCTGTCACCGCTAAAGGATTTATCTTATCGTTCGGCGGCTGCACATAAGCATAACCCGGCAGCACCTCCCGCACGGAGCTTACCTGTGCGCCGATACGCTTAATCGAGTCGACAATACGCCCGTCTTCTTCGATAAAAATAATGTTGCTGTGCTTTCCCATCAGCTCGATTACCAGCTTCTTTCTGCACAAATCACCCATCTCGTCCAGATGCTCAATATTTATCTGAATGATACGCTCAAAATCCGGCTGTTCAATCGCTGTAATCCTCCCATTGCCGATATGTTTCCTGAGCAGCATACAAAAATTGGGTGCCACAGCCGGATTCTGTTTATTTTCGGACAGGAAATACACCAGCGGCAAGGTTGCGCTGGCGTTCAACATTAAACGATATGTATTTCCCTGATTTTTAATTACCAGATTAATCTCGTCCGTCTCCGGCTGGTATATTTTGTAAATCCTGCCGCCGGACAAACGTTCGTTCATATCCCTGACTATATTTGATATCACAATTCCGTCAAAAGCCATTATCGGTAAAGCTCCTCATATTTCTTTGCAGAGCTGCTCCATGAATAATTTTGATTCATCGCGCGAACCTGCATATTTTCCCAATTCTTTTTCTGATTATAATATACTTCTTTTGCATAATTAATGGTATTTAACAATTCGTGTGCATTGTAATTGGCAAAAGAAAATCCCGTGCCGGTCTGCTCGTATTCATTATACGGAATAACCGTATCCTTGAGACCTCCCGTCTCCCTGACAATCGGAAGGGAGCCATACCGCAGAGCCATCAGCTGGGTAAGTCCGCAAGGTTCAAATCGGGAGGGAACGAGAATCGCATCGCAGCCCCCGTACATTTTGTGGGATAACGCATCGGAGAAATAGATATTTGCACTTACTTTTGCCGGATGTATTCCCTGGTAGTAACGGAACATATTCTCATATCTCGAATCACCTGTTCCCAAAACGACAAACTGTACACCGTCCTGGCATATCTCATTCATCACGGCGTCCACAAGGTCTAAACCCTTCTGATCAGTAAGCCTGGAAATAATACCAAGCACAAACTGCTGCTTATCGACGGGAAGTCCCAACTCTTTTTGCAGTGCGGTTTTGTTCATCGCCTTATTCCGCTTGAAATTGGTCGGCGTATATGGTTTTGCCAGATATCTGTCCGTTTCCGGATTATAAGCCTCATAATCGATACCGTTGACGATTCCTATCAGCGATTGATTTCTTGCCTGCAGCAGACCGTCAAGTCCCTCTCCGTAATATGGTGTCTGGATTTCATAGGCGTAAGTGTTACTGACCGTTGTAATGACATCTGCATAAACCAGACCGCCTTTTAACATCGAGGCATCTTTGTGAATTTCCAGCTTATCCGCAGTAAACAGATAATCCGGCAGACCGGAACAGTAACGCACATGTGCAATATCCCATTTGCCCTGAAACTGAAGATTATGAATCGTCATAATCGACTTGATACCGCTAAAGAACGGATTGCCGGCAAACAAAGTCTTGAGATATACCGGCACCATTCCCGCCTGCCAGTCATGACAGTGCACAATGTCCGGATGAAATCCGATTACCGGTAAAATGGAAAGAGCCGCCTTGGAAAAATAACAAAACTTCTCAATATCCCATTTTGTGTCCCCATAAGGAGTGGGTCCGTTGAAATAAAACTCATCATCGATAAAATATACCGGCACACCCTCGTACTCCATATACATCACTCCGACATACTGTGAATGACTTCCCATGTCCAGCTGAAAACTGGTAATAAACCGCATATTTTCTTTGTATTTCTGTGGAATACACTGATAATTTGGAATGATAATGCGGACATCAAATTCTTTCTTGTTAAATATCTTAGGAAGTGTTCCCACTACATCGGCAAGACCGCCTGTCTTAATAAACGGAACACATTCAGATGCTATATAGGCAATTCTCTTCATCAGACCATTTTCTCCTTTATAAAATAATAAACATTTGTCCATTAGTATATCACAAAACAGAAAAAAACAAAAGCCTGTTTTCTCAAAAACAGACTTTTGCCCTTCATTCCGTTTTACGCCGAAAATTCGTCCATTCCATAACCTCTCAACCGGTACTCCAGACGAAATTTATCTGCAATTAAGGCGATAAACTCCGAATTGGTCGGTTTTCCCTTTCCGGAATTTACACTGTAACCAAATCATTCCTCCATCGATTCCAGTTTTCCCCGGTTCCATGCCACCTCAATCGCATGCCGGATAGCACGCTCTACGCTGCTGGTCGTGGTATGATATTTTTTGGCAATCGTAGGATAAAGATATTTGGTGATATAGTTTAATATCTCCTGGTCCTTTACGGCCATCATAATTCCTTCTCTGATATACTGGTATCCTTTAATGTGCGCCGGAATCCCGATTTCCCTGATCATCTTTGTCACATCGTTTTCCAGTGTCGAATCAAAGAGGAACTGCTTTTGCTCTACCGTCATTCCCTCGCGCTGCTTTTTCTGCTCCTTATTATAGTAATGGCTCTCCAAAATCCGTTCCATAATCCGGGCAATAAACTTCGGCTCCTGACTTGTCATAAAATAATAGTCGGCACCCTCGCTGTAAGCCAAATCGATGATTACCTGTGCCGTCACTGCCGTCAGAAAAACCACCTTCACGTCCGCGTTATCTTCCCTTTTACACTGTTGGAGCAGTGTCACTCCGTCGCCTCCCTCCAAACAGATATCCGTAATCACCAAATCAGGTTTTAATGTATGTACATCCTCGATAATCTTTTCATATGCATCCGTCGTCTCCTTGACCACATATTCAAACTGCTTCATGTATCCAAGAATTTCCTTTGTAATATCTCTCTCCTTATCTGTTGCGATTAAAATCTTCATGCTCTCTCTCATTTACCAGTCTCCTCATATTCCAGTTACCGATAATAATTCGACAACAGCCCGGAAATCTCTTCTTCCATGACATATATCTGTTATTATCTTACTTTCTGTTTTGGTCCAGACGAATCCTGTCTGCCATCAGGGCAATAAACTCCGAGTTGGTTGGTTTGCCCTTGTCTGCCTGTATCGTATATCCAAACAGCTCATGAATCATATCGATATTTCCCCGTTCCCATGCCACCTCAATCGCATGCCGGATGGCACGTTCTACCCTTGTATCTGTGGTGTCATATTCTTTGGCAATATCCGGATACAGCTGCTTGGTCACCGCATTCAGCACATCCATATTTTCCACAGCCATCAAAATTGCCGTGCGCAGATACAGATAGCCCTTTATATGTGCCGGCACACCGATTTCATGAAGCATCTGGGTAACCTGCAGATTCAAATCTTTCTTGAGATTATTCTGCTTTACCACAATATCTTCGATCGGAAGTGTACGATTCACTGCCGTATTTGACTTTGGTATTTCCGTTATGCACTTTTCCAATGTATTTTCATCGTTGTCCCAGGGAAGGAATTTGACATTTTTTCGATTTTTCAGTACGTTTAATATCTTTATCTGTTGAGATGCGGCTACCAGCAAGAAACAAACCTGATCAAACTGAGATTCTGAACGTATCTTTTCTATCACACCAATACCATCAAGCTTCGGCATAACCGGATTTAATATGACCAAATCCGGCATGTCCTCTCTAATATGTATAAATAATTGATCTCCTTTTTCGTAAGTACCCATCAGATGACATTGTGTCTGTTTCCTCACAACATCCTCCATCCTCTTTCGCATGATTTCATCATGATTACCTATCATTACATTAATCATCCTGTCCTCCTGCATTATATGATTATTCGTCACAAATAATTCTATCCTCTGACAGAATCACTGTATCATCGACTATTTATGACTATAACAAAAACCATTTTCTTTTATAAGCGGTTACAAGACAACCCCCTCCGTGTGCCTGGCCAAAAAAATTGTCTTGCATCACAATCAGAGAGGTAAAAATGCAATGACAAAGACAGGCATAACGTTATTTTTATCGCGTCAGCGCATTATTTTACCCAGCGAAATAACTCGCAAAATGTTCACTAACCGTGAACATTTCACCGGTTATTTATCCGTTTTTTTCTCGCTATCACGCATTGACTCCACAAAAATTCCGTAGCCTTTTGTCGGTTCATCTACAAAGACATGCGTTACCGCTCCCACCAGTTTTCCGTTCTGTATAATCGGACTCCCGCTCATTCCCTGGACAATGCCTCCGGTAAGCTCTATCAGCTTCTCGTCTGTGACCAGAATTTCCATCTCCGGGTCACCGTTTTCATTTTTGTGGACATTGCTGATTTCGATTTCATACTGCCCCATTTCGCCGCTGACATAAGACTGAATATAGGCCTTACCGTTTTTCACCTCATCTACCGAAGCAATTTCCAAAGCGTCGTCTGCCTGTAAAAATTCCTGAAATGCCTCCGTCACCGTGCCGTAAATTCCGTATACCTGATTCCCGTCTATGTGTCCTACCACATTTTCAGTCTGATAGGCAATCATTCCCTCTATCTCACCGGGATTTCCCGCAGTTCCCCTTTCCACGCCAAAGATATCCGCCGCATATATTTCTCCGCAGGAAACCTTTAACATGCTTCCGGTATCCGAATCATTTATGCTGTGTCCCAAGGCACCGAATCGTTCCCCGTCCACATAAGTTACCGTTCCCAGCCCCTGCAGGTCATCTCTTACCCATATTCCCACCTTATACTCCTGTGCCGCCGTCTGCACTGGTTCCACTTTTACCTCAATCTCCTCACCGTTTCGCAGCACCCCAAAAATCAAAGTTTCCCCCTGACAGTTGGTAATTGCCGTAATCAGCTGCTTTTTGGTATTCATTGCCGTCCCGTTTAACCTGGTAATATAATCTCCCGGCATCAATTTATTCTTGGCTGGAGAACAGTTTTTTCCTGTCAAATCCGTCACTTCTCCCGTATCAATGACCAGAATGCCGTCCGTATTGACATAAATTCCTACCGTCTGCCCGACAGGTATCACCTTATCCTTTACCACCTTATCCTTGGAAGTAAGGGCTGCCGTCACCTCGGCAAGATTTTTCTCCTCGTACTCCTGCCGGTATCCCAGACCCGCCACAACGAAAATAAACAGGATATTGGCCGTCAACAAATATTTCAAAAATGCTTTGTATGTCTGCATTGTTTATCTCCTTTCCGAAAAAGGGCATTTAAAAAACCCACAATAAATGCTTTTACATTTATTATGGGTTGTTCGATTTTATCTCACGCAGTTAACCTTTGCCTGTACTGCCAATTCTTTCATTTCTCTGGCACTTTTCAGCACGGTGTCTGTAATCTCTACACCGCCAATCAACCTCGCCAATTCCTTAATCTCCTGCTCGGAATCCAGATGTTCAATGCTCGTCATCGTCTTTCCATTATTTACCTTTTTTTCAATTAAATAGTGATGATTTGCCATCGCTGCAATCTGCGGAAGATGCGTTATGCAGATTACCTGATGGCTCTCCCCGATTTTATGAATTTTTTCTGCCACCATCTGTGCCGTCCGTCCGCTGATACCGACGTCAATTTCGTCAAAAATCAGCGTTTCTGTTCTGTCCGCCTCCGCCAGACAGGATTTTACTGCCAGCATAATCCTTGACAATTCACCTCCGGAAGCCACTTTCCATAACGGCTTCATCTCCTCGCCTACATTCGTTGAAATGTTAAAATAAGGATAATCGGTTCCGTCTGCGGTATAATGATTCAGTTTTTCAAATACCATCTCAAACCGCACATCTAAAAAATTCAAATCAATCAAGGCCGCCGTTATATTTTGGGAAAGCTCGCCTGCCGTCTGTTTACGCTTCGCACTCAGTGCCGCACATGCTTTATCCAGTTCCCTTTCTGTAATCTGCAGCTCGCTCTTAATCTTTTCCCTCTGCTGTTCCTGATTCATCAGATGATCATATTTTTGCTCCAGTTCGGCACCATAAGCTAACACCTTGGGAATTGTATTTCCATATTTTGCCTTTAAATGGTTCACGGTATTCAGCCGGCTCTCAAGCTGTGCAAATTCCTGCTCGGAAAAGCGGTTATTCTCCATATAATCTCTGGCATTTCTCCCGAAATCGTTGAGAATATCCGACACGGCTGCCAGCTGGTCAGCCATAGCAGACAATTCCTCATCATAGGCAGCAATTTCGGTCAATTCGCGAACGGCACGGTCCACTGCTTCATACGCCGACTCCTCCGTGTAGCGATATGCCGACGACAGCTTTTCCACAATGTTCTTGCTGTTCGACGCCTTCGCATACTGCTTTTCCAAATCAACGTCCTCATCGTTTTTCAGTTTTGCCTCCTCGATTTCCCTGCGCTCAAAATCAATTAAATCGAGCTGGCGTTTTTTCTCTTCCTCATCCATAGTATTCGCATTAAGCTCTTGTTTTAATTCGGAATATTTTCTGTATGCCTCTTTCACCTTTTCCTTCAACGGCTCTATTTGTTCATGGCCGTACCGGTCCAAAAGTTTTAAATGGTTTGCCGCATTTAACAGCGACTGATGTTCATGCTGTGCATGTAAATCCAGCATCAGTGCGGCAATTTCCCTGACTCTTGCAAGCGTAACCGTCTCCCCGTTTATCTTGCTGATACTCCGTGCTCCCATCACTTTTCGCGAAATGACCAGTTCCCCGTCGTCAATTCCCGAAACCTCCAGCTCCAACAGCCGTTTACGGGTTTCCTCGTCCTCCACGGAAAACAAAAGCTCTACCAACCCATACTCCGCATCCTGTCTCACGAAATCCTTTGGTGTCCTGCCGCCTAATGCCAGCATAACGGACCCGATCACAATCGACTTCCCCGCACCGGTTTCCCCGGTAAGAATATTCAGATTTTCATTAAAATTAATGTCAATTTCATCAATTAACGCCATATTCTTAATATGTAAATTTAATAGCATTTTATCCCTCCAGCTCTACTCGTCAGATGCTATTCTCCTGATTTCAGCAATGATTTCCTTACAGAAATCCTCGTTTCTTGCAGCGCAGAAAATGGTATCGTCACCCGCAATACAGCCCATAAATCCCTGTATATTCATATTGTCCAATGCGGCAGCCACCGCCATGGCCATTCCGGATACGGTGCGGACAACAATCATATTTCCGGCATAATCCAGATTCAGAACACCTGCACTTAATACCCTGTGATATTTCGCCGTCACATCGGAATCCGCATTCTGAATCAGGATATATTTCTGTCTGCCGTTCCCTCCCGCAGTCTTCGTCAGCCCCATCTCCCGAATATCGCGGGAAATCGTTGCCTGTGTAGCGGAAAATCCGGCCTTTGCAAGCTCAGCCAGCAATTCATCTTGTGTTTCAATATCTTTTTTCTCAATAATCTCTTTAATTTTGTTCTGTCTTTTTTCTTTCATCCGGTCACCTGATTTACTTTCACTTAAAGCACTAAAAATGCTTGGCTATCTTCTCTCTTAACACCTCATAGAAACTAACATCAAATAATTTTGCCATATACGTCACCGTCTTTGCCCGCTTGATGACGATTTTATCTCCCGGCGAAAGCTGTGTTCCCGACTGTCCGTCAAAGCTGACAATAGCTTCCTCCTTCTGCGCCTTGCGCATCTTCAGAATCTCCACTACAATTTCGTCTTCACTGGAAAATACAATACTCTTGGAAGTAAGCGAGTGGGGCGATACAGGCGTAACAATCATTAAATCCGTTTTCGGTGACACGATCGGTCCTCCTGCCGACAGATTATAACCGGTTGAGCCTGTCGGTGTGCTGACAATCAGGCCGTCTGCCTCATAGACATCCATTGCCTTTTTGTTGACATAGACTTTCAGGCCAATGACACGTGAAAAACCTGCCCTCGACACCACAATATCATTTAATGCCACGTCGACAAGCTCCGGCTCCTCTTTTCCGTTTTGATAAATCCCGCCACAGATATTCATCCGCTTTTCCAGTTCATAATCATCTCTCATCAGACGGTCCACCACGGGAAAAAGCTGTTCCGGTTCAATCTCCGTCAAAAAGCCCAGAGTACCCAGATTCACTCCGACAATGGGAATATTCAGCCGGCGCAGATCACGGCTGACCTTCAAAATTGTACCGTCTCCTCCCAGGGCAATAATTCCGTCAAATTTTTCTTCGTCATCTACCTCATAGGAGACACTTCCACCTTTATCTCCGACGATTCTCTTCGCCGTACCTCCGTTTTTTGTGATATAGTTTTCCAACTCGGAAGTCAGGCTCAGCTTCTCGTCCTTTATGCCATTCGTGGCAATCAAAAAATGCTTCATTCTATTCTCCTTTTGCCCTTAAAAGGCCTATACCGGTTTTCGGTTATCTGCTTTGTCTAACTCCGCATGGGAAGCCTCCACAACCGCATTGACATCGATATTGCCGCTTGCCCTGCCGATGTCCTTGCTTAAATGGAGCAGATATTCAATATTTCCCTCCGGTCCCTTAATCGGTGAATATTCGAGATTACAAGGGATAAAGCCAATGGATTCGGCATAGTCGATAACCTTGCCAATCACCTCTTTATGTACACTGCGGTCACGGACAACGCCTTTCTTGCCGACCTTCTCCCTGCCCGCCTCAAACTGCGGCTTAATCAGGCAGACCACTTCCCCGTCCTCCGTCATCAGCTCCTTAACAGGGGCCAGCACTTTCGTCAGGGAAATAAAGGAGACGTCCACGGACACAAACGACGGCGGACATTCGATCTGCTCCGGAGTTACATAGCGGATATTCGTCCGTTCCATGCAGACCACACGGGAATCATTGCGCAGCCTCCAGTCCAGCTGTCCGTGCCCTACATCTACGGCATACACTTTTACCGCACCGTTTTGCAGCATGCAATCGGTAAATCCGCCTGTGGAAGAACCCACATCCATACAGACCCGGTTTTCGAGCGGCACATGAAAACAGCGCATTGCCTTTTCCAGCTTCAGTCCACCCCGGCTGACGTATTTCAGGGTGTTCCCCCTCACTTCTATGTCCACTTTATCATCAAAAGCAGAACCCGCCTTATCCTCTCTGACTCCGTCCACAAAAACCACACCGGACATAATCACTGCCTTTGCCTTCTCGCGGGAAGGCGCAAGGCCGCGATTTACCAGCATTACATCTAAACGTTCTCTCATAAATATTCCTTTACCGCCTTTACCACACTGTCGCTGTCAATACCCAGCATCTTTCTCAACTCCGCAACCTTTCCGTGCTCGACAAAGCTGTCCTCGATGGCAAGGTTTCTTACTTTGACCTCTGTCATTCCCTTTCTCATATAAAATGCCGATACCGCCTGACCATACCCGCCCTGATAAACATGTTCTTCCAGCGTGATTACCGCCGAATGGGTTTTACCCAGCTCACCCAGCAATTCCTCGTCCAAAGGTTTGACAAAGCGCGCATTGACCAATGTAATGTCAATCCCCTCTTCCTGCAGCTGCCAATAAGCCTCCGCAGCAGTTTCCACCAGATTGCCTACCGCGATAAGTGCCACCGTGCTTCCCCGAAACAAAATCTCACTCTTACCCCATTCAACAGGCTCCTGCTGCTCCCGCAGACCGTAAAACGCATCACCTTTGGAATACTTAACCGCAATCGGGCCGTCAAATGTCATCGCAAATTCCAACGAACGGGTAAGCTCATATCGGTTCTTCGGTGCAATCACCGTCATATGTGGTATCTGGGTCAGATAAGCCGTATCAAATATTCCCTGGTGGGTTGCTCCGTCCTCTCCGACCAATCCTGAACGGTCAATGGCCAAAACCACATGCAGCTTTTGCAGACAGACATCATGCAGTATCTGGTCATAAGCCCTTTGCAGAAATGAGGAATACACGGCCACAACCGGAATCATGCCCTCACTGGCAAGTCCGGCAGCAAACGTCACGGCATGCTGCTCTGCGATTCCCACATCAAAAAACCGCTTTCCGTATACATTGGCAAATTTATCCAATCCGGTTCCGGAGGCCATAGCTGCGGTGACAGCTACCAGATTTGGATACTCCTCTCCCAGTGCCAGCAGCTTTCTTCCAAAAACATCGGTATTGGTCATCTTTTCTTTCTTCTTCAGTGCTTTACCGGTCTTCAGGTCAAAGGGTGCCACACCGTGGAAATACTCCGGGTGGCGCTCCGCATACCGATATCCTTTTCCCTTCACGGTTTTGACGTGAACGACGACAGGCTTTTGCAAACGCACCGCTGCCGCAAAGGTATCTACCATCTGCGACACATTATGTCCGTCAATTGGCCCGATATAGGTGATTCCCAAATCCTCAAAGAACATTCCCGGAACAAGCAGTTCTTTTATACTGTCCTTTCCCCGTTTCACCACTTTTGCCAGACCGGCACCTACGCCGGGGATATTCAGCAATCCTTTTTCAACACCGGATTTTACCTCGTTATACGCCTGCCCGACACGGATTTTATTGAGATATCCTGACATACCGCCGACATTTTTATCAATGGACATCTCGTTATCATTCAGGACAATCATACAGCTGCTCTTTAACCTTGCCAGATTATTCAGTGCCTCGTAAGCCATTCCGCCGGTAAATGAGCCGTCTCCGATCACGGCAACGATCGTGCCTTCCTTTCCGTTTAACTCATTCGCTTTTGCCATGCCTATGGCCGCAGATATGGAGGTCGAACTGTGGCCGGTTTCAAACACATCGGTATCACTTTCCACCCGCTTTGGAAAACCGCTCATCCCGCCAAACTGACGCAGTGTATCAAAGCCGTCCTGCCTGCCTGTCAGTATTTTGTGCGTATAACTCTGATGCCCCACATCCCAGATAATCTTGTCCTTAGTCAGATCCAATATCAGGTGCAGTGCCATCGTCAGCTCCACGCAGCCCAGATTAGAAGCCAGATGACCTCCGGTCTGTGATATATTCGCCAATAGAAATGTACGGATTTCCTCTGCCAGTGGTTTCCATTCCTCCGTATCAAATTGTTTAATGTCATTTGGTTCCTTAATTCTGTCTAGCAGCTTCATCAAATACTCCTTCGTAACCTATACACAAAATCTACCGTCAATTTTTTCGATGGATTAAATATCTCACCAGCCCCACTAAAAAAGCGGAATCCCCGTCAACGGATTGAAGCAGCGCAACCGCCTCATCTGACAGACGCTCCACCTCCTTAGCGGCTTTTTCCAGCCCGTGCAAAGTGACATAGGTTACCTTTTTATTTTTTTCATCGCTGTGAATTGGTTTCCCTAACTCCTCAAAAGTGGCTGTCTCATCTAGTATATCATCTTGAATCTGAAATGCCATTCCAACATTATACGCCACTTTTTGTATCTTTTCAATTCCGTCTTCCGCCGCACCGGCAAGCACTGCGCCAATCATCATTGCCGCTTCAATCAATGCCCCTGTCTTATTGGCATAAATATAAGTCAGTTGTTCCATGTCAAGCTCCGTTCCCGTAAGCTCCACATCTGCAGCCTGCCCTCCGATCATTCCGTAAATGCCGGGTTTTGCCGTGAGAATCTGCATTGCCTGCTCCACATTACGGCGGCTTACCAACTCGCAGTACAGTTCCTCGAACCGTCTGTCGCTGCCCTCCGCTGCAACAATACTATCCGTATCCGTCTTAGAAATCATTGCAAATGCCTTTGCCGCCGTTTCATAGGCATAATTTAACAGACTATCGCCGGCAAGAATCGCCATTGCCTCCCCATATACAATATGGGCGGTTTTCCGTCCTCTACGGTAGTCATCATTATCTAATGCCGGCAAATCATCATGAATCAGGGAATAGGTATGAATCATTTCCAATGCCGCCATAAACGGCTCTACAATCCCGCCGTCCCCTCCAAACAGCTCATAGGTGCAGTTCATCAGCAGCGGACGTATCCGCTTTCCTCCGGCCGAAATCGTATACTGCATAGCGTCAACCACTGTTTTTTGATAGGAAGCCTCCCTCGGCATATAGCGCATAATCACCGTTTCAACTGCTTTAACACGTTTTTCCATCTCTTTCTCAAAATCCATCATTTTCTCCATTCCGTTGTCTGTACTGATTTATCTATTCCTTCTCGTCCGTGGCAAAATTTTCTTCAATGACAATCATCTCTTTTTCAATGCCGTCAAGCTCCTGCCGGCAGCCGGCCACAAGCTTGGCACCTTTTCCGTATAGTTCAATCGATTCCCTTAACGGAATGGAATCGGATTCCAGCTTAGCGATAATTTCCTCAAGCTCATCAAATGCTTTCTCCAAATTCACGTGCTTGGAAGACTCTTCCGTTTTTGGGGTCTTACTCTTTTCTGCCATCTCTTGTCTCCTTTTTTCTAATCTCCGTTACCTCACTGAAAATGGTTCCGTCCCAAAGCGTAACGGAAAATCTGTCCCTCTCCTTTATCTCCTCTACGGAACAAACCGGTCTCCCACTTTCTCCTTCGATATATCCATAACCTCCCACCAGCTTAGCGGTAGGACTTAACCCGTTCAGCCTCGTAAGAAGTATTTCGCATTGATGCTGTCTGTAGGCAAATTTACGCTTTGCCGCCTGTATAAGCCTGTCCTGCTGCGAATCCAGATAAATTTTCTGATTTTCCAGCTGCACTTTCGGGGCGGCACCATCCAGCTCTGCCGAAAGCAGGCTAAGCCGCTGCCGGCTCTGCACCAGCTGCCGGCTCATGCACTGCCTTATCCGGTTCTCATACTGCTTTAGCTGATTGACCGCTGACATTACATCGGGAATTGCCAATTCACAGGCAGCGCTTGGTGTTGGTGCCCGTAAGTCCGCTGCATAATCGGCAATCGTATTGTCAATCTCATGGCCCGTCCCGGAAATAACCGGCGTCTGCGCATGATATATGGCCCTTGCCACAATCTCCTCGTTAAACGGCCATAAGTCTTCAATGGAACCGCCTCCCCGGCCAATGATAATCGTATCCATTCCCATTTTGTCCAGTACTTCTATCCCTCGTACAATAGTTTGTGCGGCACCCTCCCCCTGCACTTTGGCCGGATACAAATAGAGCTGCACATATGGATTTCTCCTCTTTGCGATATTTTGAATATCCTGTATCGCAGCACCGGTTCTCGCAGTGACAATGCCTACCTTCTTTGGATATTTGGGAATTTCCTTCTTGATGTCAAATTCAAAAAGGCCTTCTTCGTACAGCTTTTGTTTTAATTGTTCATACGCTTCATAAAGGCTGCCTCTTCCGTCCGGCTTTATTTCTCTTGCATATACCTGATATCTGCCGTCCCGTTCATAGACATCTACATTGCCCGCCACGATCACACTCTGTCCGTTTTCCAGAGTAAAGTTAAGCCCGCTCGTCCGGGCAGAGCGGAACATCACACCGTTTAGCGCACTTCCCTCCTCCTTGAGCGTAAAATAAATATGTCCGGAAGAGTGGTATTTTACATTGGATAATTCCCCTTTTACCTGTACATTTCGCAGTAAATAATCATTTTTAAACATGTTTTTGATGTATGTATTCATCTGCAAAACCGAATAAACCGTTGCCATGATATTTTTAATCCTCTCTATCCCGCATGATCATCGGTCAACGAGCCGTACTTTTTTCCACCTTCCCAAGCACGGCGTTGACAAAACCTTTCGCACTTTCATCACAGTAGAGCTTTGCCAGCTCTACCGCTTCATTGATCGCCACGCTGTCGGGAACCTCTTCTTCATAAAGTATCTCATAAACGGCAATCCGCATAATCGCCAGCTCTGCCTTTCCTATTCTCTCTATTCTCCATCCGTCACAGTTTTCGGAAAGCTTTTTGTCAATTTCCTCAATCCGTTCCAAAATCCCATTTAGCTTGCTGCGGATATAATGAATATTCTCCTCACTTTTTCCCTCCAATTCCTCCATCGAGAGATCAATCTGTTCGGTCATATCCTCCTTTGCTGTAAACGGAAGCCGGAATAAAATTTTAAATACCTCTTCCCTTACCTGGCTTCTTAACATATATCTATCTCCTCTACATCGCTTATTTCGGTATATTCCCCAAAAAACAGGATAAAGCTAACACAGAGCATATGGCTTTTATGCACCCTGGTCAGCTTTATTCCACATTATACTTTTGACGTCCTCTCCTCCTTCGCAATTGCAACACCGGCAATCCGCACACAGATATCCGACACTTCCAATCCGGTCATTGTCTCAATTGCTGATTTCACTTTCTCCTGAACCTTCTTTGATACTCCCATAACACTGTAGCCGTATTTCAGTTCCAATGATAAATCCACCTTGACATCATCGGGGGATACAAAAACTTTTACTCCCTTGGAAAGATTCTTCATGCCGAGCCTGCTGACTAATTCGTTTGTAATATTGCCGTACATCTTCGCAACACCTTCAACCTCCGTAGCCGCTAATCCGGCAATAATTGCGATAACCTCATCTGCAATCTGAATATCTCCTAACACGCCCTCTTCCTTCACGTTATAAGTGCCATTGTTCTGCGTCTCTGCTGCCATTTTCATTCCTCCTTCGCCACTTCGTGACTAAAACTCTAATCATATGTAGTATAGTATACCAAATTTAACCCGGATTTTGCAATCTTTTTAGATGAATTTCAATTTGTTGTTGTGATCACAATCTGATTTAGCTCACATCCGGTCTTTCTGGTAATAATATCTTCAATCTGTGTGCGCTGGGTATCGGTTAATTCACTGATACTCAGTGTTACATCTACACTGTCATCGGAAATGCTGACAATCGAATCAGCAAAACCTTTAGCCGTCAGCTGCGTTTCCGCCGCTGTTTCTTTTTCCATGCGCTCCGTCATCGCAAGCATTTTGTTGATCGCATCCTTCTTGGAATCCTCGGACAAACTGTCGTTATTAATGATTTCTAAGAGCATTTCCTTTGCCTTCGAGCGTGTCTGCTCCCTGTTCAATTTTGCCTGGGACAGACTGACTGAAGCGTTCGTGAGCACGGTTTCGCCAACTCTGTCCGAGTCAATCGGGTCTCCGTTTTCGTCAAGGCTTGCCTCGGCGACATCCATATCCGTCTCATCTGCTGCAAGCTCAGCCACGATTTCCTCGGTCTTCTGTTCAAGAATATCCGTCTCCGCCTCTACCGCCGCCTCCACATCTGCTGCATTCTCAAGAGCCAGCTCCTGTCCCTCTACGGTATCCTCCACCGCAGCACTGACTGTGGCATCATCTGAATTACCGCTGGCTCCTTCGCTTTCCATATCTTCGACCGAAGTATTCAATACCTGTTTATCACTGGTAAAATTCAGGTAGCCCGCCACTGCAATCATAATGGCCAGTGCCGTGATAATCACCTGATTCTTTTTCAACAGCTTCTTCATATAAAACCTCACTTTCTGCGCTTAGCATTACTGCTGCAATTTACACACTACTATTTTATGGGCATCAATGGAAAATAATGCCTCTACCG
>JAMPAW010000250.1 GCA_023666975.1 Clostridium sp.
GCATTGAATACAGGAGAAGTTCCTCCAAGAGAAGATGAACTTACCGATATGTCAGAATGGAATCATAAACATGGAAGAAATTTGATAATATATGGATGTGCCTTGTTTATAACATTATCTGTCTTTATATATTTTCTTGAAAAATTGGATAGCATTGTATTTCAGATGGTTGTATTTTTAATCGTAATATTCGGTGAAATAGCCTGGCTTGAAATTCAACATAATCTGCTAAAAAAGAAACTTATTAAATGAATATGCCGACAGGCAAAAGAGATAAAAAGTTCATGTTGACAAAGAATCGAATCCCTCAACCGTAATGGCGTACAGTTGAAGGATTTTTCTTTGCTTTTATAAGAAAATAAATAACAATATAATTCCTATTAAGCCCAATACAAGCAGCACCATTACAATATATGATAATATGCGTTTTGTTTTGGAAATTGGTTCATTTGCTTCATATTCAAGCTGTTGTTTCTCTAAATTAGTAATACGCGCTGCATTCCACATAGGATTATTCCCGGTATTAGGATTGATTCCCATAAAAATTTCCCCCTTTAATATTTATTTCATATATTTCATGTATGCTCTCTTATTTACAAGCTTATAGCTTGTTGCACCATCCGGCATATCATACTCAGTGGTAACTGTCCGGCGACTCTTTTCGATACCAGTCATAAAACGGGAATCATCTATGATACCTACAACCGTTTTATTTGCATCATAAAAGTAGAGTGTATAACCGGCATATATTTGATTATCTTTTTTGTAGTTAATACTCATCTTTACTTTAACCTTGCCATTTTTCTTGGATGTTTTAAATTTAACTTTCTTTGTATAATCACTGTATTTACAATCTAATTCCCTTCTGGTGGTAATCTTGTAAGTTGTTTTGCTGCAATCAATTCCATCATGGTATGGATAAAAATGTTCCCTTTGTTCCTTTAACAGTGACGATTGCAGAACCTTTTTTCTTCGCTGTTATTTCGTTATACTTACCAAATGTCTGTTTTGCCGCCACGACTGATTTTTTACTGGATGTCTGTTTTGCCGCCACGACTGATTTTTTACTGGATTTGACAGACTTTATTTCACCTATTCCAGAATATGTATATGTAAATTGCTCACCCACATAAAGAGTTAGCTTCTTTGTTGTTGCTGCTTCCGCTGTAATACCTGTAAAGCTAAATAACATCACCATTACGAGCATTGCAAATATTGCTTTTAAGGTGTTTTTCCCCATAATATTCCTCCCTCTTGCAATCATAAACGTTTGCTAACTGGAATTATTATATCATAATGAAGCTCGCTGATGCTCGCGCAGGTTATCAACCTCGCCTTGCTTCGGTTGGTAACATTATATCATATAGTAATTTTAATTGATAGCACATAAAGATAAACTTTTTGATATAAATAATTTTCAAGTAGTAATTTTTCACAGAAAATTCAGTTTTCAAAAAACGTTGTCCCATGTATAATAGCATGGAACATACAGGGGCGATGATGAAATCGGTAAGTTAATGCACGACTTCTCATGCACCGATCCCGATGATATGAATTATGAAGAACTTGCGAAGAGAGCAAGATACTTCAAAAAAGATGAGAAAGGAGTTGCAGCCATGAGTAAGATTTTGGAGGATATAAGGAACGAGGCAGAATTGAATAAAGCAAGAAAGACAGCAACTTATTTAATAAAATTAGGAAAAATGACTTTAGAGGAAATAGCAGAGGCTACGGAACTATCCCTTGATATAGTTAAGGAATTGGAAAGCCAATCCATGCAGTCAGCATAATCTGAAAACCATTTGATATCAAAATAACAGCGTAAAGGCACATGATTACAATAGTTTCATGCGCCTTTTCTTAATAAATTCAGCTTAAGTAGCGGCATAATCATATACAAAATTTCACATTTTCTTCCGTGTTAAGCAAATCCCAACGATTGCTCCAAGCAATGCAAACGGCGCTATTCTAACGAACAGCCATTCAAATGCATGAAGCACTACTCCGGCAACTGCTGTTTCAGGATCGCTATAATCCCAACCCAAATAAAAACTATTTAATACAATTAAGGCTGCAAAAATAGCCACGATAACCACACACAAGGAAATAAACAGCCAATGAATTGCTTTTTGCTTCGTGGCTTTCCTATGTGCAAGCTGCAGGTTTATGACCTCAAGTTTTTCAGAAATGGCTTTTAAATCATCAACCTTCGTCTCAACAACCGTTTCCCCAAGCAGAGTGCTTACAGGTATTTCAAATACCTCTGATATGGAAATCAGCATATCGGCATCTGGAACCGACAAACCCTGCTCCCATTTTGATATTGTTTGTCTTACCACATTTAATTTAATTGCAAGTTCCTCTTGCGAAAGTCCTTTGTTTTTTCTGATTGCTTTGATGTTTTCGCTTAGCATTCGAGATGACCTCCTTTCACCGCCATTATAAAGAAAAAGAACCGTTGCGGCAAGCAACGCAGATTAACATTCGTGGTATTTACCAAATAAAAATATTTGCCAATGACCTTGTGGAAATTATAACACGCTTTTGTAAAAGATATAGAATTATAAAAAAGGATATGATATACTTTTTAATATTGTTAAGGGCGACAAATCGCAAAGAGGATGGAGACGACGGCATTTTTGACACGGAACAGGAAGCAGAAGACTATTTTTATGAATGGATGAGCAATTACAACACAGGTGGTGAGGTTCTTCATCTTTCAAACCCTGGTGATTACCCTCTTGAAATGGTCGAGCAAGAACCAGATTACGAGATAGTTGAAATCTGATAGCATTAATCTTTATACAAGTTGTATCTTCCTGATAACTTCCGGTTTGTAGGGGGAAATTGTTGTTACATAGAATGAGGAGGAGAACGGTATGGCAGATATAACCTATACTTTTGAAAGGATAAAAAGTGCAGTGGTTCCTATTGCAGAGAAATATCAAATAGAGAAAGTGTATTTGTTTGGTTCTTATGCAAGAGGAGATTATAACGAGGAAAGTGATATTGATTTGAGAATTGACAAAGGAAATTTAAGAGGAATGTTTGCATTGTGCGGTTTTTATTCAGAAGTAGAGGAGGCATTACAAAAAAGTGTCGACATATTGACAACTGGAAGTCTGGAGCCGGAGTTTTTGCAAAAAATCCAAAAGGATGAAGTGTTGATATATGAAAGATAATCGGGAATATGAAGTTCCTGATTATTGGACAATAGGGTAAATGAGGTTAATTAAGTTATGAAAGCAAAGATTTTAAAGTGGTTTCAACTCAATATTGTTGCAGTAATTTTATCCATTTTGTTTATTATTGTGTATATTATAAAATATTTTTATCCTCAAATTAATGAAATTCTTGGCTCATGCAGTCTGCAATGGATAAACGGACAATTTTATAGATGGTTTACCGATGGCTTTTTACACTATGGATTATATCATTTGTGTGGAAATATTTTCGGTCTTTTAGCAGTTAGTTCGCTTATTAGTCCATTAATAGGTAAATGGAAAATGTTGCTAGTATATTTCATGGGAGGTGCATTTGCTGGTGTAGCTTTTTCCTGGCTTGTGAGTTCTGATGTTCCCAATTATGGCGGTGGCGCTTCTGGTTGTATTTTTGCATTAATTGCGTGTCTTATGGTGTGTTATTTGCGATTTCCAAAGGAATTTAAAATGAAATGGTACAGACTTGATGTTATTGCAGTAATTTTTTATTTTGTTGTTGCAAACGATAACTGGGAGTCTTTTTTGACACATTCATTAGGATTTGTATTTGGTACTATTATCTCATTCTTGTTAGTAATATTTCAAGTAATTCAGCCATTGAAAGACAAATAACAACTTCATAATTTACCCGGAAGATATGTTGAAAATTATCTGCCGGGCAATCCCCACAGCACAGGACTATGTTCATGTTAATTATATGTTTTATGGAAACACTTTCCTGCTGTTTATTACGTTCCTTATCTCCTGACACAGTTTATCCATATCCACAGGTTTTGCGGCATGGCCGTCCATTCCGGCGGCGAGGCAGGCCTCAATATCCTCGGCAAAAGCATCTGCCGTCATAGCTATGATCGGAATATTCTTAACATAATTCCGGGATGATTTCCGTATTTCCATCGCCGCTTCCTTGCCGTTCATGATAGGCATTTGGATGTCCATTAGTATAAGGTCATATTTGCCATCATCTGCGCTTTCGATCATGGATACGGCTTCTTTCCCGTTTTCCGCATGGTCGGAAGTGATTCCATACATATCGAGCAGTTCTCTTATAACCTCCCAGTTAATGTCGTTGTCTTCGGCTACCAGCACATTCAGCCCCCTAAGGTCGCTGTTCCCAGCTTCATCCGCATCACTTTTCCTATCCTCATCATTGGCGGCAAGCCCTATCTTTTCGGATAAGTATGATTTAAACAA
>JAMPAW010000251.1 GCA_023666975.1 Clostridium sp.
CCACAGTGTCCTCATCTGCCGCAGTACGCTCAGCTACCGCAGCGTCTTTATCCGCCACGCCACTTTCGTCTGCCACAGTATCCTCATCTGCCGCAGCGTCTTCCTCCGCCTGCAAATCCTCCCGGCTCTCGATATACCGGTCAAACCTCCCACGGATAAACACAGCCTTGGGGTAACCCAGAAGCGTAAATCCCACCAGCGGCACAAACATAATCACCATCGGAAAGTGCATGACCAGCCAGGCGATTCCTACCGTATAAGCCCCCATGACGATACTCGCCGGCAAATATACGAGTGCAAATTTCCCCGCATTCAGCAATGCAGACTTTGACGTCTCATTGAATTTGGCCCGCACGGCAAAATACCAGTCTGCCAAAGCGCATAAAGCTGCTACCATAGCTACGGTCAGCCCGTAAAATACGCTTCTGTACTCCACTTCATTCTGCGTCCAAAGCATCAAATCCACCAGCAGCAGAGCAAGCCCTGCCAGAATCACCAGCCAGCCGCCAAAAGAACCTTTGAGATTCCCTCTGAATTCGGCAAAAAAGGATTTGACAACCGGACCCTCCTGATTCTTCGCCATTTTCAGCATTACTGCATACATCGCCGTCAATGCGGCTCCTGCCGTCACCACAGGTATACAGCAGGCAAATGTCAAAAGGCTTAATACACAAAGGTCAAACACCTTTGTCATCGCACGGTTATACATATTGTCCTCTGTAAAGAATTTACTCATAATCCATCTTCTCCAATATCCATCTTTCCTATTCCATTACGATTATCGTATGCGAAAACGGGTGCAACATATATTGCACCCGCTCAGCTATTTAATTCTCTGTCTCTAATTGTCTGTTATCCATTCCCACACTGGCATATCTGCCATCCTTGTGTCTGCGAAAATCAGCCCTTAACCGAACCGGACGTCAAACCACTGTAAATCTGGTTCTGGCAGGTAATAAACACAATCAGCGCCGGCAGCAGGGAAATAATAACACCTGCACAAATCAGGTTATACTTACTTCCGAGTGGTCCCACGAAAGTATACAGTGAAGTTGCCACTGTCGGATAAAGCTTCTTATCCTGAAGATAAAGGTTTGCACAGTAGTACTCGTTATAAGTTCCCACGCCCTTTAAGATACAGCTTGTTACAATAGCCGGTTTCAGCAGCGGGAACAAAATCTTATAGAAAATCGTAAAGTAATTTGCTCCGTCCATAATTGCTGACTCATCTAATGAATCCGGTATATTCTCAAAGAACTGAATATAGATATAAATGGAAATAACATCTGTACCACACATCATAATGATGTAACCAATCAACGAATTGATAAAGCCCAGCTTAAACATAATCTCGTATACGGCAATCTGCATTGCAATACCCGGAAGTAATGTTGCAAATAAGAAAAGGTTACGAATCACACCATTGCCCGGAAATCGGAAACGATTCAGTACATAGGCAAGCTGTGTACCTACCATTGTCGAGATAAGTAAAACCGCAATCAGGATAATCGTTGAATTGATAAATGCACGGCCCATATTTGCCCGCTGGAACGCCTGAACAAAATTGTCAAAGTTCAGCCAGCTTTCTGGCAATGTCATTACATTGGTCTGCTGATACTCCGTCTCCGACTTAAATGCGGTAATCACACAGGAAATAACCGGTAATACTGCAACAAACGAAAAGAACAAGAGAGAAAGATATTTCAATATCGTTACAATTACTTTTAATATTTTTTGTCCTACATCCATTACAATATCACCTCGCTCCTAATCTTTGCTGTGTACCCACAGAACTTCCACGGCCATCATCTTCTGAATCCCGGAATACATATTTAAAGAACAACTTCTGCAAAAGTGTACATAGCAGTATGATTGCCAAAAGGATAACCGCCATCGCAGATGCCAGACCTACCTTTTGCTGTGTATGCGCAATCTCATGCATAATAACGAAATACGTACCGGTTCCGTTTGCACCACTGGTAATAACATACGGAGGCTCGAACGCACTCAGTGAACCTGTAATAGACAGAATCACGTTCAACGTAACAATCGTCTTGATGTTTGGCAGTATGATATAGATAAACTGCTGGAACTTATTGGCCCCGTCAAGCATCGCCGCCTCATACAAATCTCCGTCTACCGACATAATCGCACCGATAAACAATACCATATTCTGACCAAAATACCGCCATACTGACGTTCCTACCAATGACCAGTTATTCACGCTCTGGTCCATTAACCAGTACGGAAGATTATCCAGATTGAAACCGCACCACTGTAATACGGTATCAAACACAAAGCCTCTTGTGTAAAAGAATTTAAAAATAAAACCAACTGCAATACCGTTAATCAAATAAGGGAAAAACATAAAGCCTTTGAAAATATTCCCGCCTTTTACTTTGAAACTTAACACCGTTGCCAGATATAGTGAGAGTGCAAGCTGGATAAGAGAACCTAACATATAGTAAAGACTCAGTTTCAAGGCACCGAAGCAGTCGTCCCGCCGGAATACACTTGCATAATTCTGAAGTCCTACGAAAGTTCTCTTTCCAATATATTTCATCTTATAGAAACTGTACCCCACCATCTCTCCAAACGGAAGATAAGTAAACACAAACAACAGTAAAAGAGGGACTATCATAAAAGCAATCATGACCAGAACCCTTTGGCCTTTTCGGCTGGACAGCCAGTTGGCAAAGGCGGATTTCTCGCCTTTCACTTTGACCTTTTTCGCTTTTTCTGTCGCCATATCGCTTCCTCCTGAAAAGTTGGGTCAAGGAGAATCCCCCTTGACCCATTATTTACTATTTCAAAATCAATCTTAATTACTCTGCAGTGATTCCACAAGCAGCCTGAGCATCCTGCCACTTCTGTGTCCATTCAGCCATAATCTCATCATATGTCTTAGAACCTGTAGCAGCAGCCTCAACGATAGCCATAATCTTCTGGTTACCACCTGCATTGAATGAAAGCTCACTCTCAGAGTTCATCTCATTCAGGTAATCCTCCTCACCTTCTAATGACGGCTCGTCAGAAAGGATTGTTGCAGAACTGAAGTCGAATGAAGTCTCAGCAGTCTTAGAGATCGGATAACCTCCCTCAAATTCACACCAGCCTGACTCTTCAACCATCCACTTAACGAATACCATTGCTGCCTTCTGATTATCCTCTGAAACGTCCTTGCTGATTGCATAGCTGTAGTCAGGACCTGCATTTGCATACTGTGTACCACCTACGGTAATCGGGAATGGCATATATCCGATATCATCTGGATTGTCACCGGCAGCCTTCATCTGAGCGATAGCCCATGAACCAAGTACCATAGTACCAATCTCACCGTTGTTAATCATTGCCTTACAGCCTTCCCAGTCGGTTGTTGTGTAGTCCTCTTCAATCAGTCCCTCAGCAACTGCATCATAGAGAATCTTGTATAACGCATAAGGTCCTGTTCCGTCACCCTTGTCTGAGAACGGGTCTGCGTCATGAACAAACTTCTGGTTAAAGTAAGTAGCATCACCGTTGGACACGCTTCCTACATAAGCGTCCCATGCACCCATGGTCCACTCAGCTGCATAGTTTGTGTACAGCGGAATTGCATCTGTGTTCTCTTTGATTGCCTTCAACGCATCGATAAATTCATCCGGAGTAGAAGGAATTGTCGTTACTCCTGCATCCTCGAATACCTTCTTGTTGTAAAGAACGCCCTGTGCATTACCCATATAACCAATGCCGTAGCACATGCCTTCGTTCTCCCATGCGTTTGCAAAGTTGATATACTCATCCATCTCGCTGGTTGTTCCGAATGGAATGAAGTAATCGCTTAAGTCCTGCTTGTCAACAGCCGGGATAAACATAATGTCACCCCAGTCACCTGTAGAAAGACGAAGCAGTGAATCCTCTGCATAGTCTGTAACACCTTCTGTCTCAACCGTAATGTTCGGATATACCTCATTGAACTTAGCGATCAAATCCGGTATTGTGCCGTCTTCTTCACGGTCTGTCTTGTGGTGAAGCCACTTGATTGTGGTTGTAATGTCTGTGTAATCCTCACCTAATGTGATAGAACCGTAAGTAAGGTCACTGCTTGACTCTCCACCAGTGCTGTCATCTCCTTCGTCGCTGCCGCTCTCTTCGCTGGTTTCCGGTGTAGTATTGTCGTCACTGCTTGTTGTGTCGTCTCCACCGCCACATCCTACTAAGGATAAACCAAGAGCTGCTGTCATTGATAATGCCAATAACTTTTTGAGTTTCATAAATAAAATCCTCCTTTTCCTTTTCGCATATTAAGCTAGCAACTTTTTGCTTAAATTAAGTTTAATATATTTCTGCGGTCAAATCATCACACAATATTGCATATTTTATCATTTTATTGATATATTTTCTTTTATTTACAATGCAGATTCGATTTTTCT
>JAMPAW010000252.1 GCA_023666975.1 Clostridium sp.
TATCTGTAAGAGGCGGCTTGACAGGAGCTATTGGTTTCCATTCCGGTCCGTTTGCTGATTCATCTAATGCTTTCACAAACCTCTCGGCTGTTTCTTTATCTTTTATATCAAAACTTGCAAATATACTAGATGTAGCCATATTGATACCTCCTTGATTTCCTTATTTTTATTATAACAGAAAGCCATCAAAATTACACCATATTTTTTAGCTTCCTACACTACGTTACTTTTACTACTGCTTTCTCGACGAATCGTGGTTACTGTCACGTTAAATTCGTATGGTTCACAAGGTTCAAATTGTTCACGAATTATCTATATATAGTGTTTTTGTACGCCATCCCAGACTATATATAGTGTCGCAAAATTTTCCATTATAGTAGGACACAAAGTACTCTACTGCGTTCTCAGGGAAGAACTCCTTGAACTCCCCGTACAACTGCGCAGCAAGGGTTTTATTGTGCGCTATTACCAAAGTGGGCTTGTTAAGCTGCTGAATGACATTCGCCATCGTAAAGGTTTTACCGGAACCGGTGACGCCCAACAAAGTCTGGAACTGGTTGCCCTCTTTGAAGCCTTTCACCAGCTCAGCGATTGCCTGCGGCTGGTCGCCGGTGGGCTGGTATGGGGCGTGTAATTTGAATGCTGGCATATAAAAAATTTCTCCTTTGCAAAATTACTTTGACTACTATCGGTCAAAATTTCATGTAATATTTGAAAGATTCGTGTAATTTGCTTTTCTTCCATTGGCTTATAGACAAACTTTTTTCAATTACACGAATGAAAGTCATAATTTATAGTCATAACTGTTTACAAAATAGTCTGTTTCGTAGTATTATACATCATTCGAATTAGCAATAAATCTTATTTTACACTAAAACTAACTTGAACTTCGCACCACAAAAGCAATTTAGATTATAACATACTGATTTTGTTTTGTACAGCGTTTTTAGAACATTTGTTCTTTCCAAATTATATGACATTTTCATTGACAGAAAAATATGTAATATGCTATCTTCTGTGAGTACAGTGTATTACCAAATGGAGGATAGCGTGAGAAGAATTTCTAATTACTTTAGCAATTTGGACTCTTGCCAAAGGGCATTCTTCTCATGGAAGATTTCTGCCGCCAGAGGCGGCATGGGGGTTAGCATGAAAAAAATACTTGTAACAGGCGGAACGGTATTTGTCAGTAGATTTATTGCAGAATATTATGTCAAAAGGGGATATGAAGTATATGTGCTCAACAGAAACACAAAAGAGCAATCCCCCGGCGTAAAACTTATCCAGGCGGACAGGCATCATCCGGGAAACCTACTACGAGATTATCATTTTGATGTGGTGATAGATACAGCGTATACTGCAGATGATGTTGATTTATTATTGGATGGACTGGCAAGTTATGCCGAATATATTTTAATCAGTTCAAGCGCCGTGTACCCGGAATACTGTTTACAACCATTTAAAGAGTGTGAACAGTTAAGTGTTAATAAATTCTGGGGAAAATATGGAATTGATAAGATAGAAGCAGAAAATGCTTTGATAAAAAGAAATCCCCATGCATATATTCTTCGTCCACCATATTTGTATGGACAGATGAATAATGTATACAGAGAAGCATTTGTTTTTGATTGTGCGCTTTTAGACAGGGCCTTTTACCTGCCAAAGGATGGGGAGATGAAGCTGCAATTCTTTCATGTAGAGGATTTGTGCAGATTCATTGATGTCCTTTTGGCAAAAAAACCTGAACAACATATTTTTAATGTGGGAAATAAAGAAGCAGTATCTATTCGTCAATGGGTTGAATTGTGTTACAGCTTAGTCGGAAAATCCGTTAAGTTCATAGAGGTATTTGATAAGATTGAACAAAGAAATTATTTCAGTTTTTATGATTATGAATATTATCTTGATGTGTCAAAACAGCATGAGCTTATGCCCGATGAGAAGGATTTGGGCGAGGGATTAAGAGAAGCCTTTGCGTGGTATAAAGATAATTCCGACAAGGTTCATAAAAAGCCCTTCTTTGCATTTATTGATAATACCTTTGTAAAGAACTGACCGGAGAGAGATTCTCAATACCGCACAAAATTATTTTAAGTTTCGTGTATAGGTATTACTTGAAACGGTAAGACTCTCCCCGTAAAAAATAGGTTAGAAGAAAACTTGGATTCTTCTAACCTATTTTTATCATATTTTAAATGCATAATTCTCTTTGGAGTATATCTCATTTATATGATACTCTCTTATGGCAACTCGATATGATTGTAGACACTCATAATTTTTGGCAAAGAATCGTGAAATATTTTCCGCATTTATTATCTATAATAGACTTGTGTGACACTATTGTCGATATAACTCGTGCCATTATGCCATACAGAATTAAGGTACAAACCACTCTTATTCAAAATCCATTGCCAATACGCATTATAAGACGTAGATATGTATCCGCCTCTGGCAACAGCCGCAGAACTTCCGTCAAAAACAAAATCTTCTGGATAAAGTATAATTGTTTCAATGTGATTAATCCCACTTGCACCTTCATCAGGCGAGAAAAATGATGAGCGAATCTTAAGCTCTTTGAAAGAAAGAGAACCCAGTGAAATATACGTATTTCCCGTAACATTTTTCTTGAACGCTTTCCAGTCCACATCACTTTCTGCGACAAGTTTTCTCCACCCGGATAGAATGGGTTCTGTTACTCCTTCGGCTGTATTTTCCTTAAACGTGTTTGTATACACATCTCCATTCAAAGCATTTGCAGCTATCACATATCCTCTCATTGCATCACCTGGGCGGCAAATCTGCACACTCCATGGATGTACATAGGGTAGGGATGAATTAAATGTATTTGTAATATTTGCCGTTTGCTGTACCAACAGGGAACCGGCAGGCATTTTAGCTATGGCCTCTCCAATGGTAGCATTATTTAAAGAAAATCCACCATACACCTGATACAACTCTGTGAAGGTTTTTAATCTACGCTCTATGCGCACAAGCATGTTCAAACTTTGAAAATCAGAATTTAATCTGCTCAAACTATCAATATTGTCACACTCAATATCTCCTTTTACTATTAAATTTCCGTTTTCGTTAATTTCAAGAGCATTTTCCAAAGCTGAGTTAAGTTTATTTTCAACAGCGGATGTCAGTGCCTCCAATAAATCCTTCAGCACCTTTCCCTGTTTTGAGGATAAGGGCTTATTTGCGGCTGACGTAGTAAGATTGTCAACAATATCCGCAACATTTACTTTATTCGTTGTCACATTTTCAATCAGCGTTCTGTTTGACTTGATATAGGAAACAATCTCGCTTAACTGGTCAAGCGTTGTATCGTCACTGTCAGCCAGCGCATTCAATCTTGTCGTAAGCCTCGTGATTAATTCTCTGATATCACTATGAGCAGTACTTAATGTGTCATGACTACTAATACCGGTTGTTACAAATTCTGTCGTCGCCAATTGTGTGGTGCTGGTTCCTGCAGACGCTGTTGGCGCTTTCGGCGTACCGGTAAATACGGGACTTGCAAGCGGAGCTTTTGCATTTAACTGTACCTGAATATTGCCGGTTACACCATCCGTGTAATTTAATTCTGTAGTGGTTGCCGTGATACCGTCTAATACATTGATTTCATTTTCTGTAGCTGTAATGCCGGATATATTACTTATCGTATGTTTATGAGAATTGTCATGAACCGTTACATTACCGGAGGAATCAACCGTAATATCTGCTCCTGACTTAATGAGCCCCAGAGTAGAAGCAGTCGCAACCGTAGTTTTATCAACCTTTTTATCAAAAGCAGCCTGCTGGGCAGTAGAGACAGGTTTGTCCCTATCGGACGTATTATCAGCGTTGCCCAGCCCAACCTGTGATTTTGTTACTTCATGAGGATTGTTATAATCAACCAGATGACAAATCATGTCATTGATAACATCAGATTCATTTTTCGATTCTATCTCTTTATTGCCACAGACAGATTTCTCCACAATAATATTGAAAGGCATCGTAGAGAGAATCCTGCCGTTTTCGGAATCAGAAATCTGTAATTCAGAACGTAAAATTCCGGGTATGGCCGTTGCCTGGTCTGACAGTGTCATCGTGACGGTTCCATCGTCATTGATTGACAATTCATTGTATATGTAGGTATGGTCAGGTTTGTGGATTTTATATCGTGCAATCATGGAAGATTTATCCAACGGATAAGCTTCTCCGTTATTTGTAACGAATATCTTTATGATTCGTGACTGGCGGTCATCCTCCACACACCGTATATTTTTGATTCTCGGCACTGTAAAATCCAATGTTATGTTTTGCGTTGTTTCTAAGCTCATATTCACTACCTCCGATTACAATCCGACTTTCCT
>JAMPAW010000253.1 GCA_023666975.1 Clostridium sp.
CGAATTACATATCAGAATCCGGAGAATGGGTACACCATTCTAAAGTGTCATGTGAAGGATTATGCAGAGCTTGTGCCGGTCATCGGGAACCTGTTGGATGTTAACGTGGGTTCTGTTCTTTTGGTGGACGGAAACTGGAAGGTGGATGCGAAATATGGCAGACAGTTTGTGGCAGAATCCTGGGAAGAAACGCTGCCGGCAACCGTTTATGGCATGGAGAAATATCTTGGATCCGGCCTGATAAAGGGTGTGGGGCCGAAATTTGCCAAGCGTATTGTGCAAAAATATGGCGCAGATACCTTTACCATTATCGAGGATAATGTGGAGCTTTTAATCGAAGTAGAAGGCATTGGCAGGAAACGTGTGCAGATGATAGCTGAGTCTTGGGAGAGGCAGAAGGAGATTAAGAATGTTATGCTTTTTCTGCAAGACCATGGGGTAAGTACATCTTATGCAGCGAAGATATATAAGCAATACGGCAACGACAGTATTCCGATAGTAAAGGAAAATCCCTATAAGCTGGCGGATGATATTTGGGGTATTGGTTTTAAAACGGCGGACCAGATTGCAGGCAAGCTTGGATTTGAAAAAAATTCCTTTGTGCGTCTTCGAAGTGGAATCATGTATACTTTGTCGGAACTCAGTAACGAAGGGCATGTATATGCCAGAAAGCAGCAACTGATAAAGGCGGCAAGTGAGCTTTTAGAGGCAGATGAAGAATATATTATTATGACTATGGATGAGATGCTGAAAACAGAGGAACTCATCCGGGAAAAGGATATTGTTAAGTTGGATGAAGAGGGTAATGCAGTAGAGGCAATTTATTTGCCGCCGTTTTATTATGCGGAAATCGGGATTGCCGGAAAAATGAAAAAACTGGCAGCCTCGCCTGCAACGGACAGATTGTGGACAGGTCTTATGAAAGCCAGAGCGGAGAGTGGAAATCAAGCGCTTTCTGTGGATGTGGAGGCTATTGAAAAGAAGGTGGGCATGACTTACGATGATGTGCAAAGAGATGCTATTCGTCAGTCTGCTACGGCAAAGGTTATGGTGCTTACCGGAGGACCGGGTACGGGAAAAACAACTACTACCCACGGTATTATTTCTGCATACAAGGCATATGGCCTTAGGATTCTCCTGGTAGCGCCTACGGGACGTGCGGCAAAACGTATGACAGAAGCCACTGGGTTAGAAGCAAAGACCATTCACAGATTGTTGGAGTGCAAGCCGCCGGAGGGATATCAGAAGAATGAGGAAAATCCTTTAGAAGGTGACGTGCTGATTGTGGATGAATGTTCCATGATTGATGTAGTGCTTATGAATTCCCTGTTAAAAGCAATTCCGCAGAATATGCGACTGATTATGGTGGGAGATATTGACCAGCTCCCCTCCGTAGGAGCCGGGAATGTATTAAGGGACATCATAGCTTCGGGAAGCTTTCCTGTGATTCGTCTTACCAGAATTTTCAGGCAGGCGCAGACAAGCCGTATTATTATGAATGCGCATCGGATTAACGAAGGTAAGATGCCGGATATCTCAAATGGCAGGGATGCTGACTTTTTCTTCATGGAAAATGAGGATGCAGAGGCTGTAGTCTCGCAGATTGTGGAGCTTGTAAAGACAAAGCTGCCAAGATTTTATCATGTGGATTCCAAGCAGATACAGGTGCTGACACCGATGCAGAGAGGTGTGGTTGGCGCCACAAATCTTAATCTTGCATTGCAGGAAGCACTTAATCCGACTGAGCATGAAATCTTTATGCGAGGACGTGGTGCGGTGATGATGCCGAAAGAAATACTGCGTAGAAGCGGTTATGCTTTCCGAGCCGAAGACAAGGTTATGCAGATTAAGAACAATTACGACAAAGAAGTTTTCAATGGCGATATCGGCATGATAGAATCGGTGGATGCTGAGAATAGGACGCTGACGGTTAATTTTGATCATCGGCTGGTGGAGTATGACGTGACGGAGCTGGATGAACTGGTACATGCCTATGCAACCACGATTCATAAATCCCAGGGTTCTGAATATCCAATCGTAGTGATGCCGGTGTTGATGAACCATTATGTTATGCTACAGCGCAATCTGATTTATACCGGCATCACAAGAGCGAAGAAGATTTTGGTGCTGGTGGGAACGAAGAAGGCATTAAGCTATGCGGTGCGGAATGTTACGGTGGTAAACAGAAATACGCTGCTAAAGGAAAGGTTAAGTAAGTAATAGGTGGAGATACTATTTTTGCATTATCATTTGGATGAGTGAGCATTTGGAGGAGCGGATAGACATCAAAGTAAAACCGCATTGCTATTGTATGTACATATTGGTATAATATATCTGGCAGGGGCCTGAGGGCGATGCCTGTTGACCATTATCTGGTGTTTTCGGTATGCCAAATATTCGACGGCAAAGGAACGTACAGGTGGATGATGCGAGTTGCTGAACACACAAAATTTAAGGATAACGCAGGAGACAGGGAATCATGGTTTTACAGTTTGAAGGCATTAGAAATGCCAGAGATTTTTCAGAATATGGTAACAGATTGTGCATCAGAGCTGCCCATCTGCATGATATGACGGATGGGGATGTGGAAATTTTAAGGAATACATGTCATTTGCAAACCGTGATTGATTTGCGAACCGGTATGGAGCGGGAAGAAGCACCGGACAGAGTGGTTGATGGTGTTTGTTATTATTCTATTCCGCTGTTTGACGAGGCTATGATTGGAATATCCCACGAAAAGAATACCGATTCTATGGCAGGGGCAGGGGCTGTGCCGGATATGGCGGGGTTGTACCGGGATATTGTAACTACGGATTCATCGGTAGAACAGATAAAAAAGGTGATGAAAATTATCCTGGCTTCAGACAGAGAGGGAGCGGTTCTTTGGCACTGTACGGAGGGAAAAGACCGGTGTGGTATCATATCAGCCTTGTATATGATGACGCTTGGTGCGGATGATGAGGCAATTATGCGTGATTATTTGAAAACAAATGAAACAGCAGAAAAGCGAGCTGAAATGTATTATCAGAAGGCACTTGAAAAAAGTGGGAATGAGATTTTAGCAAATAAAGTGAGAAATGCTTTTTTGGCAAAAAGCGAATATATGGAACCGATTTTGCCGGTTCTTAGGGGAATGTCGGCATGGTCGAACCGTTTAAAATTTGGGAACCAATAGGGGTGAGATAAGAGAATATGAATTTTAAGAAGGTGCGAAAAAATTTTGTAGAGCATATGTCTTGAGGAGGCAGCAGCGAAGTGAAAATAGAATTTGATAAAATGGATGAAACAAGAATACCTGAGTTTAAGGGTGGCAAGGGAGAATTGATTGCCAAAATGCGTGTGGATGAGCTGGGAAAGATTATGTATGGGAAGCTTCCTGTTGGCTCTTCTATTGGCTATCATAAACATGATGGAAACAGCGAAATAATATATATTTTAGATGGTGTGGCAAAATGTCTGTATGATGATGGCGAGGAGGAGCTTGTAAAGGGTGACTGTCATTATTGTCCAAAGGGGCACAGTCATAGCCTTATCAACGTGGGCGATGATGAATTGGTATTTTTTGCGGTAGTTCCGGAACAGTAGGCGGCGGTATGGCAAGTATTCGCGATTCAAGGAACGAAGGCAATATACCATGTGGGAATTGCTTTTCAGAATATAGAGATTAAGAGGACTTACAAATGTTGGAGCTTAAAAATGGGCGCCCCGTGGATTGTAATGGGAGACTGGAAAAGGAAGTCAGAACCTATGATTTTCTCGACAAACTCGGAATAGAATATAAGAGGCTTGACCATGAGGCGGCCATGGCAATGGAGGTTTGTGAGGAGATAGATAAGGCATTGCAGGCGACAATCTGCAAGAATCTATTTCTATGCAACCGTCAGGAAACAGACTTTTATCTGTTGATGATGCCGGGAGATAAGAAATTTAAGACAAAGGACCTGTCAAAGGAGCTGGGCGTATCAAGGCTTTCCTTTGCAAAGGAAAGTTATATGGAGCAATATCTTGATATTACACCGGGTTCCGTCAGCGTTATGGGGCTTATGAACGACAAGGAAAACAAGGTAAGGCTTGTCATTGACGAAGAAGTGTTGCAGGGGGCAGAGGTAGGCTGCCACCCGTGTATCAATACTTCAAGTATCAAATTTGCTACGAAGGATTTAACGGAGAAAATCATACCGGCAATGAAGCATGATTATACGATGGTGGCGCTGCCAAGGTATGAGGAAGACTATCTTGACAAAAAGCCCTCAGACCATAAAGACACGGTAGCAGAATTTTAAAGAGTTGGAGTGAC
>JAMPAW010000254.1 GCA_023666975.1 Clostridium sp.
GCGTGAGACTGATGCCTTCCGCTTATGAACCGGTAACGATTTTGATTCTTGCGCCGGGAGCATTTTTTGTGCTTGCCTGTCTGATTGCCGTGCAGAATAAGGTGCGGATAAATACGGCGAAGCGGCAGGGAAATGCGGTTTCGGTCTGTGAACGGGAAAACAGCTGTGCAGGGTGTACAAATACCCTGTGCGGAGGAAAGACTTTTACGGAGGAGAGTGTTAAGAAGGAAAAGGAGGCAGAGCGATGAATTTATTTTTGATTGCGGTGGGAGCCGCACTGGTCAATAATGTGGTGTTAAGCCAGTTTCTGGGGCTTTGTCCCTTTATCGGCGTATCCAAGAAAGTGAATACGGCGGCAGGCATGGGAGGGGCAGTTATCTTTGTCATCACTGTTGCCTCTGCTGTGGCAAGCCTGATTTATACGTTTATTTTAACACCGTTAAACATTACCTATCTGCAGACCATTGTGTTTATTCTGGTCATTGCAGCCCTGGTTCAGTTTGTGGAAATGTTTCTGAAAAAATGTGTTCCGGCACTGTATTCCGCACTGGGTGTATACCTGCCGCTGATTACCACGAACTGTGCCGTGCTTGGTGTGGCACTTATCAATGTTCAGAAATCCTATGGTTTTGTCGAGTCTGTGTTAAACGGATTTGGCACGGCAGTAGGTTTTACCGTGGCGATTGTCATTATGGCGGGAATCCGGGAAAAGATAGAATATAACGATATTCCCGAATCCTTTCGGGGGACACCTATTGTACTGATAACTGCCGGCTTGATGGCAATGGCATTTTTCGGGTTTTCCGGCCTGATTAAGTGAGGGGGAATACGATATGAGTATTGTATCAATTATACTGGCAGCGGCGATGGTCGGAGGAACCGGTGTCATTATCGGAATATTGTTGGGAATTGCAGGCGAAAAGTTTGCCGTGGAAGTAGACGAGAGGGAAACTGCAGTAAGGGAAGCTCTGCCCGGTAATAACTGTGGCGGGTGCGGTTTTCCGGGCTGTGATGGTCTGGCGGCAGCGATAGCAAACGGAGAGGCACCGGTAAACGGCTGTCCGGTCGGCGGTGCAGTGTGTGCGGACAAAATTGCCGAAATTATGGGCGTAAAAGCAGGCGAGCAGGTGAAAATGACGGCGTATGTAAAGTGTGCGGGGACCTGTGAAGCTGCAAAGGACAATTACGAATATGTGGGTCCGCGCGATTGCCGGCTGGCATTAAATAATCCGGGAGGCGGTGCAAAGGCATGTGCATACGGTTGTATCGGCTACGGAAACTGTAAAAGGGTCTGTCCTTTTGACGCCATAGATATTGTAGACGGAATTGCCGTTGTTAATCCGGAAAAATGCAGGGCCTGCGGCAAGTGCGTGGCAGAATGTCCGCTGCATTTAATTGAGCTGGTTCCGGAGGACGCAACCTGTCATGTCAAGTGCAGCTCAAGGGACAAAGGAGTAGAGGTAAAAAAGGTCTGTCAGGCAGGCTGCATTGGCTGTGGTTTGTGCGCTAAGAACTGTCCTGCAGATGCGATTACCGTGGAAAATAATATTGCCCATATTGATCAGGATAAGTGTACACATTGCGGGTTATGCAGGGATAAATGTCCGGTGAAGGTGATATTGTAAACAGGATATTTTTCGGAGTTTTCCGGAATACAGAGATCAGAATGCTTGGGAGGAAAAGATGAATACATGCGACATTATCATGAAAAAGAGAGACGGCTTTGTTCTTGACAGGGAAGAAATTATTTACCTTGTCGACGGCTTTACTGCAGGGACTATTCCGGATTATCAGATGGCGGCATTTCTGATGGCGGTCTATTTTCAGGGAATGAATCATGAGGAAACGACAGAGCTTACGCTGGCTATGGCTGACAGCGGTGACCGTCTGGATTTGTCTGCCATTGAAGGAATCAAGGTTGACAAGCATTCAACGGGCGGGGTGGGGGATAAGACCAGTTTGATTATCGGTCCCATTCTGGCAAGCCTCGGTGTACCGGTTGCCAAGATGAGCGGAAGAGGTCTCGGACATACCGGAGGAACGATTGACAAATTGGAAGGAATACCGGGTTTTCAAACCGCAATCCCAGAGGAAGATTTTATTCGTCAGGTGAACCGTGTGGGGCTGGCGATCGTAGGGCAGACCGCCAATCTGGCTCCGGCGGACAAAAAAATATATGCACTGCGGGATGTTACGGCAACCGTTGAAAATATATCCATGATTGCGGCAAGCATAATGAGCAAAAAGCTGGCGGCAGGTGCAGACGCCATTGTACTAGATGTCAAAGTCGGTACGGGAGCATTTATGAAAACATTAGAGGATGCAAGGCTGCTGGCAAAGACCATGGTGGCAATCGGGACGCTGTCAGGCAGAGAAACGATTGCGGTTATCACGGATATGAATGAACCGCTAGGCAATGCCGTGGGAAATATCTTAGAGGTGGAAGAGGCTGTGGAATGCCTGAAAGGTAACGGGGAAAAGCGGCTGATGGAGGTTTCCAAAGTCCTTGCCTGTCATATGCTTCTGGCAGCAAAACGGGCTGCTTCCGAAGACGAAGCATTTGCCTTGATTGAAAACACAATATCTTCGGGAAAGGCTTTTGCGAAGTTAAAGGAATTTGTGGCGGCTCAGGGAGGAGACACCGGCTGTTTAGAGGACACAGACCGATTGGAAAAAGCAGAAATTGCCGAGACAATTACCGGAAAAGATTTGCTGGTTAAAGTGGCCAATTCCTGCGGGGATACCGCTTATGTCAGTGCCTTGGAAATTCGAGATGAGGAATATCTATATCTCTCGGCATGCAATAATCAGGAAATCGGAATGACATCTCTAATTCTGGGCGGCGGAAGGCAGACCAAGGACAGTGTAATTGATTTGACGGTTGGCATTCATCTGGAAAAGCATTTGGGTGATAAGATCAGAAGAGATGACGTGATTGCCGTTTTATATGCAAACGACAAGGAAAAACTGAAAGAGGCCAAAGAACGGTTTGTCAGGGCATATAACTTGTCGAAGGAAAGAACAGGGGACCACAGAATCGTGTACGGGGTAATTACAAAGGAAGATTGCCTGCGCAATGAATAAATTTAGACTGAATTTAATACACTGTAAGAAAGAGATTATGGGTAGCTTTCAGTGAAGAAACGAGTTTTGGTCAGTATTATTTTGACGGTTTTATTGTGTTTTGCTCCGGTCTTTCCGGTATCCGGAACAGAAGACGGGAATACTGCGGATACACAGGAAGAAGGAACAAAGGATGAGGGAATAAAGGAAAGTACGTCAGGAGCTTTGCATATTGAATCCCCTTCCGCTTTGCTGATGGAATTAAACAGTGGTCAGGTCATTTTTGAAAAAGATGCAGATACGGCAAGACGGCCGGCTTCCGTAACCAAGATTATGACTATGCTGCTGGCATTTGATGCTATTTCTTCCGGACAATTGAGTTTGGACGGAACGATAACCGTGTCCGAACATGCTGCCAGTATGGGAGGAAGTCAGGTATATTTAGAGGTAGGGGAAACCCAGTCTGTTGAAGACATGTTGAAGTGTATGATCGTCTCTTCGGCTAATGATGCGGCTGTAGCTATTGGGGAAGCCATTGCCGGAAGCGAGGAAGCGTTTGTGGCAATGATGAATGAAAAAGCGAAAGAGCTTGGAATGAATAATACCAGCTTTGCCAATGCCTGTGGATTAGAAGCGAAAGATCATGTGATGAGTGCCAGAGATATTGCTATTCTCTCGCGGGAAATCCTGTTAAAGCACCCGGAAGTATTGGATTATACGACGATTTGGATGGACACGATTGTACACAGTACAAAGAGAGGGGATTCCGAATTCGGGCTTGCCAACACCAATAAATTTTTAAAAAAATATGAGGGTGCCAACGGTTTAAAAACCGGTTATACTTCGGCTGCCGGTTTTTCCATGTCGGCGACGGCAACGAGGAACGGTACTACTTTGATTGCAGTGGTTATGGGTTCAAAGACCAAAGATATCCGGTATTCCGATGCTGCCAGGCTGCTGGATTACGGATTTGCAAACTGCAATATTTATGAGGACAGCGATGTGTTGGACGGCAATGAGCAGCTGGATATCACCGGCGGGGTCAAGAATCAGGTGTCGGTCAAAGCGGAAAATAATTTTAGTTATGTGTTTATCGGAAATGCAGGTGCCGGTGAGGTAAGCAAAAAATTGGTTATCACAAAGGATACTGCACCGGTTAAAAGCGGAGAAGTGGTTGCCAGAGTGGAGTATGAGCAAAACGGCACTTCACTTGGAGGAGTTAACA